>JANMAS010000519.1:0-9702 GCA_031359975.1 Burkholderiales bacterium
CCTGCAGTCGAACAGCGACCTGACGTACTACGCCATCAAGAACGGTCTGATTCAATAGCCCGTTCAATAGGGCGGCCTAACGTGTGCCGTCAAGCGTGCCGGCGGTGCTGTCGCCCATGTCGCCTGCCGCCAGGCGCTCGCAGTACTGGATCAACGAGTCGATCTCGTTCGACTTGTCGAATACCTTGTGCGCGCCGAGCTCCAGGCAGCGGCGGCGCATTTCGGGTGTGGCGAAGTTGCTCAGCACCACCAGCTTGACGGCCTTGCCTGAATCGCGCATCGCCATCAGCACACCCAGGCCCGAGCCGCGCTTGAGGAAGATGTCGACGATGCCGAGCTGACAGTCGTTGCCGGCCGCCGTCAGCCACTGCACGGCTGTGGACTCGTCTTCGGCAAAACCAACCACTTCCATCGGAACCAGCTCTTCGAGCGTGGCGATGAGGTTTTCGCGGATCACCGGGCTGTCTTCCACGATGAAGGTGCGCAGGTTGGGCATCAGCGGGCTGGCTGCGATGGCATGAGAAGCGTTCAAGGTGACGATCGACGTTTTATGGATCATCGATCGTGCAGACAAGCAACGGTATCAGTGTTCCTTGTGCCGGCCTGTAGGAATCGTCCTACGCACCAAGCTGGGCGTGAAAGGCGATTGCGCCTGATCGGAGACCGGCAGTCGCCACATGGTGCGGTACTTTTTCGCATAAGAGCAGCCCGGGTACAGAACTTGTGCGAGCTAGTGTCAAGCTGTGTAATGCTATTCCGAATGTGTCTTGGCGCAGCTTGTGCGCGTGTTGTCAGCCAACGGAAACCAGCCATGCCGTGTCCCCCCTTTCGCTTCCGATCTGCCGCCGCGTCCCTGGCGCTGATCAGCCTGTGCGTGGGTGCCGGCGCCGCGCAGCCCCGATACCGCATCACCGACCTTGGCGATCTGTCCGGAGGAGCCGTGTTCAGCGCGGCGTATGCGATCAACAACGCCGGCGAGATCGTCGGTGAGAGTGCCACCGATACCGGCCTGAAAGCGTTTCGTTGGGCGTCGGGTGCCGGCATGCAGGCGCTCGGATCGCTGGATGGCGGGCTGGAGACGGGCGCCTATGCCGTCAACAAAAAAGGCCTGGCCGCCGGGCGCAGCGATGTTCACGCGGTGCGCTGGACGCAGGGCGACAAGGTGCGCGATCTGGGCACGCTCGGCGAGGCCACTTTCGACGTGGGCCTGGGCATCAACCGCAACGGACACGTCGTCGGCTACAGCTCGACCATCCAGGGCCTGCGCGCCTTCTACTGGACCAACAGCGGCGGAATGTGCGACCTCGGCGATTTACCCGGTGGCAACGGGCGCAGCGTGGCCTACGGCGTGAACGACAACAACACGGTGGTGGGCTCCAGCGATGTGCAATCGCCGCGGCGCGCCACCGACCACGCATTTCGATGGACCGCGGCCACCGGCATGGTCGATCTCGGCACCTTGCGGGGTGCGTCGGCCGATTACTACAGCGAGGCGCGGGCCGTCAACAATGTCGAGCATGTGGTGGGCCTGAGCGATGTCGCCACCGGCAAGCATGCCTTCATCTGGAAGCCCGACACCGGCATGCTCGATCTGGGTGAATTGCCGCAAGGTACCGGCTACAGCGATGCCAAGGGCATCAACGATCGCAGCCATGTCGTGGGTGTGAGCGACAGCGTGCATGGCCTCACGGCGTTTTTCTGGTCGGCGGCCACCGGCATGCTCGACCTGAACGACCTGATCGACCCGGCAGATCCGCTCAAGCCCAGCACCAGCATCAGCACCGCCTACGCCATCAACAATCGGGGCCAGATCGTCGGCAGCGCCTTTTTCAACGGCACCACGCGCGCCTTTTTGTTGACACCCGTGATCGAGGCTTCGGCGCCGGGCACGCGCTGAGCGCTCAGGGTGTGCGGGGTGTCCGGGGTACACGGCCCATGAGGTAGAACTCGTCGTTCGGGCGCATCGAGATCAGGTTGGCCATGCGGTTCGACAGGCCGAAGAAGGCGGTGATGGCGCCGATATCCCAAGCGTCTTCGTCGTTGAATCCGTGGGCTTTCAAGGCGTCGAAATCAGCCGCCGTGATGGCTGCGGAATCGAGGCATACCTTCATCGCAAAATCGAGCATCGCCACCTGGCGCGGGCTGATATCCGCCTTGCCGTGATTGACGGCGATCTGGTCGGCGATCAGCGGTTTTTTCTCATACACCCGCAGGATGGCGCCGTGCGCCACCACGCAATACAGGCAGCGATTGGCGCCCGACGTGGCCACGATGATCATCTCGCGCTCGCCTTTGGTCAGCGAGGTGGTGGCGTCGTCCTTCAGCAGCAGCGCATCGTGATACGCGAGGAAGGCCCGCAGCTCGGCGGGGCGGTGTGCCAGCGTGAGAAACACATTGGGCACGAAGCCCGCCTTTTCCTGCACCTCCAGGATGCGCTCGCGCAGGTCTTGCGGCAGGTCGGCCAGGTCGGGCACAGGGTAGCGACCGATGGGGCTGGTGGGGCTGATGGCGGCGTGGTGGCTCATGACGGGCTTCAACTCCTGAATTGCATGGCATGCAGGCGGGCATACAGGCCGCCGGCGGCAAGCAGCTGCTGGTGCGGGCCGAGTTCGACGATGCGACCGGCATCCATCACCGCGATGCGATCGGCGCGCTCGATGGTGGACAAGCGATGCGCGATGACCAGCGTGGTGCGACCGCGCATGAGCCCGTCGAGGGCGCTCTGCACCGCGCGCTCGGATTCGGAATCGAGCGCCGACGTGGCCTCGTCGAGGATGAGGATCGGCGCATCCTTGTAGATCGCGCGTGCAATGGCCAGGCGCTGACGCTGGCCGCCGGAGAGCTGGCTGCCGTTGGGGCCCACCACGGTGTCCAGGCCCTGCGGCATGGCATTCACGAAGTCGAGCAGGTTGGCGCCGCGCAGCGCGGCGCGCACACGGTCGGCGTCCATCGGCGAGCCCAGCGCCACGTTGGCGGCCACCGATTCATTGAACAGCACCACATCCTGGCTCACCAGCGCAAACTGGCGCCGCAGATCGGTGATGTTCCAGTCGGGCAGCGGATGGCCATCCAGCAGGATCCGACCGGAACTCGGCTCCACGAAGCGCGGCAGCAGATGCACCAGGGTGGATTTGCCCGCGCCCGAGGGGCCCACCAGCGCCACGGTTTCGCCGGCGCGCACATCGAGCTTGATGCCGTCGAGCGCGGGGGCGTGATCGTCGCGGTAGCTCAGGCGCACATCGTCGAAATGCACGTCGCCATGGGCGCGCGGCAGGGCAATCGAGCCGCCTTGTTCGGCCGGGCTGTGTTCGATCAGGTCGAGCCCGCGTTCGATGGCGGCCAAACCCCGTGTGATCGGCGCCATCACATCGGAGAGGTGCTTGATCGGCGAGATCAACCCGAGCATCGCGGTGATGAACGCCACGAAGGTGCCCACCGTGCCGCCGCTGGTGCCCGATTGCCACAGGGCCACCACCAGCACCGCCGACATCGCGATCGCCGCCAGGATCTGCGTCACCGGCGTCATCGTGGCGCCGGCCGCCACCGATTTCAGCATCAGCCGGCGCAGCAGCTGGGTGTTGTCGTCGAAGCGGCGGATTTGCGACGCCTTGGCGTCATGCAGGCGCACGATGCGCCAGGCGAGCACGTTTTCCTCCACCACGTAGGCGAGTTCGTCGGTGGCCTGCTGGCCCTGCACGGTGAGCTTGTGCAGGCGGCGGCTGAGCGTGCGCATCACGTACGCGATGGCGGGGAACATCACACCCACAAACAGCGTCAGTTTCCAGTTCAGCCACAGCAGGTAGCCGAGCAGGGCGACCAGCGTGAGCGAATCCTTCATCAGCGTGAGCAGCGAGGCCACCAGGGTGGTGGCACCCACCTGCGATTCGTACACCAGGGAGTTGGTGAGGCTGCTCGCGCTGCGCTGGGTAAACAGCGCCGGCGCCGCCTTGAGCAGATGCTCGAACATCGCCCCTCGCAGCCGCTCCAGCCCCAGCTGCGCGGACCACGACAGCGCGTATTGCGCGGCAAAGCCGGCCAGGCCGCGAATGGTGAACAGGCCGATCACCACCACCGGCACGATCCACAAGGGCAGGGTGCCCGCTGTGAAGCCCTTGTCGAGCAACTGGCCCAGCAGCCACGGGATCATCGGCTCGGTGCTGGCACCGATGATAGCCGCCACCGCGGCGACCACCAACCCCAGGCGCCCCGCCTGAAAATAAGGCGTGATACGGGCGAGGCGTTGGGTCAGCGAGGGCATTGCGGGGTGATTATCGGGCCGGCCGGACCGTGCGCCGCGGGCGCCATTGGCAGGGCCTTTGCGCACGCTCCTAGAATCGGGCGGCCAACATTTCATGGAACTCAACGCTGTTGAACGACTCGATCTCCCCCATGTGGTTGCGAAGAAAATGGCTGGGCGCCCTCGGCGCCGGCCTGACATGTCCGGTCTGGGCCCAGCTTCGCGTTGAAATTTCGGGCATCGGCGCCACGCAGATCCCGGTGGCCATCGGCCGCTTCCGCGACGAAGACAAAACCGCTCAAGCCATCAGCGCGATCGTTCGCGCCGATCTCGAGCGCAGTGGGGTGTTTCGCATCGTCGGTACACCCGAAGGCCTTGACGAATCGTCATCGCCGCCCCTGGCCGACTGGCGCGGGCGCGGCACCGATGCGCTGGCGCTCGGCTCGGTCACGCGGCTGGCCGATGGGCGCTTCGATGTGCGCTTCAAGCTCTGGGACGTGCTGAAGGGCCAGGATGTGCTGGGCCAGAGCTACGTGGTGCAAGTGGCCGACCTGCGACTGGCCGCGCACCGCGTCGCCGACGCCATCTACGAAAAACTCACCGGCGACAAAGGCGTGTTCTCCACCCGCATCGCCTACGTCACCCGCGCGGCGGGCCGCTTTTCGCTGCGCATCACCGATGCCGATGGCGAAGGCGGGCAGGTGGCGGTGAACAGCCCCGAGCCCATCATTTCGCCGTGTTGGTCGCCTGACGGCCGCGAACTCGCCTATGTGTCGTTCGAGACGCAAAAGGCGGTGGTGTGGGCGCAGGAAGTGGCCACCGGCGCACGCCGGCAGGTGGCCAATTTCCGCGGTACCAACAGCGCCCCGGCCTGGGCACCCAGCGGCCGCGAACTGGCGGTCACGCTGTCGCGAGAGGGCGGCACGCAGCTCTACCTGATCGGCCGCGATGGCGGCACGCCGCGCCGAATCACCCGCAGCAGCGCGATCGACACCGAGCCGGTGTTCACCGCCGACGGCGCGCAGATCTACTTCGTCAGCGATCGCGGCGGCGGCCCGCAGATCTACCGCATGCCAGCCGGTGGCGGCAATGCCGAGCGGGTGACCTTCGGCGGCGCATACAACATCAGCCCCGCGATCAGCCCCGACGGCAAGACACTTGCTTACGTGACGCGGCAAGGCGGAGCGTTCAAACTCGCGGTGATGGATCTGGGCACAGCCATGGTGCAGACGCTGACCGACACCTCCGACGACGAAAGCCCCGGCTTTGCGCCCAACGGCCGGCTGCTGATCTACGCCACCCGCTCGCAAGGCCGCGATGTGCTGATGACCACCACGCTCGACGGCAAGATCAAGACACGCCTTCTGGCCAGTGGCATGGACGTGATGGAGCCCACCTGGGGCCCGTACGGCCGCTGATTGGCCGCGTTGAACCCTTGCCAGGTTGTCCAGCCCCGCCCCGAATCCGAACATTCACGCTCACCCTCAGGAGAAAAACCATGACATCCCTCTCGACCCGCGCTCGCTTTCTGGCGCTTGCCCCCCTGGCCATCGCCGCGTTGCTCGCCGGCTGCGGCTCCGCCGTCAAGCTCGACGACAAGGCGCCCGTGGAAACGCGCACCCCCGGCGCGCAGACCACCGCGCCTATGCCTCCCGCGCAATCGCAGGTGTCCACCGTGGATCTGGGCAAGGCCGAGGCCGAGGCTTATGCGGCGCTCACGCGCACCGTGTACTTCGACTTCGATTCGTTCGTGGTGAAGGATGAATTCCGCTCGACGATCGAGAGCTTCGGCAAGGCGCTCGCCAAGGATGGCAAGAAGCGCCTCACCGTGGAAGGCCACACCGACGAACGCGGCGGCCGCGAATACAACCTGGCGCTCGGCCAGAAGCGCGCCGAGGCTGTCACCCGCTCGCTGGTGCTGCTGGGTGCCACCGACGGCCAGCTGGAGGCGGTGAGTTTTGGCAAGGAGCGCCCGGCGGTGCAGGGCAGCGATGAAGCGGCGTGGGCGAAAAATCGCCGCGCCGAACTGAAAGATCGTTGATCGGGCCTGAGCAACCATGATGCACACGATGGCCGCTGCCACCACCACCACCACCGCCCGCGCCTTGCGCCATGCCCCACCGCGAGCGTGGCGCTGGCCGACGCTGGTGTGTGCGGCCATGATGGTGTTTTCCGTATCGGCCAAGGCCGGCCTCTTCGATGACGACGAAGCCCGCCGCGCGATCCTCGACATCCGCAATCGGCTCACCCAGATCGAGACCGAATCGCGCGCCAAGACAAGCACGCTCACCGAGTCGAACGCGCAGTTGCTGGAGCAGATCCAGCAGGTGCGCCGCAGCCTGGTGGATCTCAACACGCAGAACGAAAGCCTGCGCGCGGAGGTGGCGCGCCTGAGCGGCCTGAACGAACAACTCAGCCGCGACGTGGCCGAGGTACAGCGCAAACAGAAAGACATCTCGCAAGGCGTTGACGATCGCATGCGCCGTTTCGAGCCGCAAACGGTGTTGATCGACGGCCAGGAGTTCGTGGCCGAGCCGGAAGAGAAAAAATCCTACGACGAGGCCATGGCATTGCTGCGCAGCGGCGATTTCGACAAGGCCTCGCTTGCCCTCGACACGTTCACGCGCAAATATCCGAAGAGCGGCTACTTCGACTCGGCGAGCTTCTGGCTCGGCAATGCGCAATATGGCCGGCGCCAGTATGCGCAGTCGATCGCCACCTTTCGCGCCTTCATCACCCGCTCGCCCAACCACCAGCGCGCCCCCGAGGCGATGCTGGCCATGGCCAATTCGCAGATCGAGGTGAAAGATCGCACCGGAGCCCGCCGCACGCTGGGCGACCTGGTGAAAAACTACCCGGCGTCCGAAGCCGCGCAGGCCGGACGCGAGCGCCTCGCCGCGCTGAAGTGATCCGAAAGGCCCTGAGCGGTGCTCGGCCCCGCGCCGCGCGGCGCTCACGCCTCGTCGAGGGTTGCCGGCCATGACTGAAGCCGATCTCGCCTCGCTCACCACCCGGGTTCTGTGCGCCGCATTGGCGCTCGGTGCGGTGTTTGGCGCCATCGGCCAGCGCACTCACTTCTGCACCATGGGCGCGATCGCCGACGCCGTCACCCTGGGCGACTGGGCTCGTCTGCGCATGTGGGCGCTCGCGGCCGGCGTGGCCATCGTCGGGTTCAACGCGATGGCGGGGATGGGCTGGGTCGATCCGGTGCACAGCGTGTATGGGCAGCCGCGGCTGCTGTGGTTGTCGCACGCCGTGGGCGGAGCGATGTTCGGCGCGGGCATGGTGCTGGCCTCCGGCTGCGGCAGCAAAACCCTCATTCGCATTGGCGGGGGCAACCTCAAATCGCTGGTGGTGGCCATCGTGCTCGGTGTGGCGGCGTTGGCCACCATCAAAGGCATCACCGCGGTGGCGCGGGTGAACACGGTGGACATGCCGGCGCTCACCTTGCCCACCTCGCAAGCCTTGCCCGCACTGGCAGCGCATGCCTTCGGCGGCGGGCCGCGTGCGTGGTCCTGGGGCCTGGGGCTGGGCATCGGGCTGGCGGTGATCGGCTGGGTGCTGATGCGACCGCAAGGGCGACAGCGCGATGTGCTGTTCGGCGGTGTGGGCATCGGGGCGGTGATCGTCGCGGCCTGGTGGGTGTCGGGCCGTCTCGGTTTTGTGCCCGAGCATCCGCTCACGCTCGAAGCCACCTTTCTCGCCACCAACTCCACCCGCATGGAAGCCATGAGCTTCGTGGCGCCGGTGGGCTACAGCCTCGATTGGCTGGTGTTGTTCAGCGACAAGGCCAAGGTGCTGAGCATCGGTATCGTGAGCGTGCTGGGCGTGGTGGCCGGGTCCACCATCGTGGCGCTGGCATCGCGCACGTTTCGCTGGGAGGGCTTCGCCGGGCCGGCGGATCTGGGCCATCATCTCGTGGGCGCATCGCTGATGGGCGTGGGCGGCGTCACCGCGCTGGGCTGCACCATCGGGCAGGGCATCTCGGGTGTGTCGACACTGTCGATCGGCAGCTTCATCGCGTTGGCGGCGATCGGCGCCGGCGCGGTGGCGGCACTGCGCTACCAAACCTGGCGCATGGAGCGTGCCTCATGAACGTCATGACTGACTTGAATACCGCGCCGCAGACCATGAACCTCACGATCCCACCCCTCGACGAGGCCGACCTCGAACGCCGCTTTGGTGGCCTGCGCCGGCTGCATGGCGACGCCGGCTACACACGCCTGCGGGCTTTGCGCGCGGCCATCGTCGGCCTCGGCGGCGTGGGATCGTGGGCGGCCGAAGCGCTGGCGCGCAGCGGTGTGGCGCGGCTGGTGCTGATCGATCTCGATCATGTGGCCGAGTCCAACATCAATCGCCAGGTGCAAGCGCTCACCAGCACGATAGGCATGTCCAAGGCGCAGGCGCTGGCGCAGCGCATCGCGCAGATTCATCCCGGGTGCCAGGTGCAGCCGGTGGAGGAATTTGCCGAGCCCGGCAACTGGCCCGGGCTGCTGACGGCCGAGGTGGACGTGGAGATCGATGCCTGCGATCAATCCGCCGCCAAGCTCGCCATGGCCGCCTGGGCGCGGCAGACAGACGCTCGGCTCATCGTGTGCGGCGCGGCGGGTGGCAAGCGCGAGCCGCAGCGGGTGGACGTCGCCGATCTGGCCGAGGTCAGCCACGATCCCTTGCTGGCCTCGCTGCGGCAGAAATTGCGCCGCGACCATGCGGCGCCACGCACTGGATCGATGGGCATCCGCTGCGTTTTTTCGCGCGAGCCGGTGGCCATGCCCGAGGCCGCTTGCGAGGTGGACGGCAGCCTGAACTGCCACGGTTATGGATCGAGCGTCACCGTCACCGCCGTGTTTGGCATGGTGGCCGCGGCACAGGCCATCGCCGCTGTGCTTTCGCACAACGCCACCACCTGAGCCGACGATGTCGGCATGCTAGAATTTTTGTCTCTTTCGGCAGGGTTGTTAGCTCAGTCGGTAGAGCAGCGGACTTTTAATCCGTTGGTCGCGTGTTCGAGTCACGCACGACCCACCACCGCGCAGATTTCGGGCTCTTAGCTCAGTTGGTAGAGCAGCGGACTCTTAATCCGTTGGTCGAGTGTTCGAGTCACTCAGGGCCCACCAATTAAATCAACCACTTACGGTCAGCGCCTGCTGATTCGTACAGTGGTTGATTCCCATGGAATTCCCACGGTGGGAATATCCGCGCTCAAAGCGCCTTCCTTTTCGCGACGCGCGAGCGCTCGTAGATGCGTGCTGTCGTCGTCGGGCTGGCGTGCATATCAGGCAGCATTCCCGTCTGGGCCTTGTGCTCGGTGGTGTAGTGCGCGCGCAGGTCATGAAACGTGAAGCGCCGCTCGATCACTTGCTTGGCCATCGCCTCGCGCATCAGCTTCCCCCACATGGCCGCGAAGCCGGCCGAGGTGTAGGGGTTGCCCTGGCGGTTCGGAAACACGGCGCCAAGAGTGCTCT
>JANMAS010000542.1:0-8324 GCA_031359975.1 Burkholderiales bacterium
CCGCTCATGCGCTCGTTCTGCAAGCGCAGCATGATGATCACATCGGCATCGCGCACGCCTTCGGCGAGGTCGTGGCACACACGCACGCCCATCTCGCGCAAATCGCCCGGCACGAGTGTCTTCGGGCCTACCGCGCGGATATCGGGCACGCCCAGCGTGGTGAGGGCGTGGATATCGGAACGCGCCACGCGCGAGTGCACGATGTCGCCGACGATGGCTACCGAAAGCTGGGTGAAATCACGCTTGAAGTGGCGGATGGTGTACATGTCGAGCAAGCCCTGCGTGGGATGCGCATGGCGGCCGTCGCCGGCGTTCACCACATGCACATGCGGCGCGCAGTGGCGCGCGATCAGGTAGGGCGCGCCCGATTCGGAGTGGCGCACGACGAACATGTCGGCATGCATCGCCGAGAGGTTGTCGATGGTGTCGAGCAGGCTCTCGCCCTTGGCTGTGCTGGAGCGCGCGATGTCGAGGTTGATCACATCGGCCGACAGGCGCTTGGCGGCGATCTCGAAGGTGGTGCGGGTGCGCGTGCTGTTTTCGAAGAACAGGTTGAACACACTCTTGCCGCGCAGCAGCGGCACCTTCTTCACCTCGCGATCGTTCACGCTGAGGAAGGTGCCGGCGGTATCGAGGATCTGCGTCAGCACCGATCTCGGCAGCCCTTCGATCGACAACAGATGGATCAGCTCGCCGTGGGCATTGAGCTGGGGATTGCGGCGCGCAAGCATCAGGCGGCTCCTCCTTCGCCGTCGGCGATCGAAAACGTGAACTGGCCATCGTCGGCGCGGCGCAGCGAGAGCCGCTGGCGATCGGGCAGCACCACCCGCGCCGCCGCGCAGGCGGCCTCGATCGGCAATTGGCGGCCGCCGCGATCCACCAGCACCGCCAGCGACACCGAAGCGGGCCGGCCGAAGTCGTACAGCTCGTTGATCACCGCGCGGATGGTGCGGCCGGTGTTGAGCACGTCGTCGACGAGCACGATGTGCGCGCCGTCCACCGAAAACGGCAGCGCGGTGCGATCGGCGGCGGCGCTCATGCCGCGCTCGCCGAAGTCATCGCGGTGCAGGGTGCTGGAGATCACGCCGGGCTGGCCGGGCAAGGCCAGATCGCGCTGCAGGCGCTCGGCCAGCCAGGCGCCACCCGACCAGATCCCCACCAGCACGCCCTCGGGCCGGCGCAAGGTGCGCACACCGGCAAGCAACTGGCCGTACAAAGCCTCGGCATCGAGCATCAAGGTGGTCATTCGAGCCCTCGTAGATATTGGTCGAGGATCACTCTCGCTGAAGCCGCGTCGACATCGCGCGCGCCCTCGGACAAGGCCTCGGTGGTGGAGTAACGCTCATCCACTTCGTGCACCGGCAAGTGATAGCGGCCGTGCAACTGGCGGGCGAAGCGCTGGGCGCGCCGGGTGTTGTCGTGCGGCGCGCCATCGGGATGCGTGGGGATGCCCACCACCAGCGCGTCGGGCCGCCATTCGGTGACCAGCGCCTGGATCGCGGCGAAGCGCACATCCCCCTCGGCGGCGATGGTCTTCAGCGCCTGCGCCTGGCGCAATAACGAGTTGCCCACCGCCACGCCCACGCGGCGCGTCCCGAAATCAAAAGCAAGAAAGGAGCGGGGTGCGCTCGACGCGGTGGCGGGTTGCGGCAAGGCCGTCAACGCCGCGCCCACCACGCATGAACCCGGCGCGTGTGGTGGCATCGCCGGAGATCGGCAGGCGCCTCACGCATGCCCTGCATCCTGCGACAGCATCAGCGGATCGATGCCCAACAGCGCGATGGCACGGTCGTAGCGCAGTTCGATCGGCGTGTCGAAGATCACCTCGGGCGTGGCATCCACCGTGAGCCAGCCATTGCGGCCGATCTCGGCTTCGAGCTGGCCGGCCGACCAGCCGCTGTAGCCCAGCGTCACCAACACCCGCTTCGGGCCGGCGCCGGCCGAGATCGCCTCGAGCACGTCTTTGCTGGTGGTCATCTCCAGCCCGCCGGGCACCGAGAGCGTGGAGTTGTAGCCCGGCAAATCATCGCCCGGCACCTTTTCGTGCAGCACGAAGCCGCGCTCGGTTTGCACCGGCCCGCCGAAAAACACAGGCTCATCGGCCAGATCGTCGCGCTCCAGCGAAAGCTCCACCTTGGCAAACAGGCTGCGCAGCTTGATGTCGATCGGCTTGTTGATCACCAGGCCCAGCGCGCCCTTGTCGTTGTGTTCGCACAGGTAGATCACCGAGCCGGAGAAGTTGTCGTCGGCCATCCCCGGCATGGCGATCAGGAACTGATTCGTCAGGTTGATCGGGGTGGCGGGTTGGCTGGGCATGCAGGGATTTTATTCCCGCTGCACACTGCAGCCGATGGAAAAAACGATTGATGCGGCGTTGGTCTGGTTTCGGCGCGATTTGCGCACCGAGGATCAGGCCGCGCTTTACCACGCCTGCAAGGCGGCGCGGCGGGTGTGGTGCGTGTTTGTGTTCGATCGGGCGATCCTCGATGCCCTGCCGCGCCAGGATCGCCGGGTGGAGTTCATCCGCGACAGCCTGGTGGGGCTGGACGCCGACCTGCGCGCCCTCGCCGTCTCGCACGGCGTGGAAGGCGCGGGCCTGATCGTGCGCCATGGTGTGGCCGCCGACATCATCCCGGCCTTGGCCAGCGAACTGGGCGTGCAGGCGGTGTACGCCAACCACGACGACGAACCCGACGCGCTCGCGCGCGACGCCACCGTGCGCGGCAGACTGGCCGACTTGGGCGTGGCCCTGCGCACCAGCAAAGACCATGTCGTCTACGAGCGCAGCGAAATATTGACAGCCACCGGGGGCCCCTACAGCGTGTTCACGCCGTACAAGACCAACTGGTTGCGCCAGCTCGACGCCTTCCAGCTGCGCGCCTACCCGGTGGCCCGCCATGCGGGCGCCCTCGCACCGCTGCCGGCCGGCATGACCGCGGCGGTGCCCACCATCCAGGCCATCGGCTTCGAACCCACCAACCTGCGCGACATCCGCCTGCTCACCGGCGCCACCGGTGCGCAGCAGCAGTTTGTCGAGTTCCTCGACCGCATCGACCACTACGCCGATGCGCGCGACTTCCCGGCAGTCAAAGGCCCCAGCTACCTGGGCCCGCACCTGCGCTTCGGCACGTTGTCGATCCGCCAGTTGGCGCGCGAGGCCAGCCATCGCACCGAGGCCGGATCGCGCGGTGCGCAGGTGTGGTTGTCGGAGCTGATCTGGCGCGATTTTTACCACCAGATCGTGCACCACCACCCGCATGTGGTGGGCCACGCCTTCAAGCCCGAGTACGACCGCATCAAGTGGGAGCACGGGCGCGAGGCCGATCGGCTGTTCAAGGCCTGGTGCGAAGGCCGTACCGGGTATCCGCTGGTGGATGCGGCCATGCACCAGATCAACCAGTCCGGCTACATGCACAACCGGCTGCGCATGGTGACCGCCAGCTTTCTCACCAAGGACCTGGGCATCGATTGGCGGCGCGGCGAAGCCTACTTTGCCGAAAAGCTCAACGATTTCGACCTTGCCGCCAACAACGGCGGCTGGCAGTGGGCCGCCTCCACCGGTTGCGATGCGCAGCCATACTTCCGCATCTTCAACCCGGTGAGCCAGAGCGAGAAGTTCGATCCGCAGGGGCGCTTCATCCACCGCTACCTGCCTGCGCTGGCCAAGCTGCCCGCAGCCTGCGTGCACGCGCCGTGGCTGGCCAAGCCGATCGATCTGGCAGCCGCCGGCTTCGTGCTCGGGCGCGACTACCCGGCACCGATCGTCAACCACGACGAGGCGCGCGCGCTCACGCTGCAACGCTTTTCCGTGGTGCGCAAAACGGCGTGATACCGGCCGTGTCCGACACCGCAACGCGACGTGTGCCGACGCAGTTGCTTACCCCGGACACGTACGCTTTCAAGGCGGGCCGGTTTGTGTGTAGCCTGGGTAACGGCAAGCTAAGTCAAGGTAAAGCAAGATGGCTGAACTCGCCATTCGGCGCCGTGCCCGTCAACATGGCGCGGCACGGAACCGTTGGTTTCAGTGGCACCAGGGTGTGCCTGCGCCAGCTGGGAAAACCTGCATCACTTCATCGGGGTCACATCACATGCATTCAATGCCATCGTCTTCGCCGCGGCACACCGCCGCAGCCACCGGCCTGATGGCTTTTGCGGCCGCGGCCCTGACAGCCTGCGGCGGCGGCGCAAGTGAGTCGGTGGGTCGGCCGCCGCCCGTGACCGACCAGCCCCGCGGCACGCTGATTTCGTCGGCCTCCACAGGCACCTTGACGAAGGCCCAATCCGACGCCTACCTGCGCAGCCACCCCGACGAACAGCCGCTGGTGGGCACCACGGCCGCGTGCGACGTGCAGGTGTTCCGACTGGTCTACGCCACGCGGGGCCCCAACGGCGAGATGGTGGAGGATTCGGCCGGCCTGCAAATCCCGGTGAATTGCCCCGGCCCTTATCCGATGGTGCTCGAAAATCACGGCACCACGCTGATGGCGGCGTTCGACGAATCCACACCTGATCAGATCAAGGATTTCGCGCCTTATCTGTCGTCCCAAGGCTATGTGACCGTCACACCCAATTACAGCGGCTACGGCGGCTCGACGCTCGACTACCACCCCTACCACGTTGCCGAAGACGGCGCGGTGGTGACCATCGATGCGGTGCGCGCGGCACGCGCCTTGTTGGCCAGCAAAGGCATCGCGCTGAGCGGCAAGCTGTTTCTGTTCGGCTCGTCGCAAGGCGGCGGCGTGACGATGGCCACCCACCGGGCGATGGAACGCGATTACGGCACCGAGTTTGTGGTCACCGCCAGCGTGCCCACGTCGGGCTCCTACGACCTCGAAAACAATATGCTGGGCGAGTTGGCCGCCGCCGACGGCGATGACCCCCCCGCCGTGAGCAAGTCCACCTTGTTGCTCACCGCATTCGAAAACGCGTATGGCGATATCTACGGCGCCACCACGGAGGTGTTCCAGAGCCCCTGGTCGGGCACCGTCGAGGGCCTTTTGCCGGGCACGATGGATGCGTTCGACCTGGTCAACGCCGGCTTGCTGCCCAGCGCGCTGCGCGGCCCTGGTGCGTTGCTCACGGATACGTGGGTCAACGATTTCCTGATCAACCCCAACAACACCACCCGCGTGCGGCTGCGCCAGAACGTGACCATCAACTGGACGCCCAAGGTACCCATGAACCTGTGCGGCAGTTCGCTCGATCCGGCGGTGTCGTTTGCCAACACGCTGGCGGCCGCCGGGTCATTCGTGGGCCGCGGCGTGCCCACCACGGTGATCGACGTTGAAAACGATCCCGAGTACCGCGATTTCATCGACGGCCGCGCACCCACCGGCCCGCTGGATCCTGGCTACCACGGCGACGTGGTGCACACCGCATGCATCTCGTACGCCGTGCGCCACGTCTTCGGCCCCCTCAGATGACAGCCCCCCGACTGACGGGTACGTCATTCGGCCCCCCAAGGGGGCTCGGGCCGGCGGCATGACGGCCCCCCGACTGACGGGTACGTCATTCGGCCCCCCAAGGGGGCTCGGGCCGGCTTGGGAGCGGCCCGGCGCTCGGCCCGATCAGATGAGCGCTTCGGGTGGGGCGGGGTTCAGCTGATCTGTGCGACCGGCGCGTAGCGCCTTACCAGGGCGACCAGTTCATCCTCGGCGTAGGGCTTGCCGAGGTAGTGATCAACGCCCAGCTCACCGGCCAGATCGCGGTGTTTCTGGGCGATGCGTGAGGTGATCATCACCACCGGCAGCGAGGCCAGGCGCTCGTCGGCGCGCAGGTTGCGCACCAGGTCGAAGCCATCCATGCGTGGCATTTCGATGTCGCTGAGCATCACGGCGGGGATTTCCTGGGCCAGCTTCTCCAGCGCATCGAGCCCATCCTTGGCGAGCACCACCCGGTAGCCCTCGCGCTGCAGCAAACGCTGCGTCACGCGGCGCACGGTGAGTGAATCGTCGACCACCATGATCAACGGCTCGGCCGGCACGGCGGCATCCGCCACTTGAGCGGCCACATCGCCCGGTTCCCCGGTGGACGAGGTGGCAAGCAAGGCCTGGCGCGCCGCAACACCCGAAGCCGCGGCCACGCTGCCATACACCGATGCCAGAGCCACCGGGTTGTAGATCAGCACAACCTGACCCGAAGGCAGCAGGCTCACGCCGGTGAGGCCCGGTAGACGCGAGAGCTGGGTGCCGAGGTTCTTGACCACCACTTCCTGCTGCCCCACCACCTGATCCACATGCACCGCCACGCGGCGTGCCGCGCTGCGCACCACCACCACCGATTGCGTGCGGCCGGCAGCCATCGTCATCGGGCTGTCGTCGAGCAACGAGGCCAGCCAGAAAAACGGCATGGCTTCGGATGACTCGCTGGCCGGCAGCTCGGCAGTCTGGTAGGCCTGCCACACGTCGTCGGTGGGCACGCGGCGCACCGCTTCGACGATGCCGGCGGGTATGGCCGCCGTCAGCGTTCCGCAGCGCGCCAGCACCACCTGGGTGACGGCGGTGGTCAGCGGCACCAGCAAGCGAAACGCCGTGCCTTGCCCCGGCGTGGTGGCGGTTTCAACCCGGCCACCCATCGCATTTACTTCCGACAGCACCACATCCATGCCAATGCCTCGCCCGGCGAGCTCGGTCACCTTCTGTGCGGTGGAAAAGCCCGGGCGGAAGATGAGGTTGGCCAGCTCGGCGTCGTCGAGATGCGCATCGGCCTCGATCAGGCCGGCGGCCACGGCGCGCTCGTGAATCCGGCGCAGGTCGAGCCCTTGCCCGTCGTCACGCACCGTGATGTCGACGTCGTTGCCCTCTTGCTTCAGGCTGATGACGATGAGGCCGCTGCCCTCCTTGCCACGCGCCACGCGCTGGGCCGGTGCCTCGATGCCATGCACCACCGAATTGCGCAGCAGATGCTCGAACGGCCCGGCCAGACGGTCGAGCACGCCACGATCCACTTCGATCGAGCCGCCTTCGATATCCAGCCGCACCAGCTTGCCGCTTTCCTTGGCGGCCTGGCGCACCACGCGATACAGCCGCTCCGAGAGCGAATCGAACTCCAGCATGCGCGAGCGCAGAAGGTCTTCCTGCAGATCACGCGTCAGCCGCGCCTGGGCGGCCAGATCGTCTTCGATCGACTGCACCGCCTGCTGCAGGCTGCGCTGCACGGTGGCAACGTCGCCCACCGACTCCGCCATCATGCGGGTGAGCTCCTGGAAGCGGGTGAAGCGGTCGAGCTCCAGCGGATCGAACGACAGCGCCGACGACCTGGCCGCCTCCATGCGCGAAGAGATCTGCGATTCACCCTGCAGCTCGATGTCGCGCAACTGGCGCCGCAGGCGATCGAGGTTTTCCGTCAGGTCCTTCAGGCTGCCTTGCAGCTGCTCCACATCCGATTGCAGCCGCGCGCGGGTGATGCTCACCTCGCCGGCGTGGGTGACCATCCGGTCCAGCAACACCGCACGCACGCGCACCGTGTTGTGCCGCACCGGCGCGGGCGCCGCCACAGCGGCCAGCGCCGCGCCGGTATCCACAGGGGCGCCAAAACGAGACCAGTCGATGGTGTCGAAACTCTCACCCACCGAGCTCACGGATGCGGGTGCCGGCAGGTCGGCCGAATCCGCGTCGATCGTTGGTTCGGGTTCCGCCAGCGGCTCGGCGGCAGGAGCCACCGGCTCGGCTGCGGCGACCACAGGCTCGGCCACCACCGCCGGTGCTTCCAGCCAGGCGGCGGGCTCATGCATTGGCGCAGCTTCGGCCCCGGCGTGAGCTTCGGGGCCTTGCGGGTCGATCGCCGCATCCGGCGAAGGCGCGGTGCGCAGCCGCTGCAGCTCATGTGCAATCGCATCGCTGCCGGCATGCAACCGATCCAGCATGTCCGGCGAGGGTGTGCCGTGGGCCAGCGCCGCTTCGACACCCGATTCGAGCCGATGCGCCATCTCGCCCATGCGCATCGCACCCGCCAGGCGCGCACTGCCCTTGATGGTGTGCAGGGCGCGCAGACAATCGAGCGCGGGCTGGCGGTCAGCCGGCGAGCGAGCCCAGGCGTCCACCGCGTCGGCCAGGCGAGGCACGAGTTCGTGGGCTTCTTCGTCGAAGATCGGGAACAGCTCGGGATCGATCGCATCCACCGCATCCAGATCGTCTTCGATCGGCTCGATGTCGATGATCGGGCCGGCCGACAGCGAGGCGGCCAATTCTTCGGTGGGTAACGATGCGGCCCGCGGCAGCGGCGAGAGTTTTACCGCCACCAACGCATCGAGCGCCGAAGTGAACACCGGGGCTTCGGCTTCGGCTTCGGCTTCGGCTTCGGCTTCGGCTTCGGCTTCGGCTTCG
>JANMAS010000036.1:0-18597 GCA_031359975.1 Burkholderiales bacterium
CCCTTTGGCGTGCGCCGCGCTGGGCGCTGGCCGTGCTGCTGGCGTGCCTGGGCATGCTCGGGCCGTTCTCGATCGACACCTACCTGCCGGCCTTCACCGGCATCGCCACCGCGATCGGCGCGACGCCGGTCGAGATGCAGCAGACGCTGTCGGCGTACCTGTTCGGCTTCGCGGTGATGAACCTGTTCCACGGTGCGCTGTCCGACAGCTTCGGGCGCCGGCCGGTGGTGATGGGGTCGCTGGTGCTGTTCACCGTGGCATCGATCGGCTGTGCGATGTCGCAGACGATCGGCATGCTGGTGTTCTTCCGCGCGCTGCAGGGCATGAGCGCGGGCGGGGGCATCGTGGTGTCGCGCGCGGTGATCCGCGACATGTTTCCGCCCGCCGACGCGCAGCGCGTGATGTCGCAGGTGACGATCTACTTCGGCGTGGCGCCGGCGGTGGCGCCGATGATCGGCGGCTTTTTGTTCGTGCATTTCGACTGGCACGTCATCTTCTGGTTTCTGGCCCTGGTGGGCGTGGTGCTGATTGCCGCGAATTGGCGCCTGCTGCCCGAAACGCTGCACACCACGCATCGCCAGCCGCTGGATGTGCGCAGCCTGATGCGGGCCTACTGGGAGCTGGGGGCCAGTGCGCGTTTCGTGATGCTGGCGCTGGCCAGTGGCATACCGTTCAACGGCATGTTTCTCTACGTGTTGTCGGCGCCGGTGTTCCTGGGCGATCTGCTTCATCTCCGGCCGGGCCAGTTCTTCTGGTTTTTCTGCCTCACGATCGGCGGCATCATGACCGGTGCCTGGTGGTCCGGCCGGCTGGCCGGCAAGCTGCCGCCCAAGCGCCAGATCCGCCGAGGCTTTCGCATCATGCTGACGATTTCGGCGCTGAACATCGCGCTGAACCTGATATCGGCGCAAGGATGGCTGCCACTGCACCCGCTGTGGGCCTTGCCGCCGATCGGGCTGTTTGCGTTTGGCTGGGCGCTGATGGTGCCGGTGGTCACGCTCATGGTGCTGGATCTGGCGCCCGATCGGCGCGGTATGGCGTCGTCGTTGCAGGCGTTCATCGCCGGCGTGGCCAACGGCGTCGTGGCCGGGGTGCTGGCGCCGCTGGTGATGCATTCGCCGGTGGCCCTGGCGTTCACTTCCACCGCGATGTTGTTCGTCGGGCTGGCGGCCTGGTGGTGGGTGCGCGACAAGCTGCCCTGAACCGCGCACCGCGGCAACGCCGCGGGCTCAAGCTGCGCGTGCGGCGCGCCGATATCCGACCACGAGCCGCGTAGGGCGGCTCGGTGCGCGCGGCCCTGTTGGCCGCAGGAGCCGTCGAATGTCTCATCGCCTCGTTCACCCGCCGGTACGCCCGATCGATATCGCCATCTCATTGGCGCTGCTGGCGCTGCTGACCCTGGCGGCCAACGCGCCGGCCCTGGCCTCGCCGGCCGCCGAACACGGGGCGGAGAAGCCGGCCACGGCGGCTGCCCCTGCGCATGCCGCCCCGCCGCTGGCGGCCCCGGCAGCCAAGCCGGTCAAGCCGGTGGCCGCCGAATCCGCCGCTGCGGCGGATCCGATCGACCATCTGCAACGCCGTCTGGCGGAAACGCTGGGTGCCAACCGCACGCCGGAAAGCCGCACGCCTTACGACATGCAGGTGAAGACCCACGCTGTGGCGGCGCCAGCCCAGCGCGTGGCGATGAACACGCCGGCACGGGCCGCAGCCATCGATCCGCATGCCCCGGGCAAGGGCGCGCCGGCCCACGCCGCCCACTGGACCTACGGCGGTGAGTCGGGGCCGCAGGCCTGGGCCGAGATGTCGCCCGACAACGCCAAATGCGCCACCGGCGAGCGCCAGAGCCCGATCGATATTCGCGGTGGCCTGCAACTGGATCTGGAGCCGGTGCAGTTCGAGTACCAATCCAGCGGCTTCAATGTGCTCGACAACGGCCACACAGTGCAGGTGAACGTGGGTACGGGCAATGCGATCCGGGTGCTCGGCCGGCGTTATGAGCTGGTGCAGTTTCACTTTCATCGGCCTTCCGAAGAACGCATCGACGGCCGTGCCTTCGACATGGTGGTGCATTTGGTGCACAAGGACATGGATGGCCGCCTGGCCGTGGTCGCGGTGCTGCTTGACCGTGGCAGCGCGCAGCCGATCGTGCAGACGATCTGGAACAACCTGCCGCTGGAAAAGGGCGAGGAGGTGCCGGCGCGCTCGACGATCGACCTCAAACAACTCCTGCCCGAGGATCGCCGCTACTACACCTACATGGGCTCACTCACCACGCCGCCGTGCAGCGAGGGCGTGCTGTGGATGGTGATGAAGCAACCCGTGCAGATCTCGCCAGCGCAGATCGCGGTTTTCTCGCGGCTGTACCCGATGAACGCCCGGCCGGTCCAGTCGGCCGCGGGGCGCCTGATCAAGGAATCGAACTGATTTCGAGGCGCCGCGCCTTGGCGGCCTCGGGCGCCCGAGCGCCTGCATGCAGCACTTACCCGCTCTTGCGTTTGTAGGTATTGCGCCGCCGTGATGGCGGCGGTGACACTGCTGATGGCCACAGCAAGCCGGCGATATCCGCGGGCGGGCCATCGGAGTTGCAGCATGTTTTCCATTCGATCAAGGCAGTGGGCCGTCGCCGTGGCCATGGCCACCGTGGCCGTGGGCGCGCAGGCGCTGGAAGGCCGCGTGGTGGTGACGGGCTTGACCGAACCCGTTTTCCTGACGGCTCCGGCCGGTGACCAGCGGGCCTTCATCGTCGAGAAGGCCGGCCTCGTCAAGGTGGCCATCAAGGGCCGCCTGTCCACATTTCTCGACATCAGCGGCATCGTCGACAACGTGAGCGAGCGGGGCCTGCTCGGCCTGGCGTTCGATCCGCGATATGCCAGCAACGGCCGCTTCTACGTGAACTACATCGACAAGGCCACACGCGACACCGTGGTGGCGCGCTACACCGTGACCCCGCCTTCGGCCAACATCGCCGATCCCGCCACGGGCCAGCCGCTGCTGCGATTTGCGCAGGAGAACTTCCCCAACCACAAGGCGGGCTGGATAGGCTTTCGGCCGGGGGATCGCCGCAACCTCTACATCGCCACCGGCGATGGCGGCGGCGCCTACGATCCCGACAACAACGCCCAGAACGGCAATCAGTTGCTCGGCAAACTGCTGCGCATCGATGTCAGCGGCGCGGCCTACGCCATCCCCGCCGACAACCCGTTTGTCGACCGCTCCGATGTGCTGCCCGAGATCTGGGCGCTGGGCATGCGCAATCCGTTTCGGCCGAGCTTCGATCGCGCCACCGGCGATTTCTGGATCGCCGACGTGGGCCAGGACACCCGCGAGGAGATCAACTTCGAAGCGGCAGGCGATCCCGGTGGCCATAACTACGGCTGGCGCCTGCGTGAAGGCACGATCCGCACACCGCTCGTCGGCGGTGGCAAGACAGGCATGACCGAACCGGTTTTCGACTATCCGCACACCGGCGCCAGCAGCCTGGGCAATGCGATCACCGGCGGCTTTGTCTACCGGGGGCCGACGATTCCCGAGGCCGATGGCCGTTATTTCTTTGGCGACTTCGTGAGCGGGCGCATGTTCTCGTTTGCCTACGCCGCCAACGGCCGGCCCACCGAAGGCCGCGACGAAACCACGGCCATGCTCGCCGGCACCGGCCTTGTAGGCATCGGCTCGTTGGGCGAAGACGGTCAGGGCCGGCTCTACACCATTGGCTTCAACGGCGTGGTGGTGGTGATGTGCCCGAGCGCGGCATCAACTCAAGCGGCGCCGCCGCCCGAAGCGCCTGCCGGCCCTTGCGACTGACACGTCCGCCGGCCGCCGCGGGCTTGAGGCCCGAGCCAGGCCCGCGTGATCAGTTCAGCACATGCCGGGGCAGGCGAGCCACCCACTCGTCGAGCCCATGCAGGAAGCGCACGGTGTCCAGCGGCTTGGTCCAGTAGTCGGCGAAGCCGCAGTGCGCAGCCTGCGCGGCATGGTCTGCCGACACACTGGCCGAGATGGCGATCACCGGCGTCTCGGCCAGCGACGGATCACTGCGCAATCGGCTGAGTATCTCGAATCCATCGAGATCAGGCAGGTGCAGATCGAGGAAGATCAGTGCCGGGCGCAAACGCCGGGCGATGGCCACGCCGGCCGCGCCATCGACGGCGGTGTGCAGGCGCAGGCCGGGCCGCAGCGACAGCAGTTCCTGCACCAGCAGCAGGTTGATCGGATCGTCTTCCACGTACAGCAGGTCGTGCGGGGCCTGGATCGGCGAGCGGCTGAGCAACTGCGTGCGCGCATCGACCGCCATGACGTCGTCGTTCGCCGCCTCGTCGCCCGGCGCCATCGGCAACCACAGCATCCACCGCGTGCCGGCCTTCGGCGTGACGCGCGCTTCGAGCCGGCCGCCCATGCGCTCGGCGAAATGCCGCGCCACCGACAAGCCCACGCCGCTGCCCTCGAACGCGCTGCGCTCGAGCATCAGCTGGTCGATCGCGCGCAACAGGCGGTCGAGCACCGCGGGTGCGATCTGGCGCTCGGCCAACTCCACCTCCACGCCGACCATGGCGGAGAAGGGATCGGATACCGCACGCACCTGCACACGGTCACCCGCGAGGCTGTGACGCACAGCGTGGATCAACAGGCTGTTGACGATCTGCGCCACGCGGCGCGGATCACCGAGCGCGGTGTGCGTCTGCGCGCCGGCGCTGAGGCGGACTCCGCCGCGCTGCGCCAACGCCGCCTGGGTCACGAGGGCCTGCGTGATCACCGCACCCAGATCGACAGGCTCATCGCCCAGCGACAGCGAGCCGGCCTCGATGCTGGCCACGTCGAGGGTGTCATCGATCAGCGCCTGTAACTGGTGGCCGGCTTCGATGATGGTGTGCAGCCGATGCATCTGCGTGCCATCGAACCGCAGTGAATCGTCGGCGATCAGCAATTGCGAAAAACCGAGGATGGCGTTCAGGGGTGTGCGCAGCTCGTGGCTGGTGCGTGCGAGGTACAGGTTCTTGGCGCGGCTGGCCTCCTCGGCGGCCTGTTTTTCGCGGCGCATGTCGTCATTGCGGCGCTGTTGCGTCATATCCCACTGCACACCCAGCAGGTGGGTCGGCGTGAGGTTGTCGTCGCGAACCACCATCGCGCGCGACGTGAGCCAATGTGTCGTGCCATCGGCCCAGGTCACGCTCAGCACCATGTCGCGACCGAGCGTCGGCGTGTCGGGGGCGTCCGGGGCGCGCATGGCGAGTTGGCGCAGCTGATCATCCTCGCGGGCGAGATCGTCGGCATCGATCATCCGGTGGCGCAGGTTGTCGGGAGGCCGGGGATCGGCGGGATCCACGCCGTGCAGGCGGTGCATCTGGGCGTCCCAGGTGCGGCGTCCGGTGGCCAGGTCCATCTCCCAGATACCCAGGCCGACGGAGCGTGCGGCCAGTTCCACCCGATGCTCCGCCTGGCGCATGCGATCGAACAGCTCACGCTGGCCGGTCATGTCGAGCAGCACGCCGAACACCTCGCCGCCCGGCTCGCGCGACGTGCGGCGGGCGCGCACTACCACCCAGCGCACGCTGCCGTCCGGTCGCACGATGCGCAGCGCCTCTTCGCGGTTCGATTCACTGCCTTGGGACAGGGCGGCGATGGCGCGGCGAAACTGGGCCTGATCTTGCGGGTGCACGCGCTTGAGCAGCTCGGGGCCGATGCGCTCGATGGATACTTCTTCGGCCGCGTCGACATCCAGCAGGCGCGCGAGATGGCGATTCCAGCCGAGGCTGTCGATGCGCGGATCGACGCGCCAGATGCCGATGCCGGTGGCGTCGGCGATGAGGTTCATGTTGATCCGTGATTCGCGCGCGCGATCCCGTTGGGCGATGAGATCGGTCACATCGACCGATACCCCGGTCAGGGCCGCGGTGCGGCCAAGTTCATCGCGCTGGGCGATACGCAGCGTCTTGAGGGTGCGGCTGCCGCCGTCGGGCGTGCGAAAGCGCCATTCAGACATCGCCACGCCGTCTCGTCGCCCACCATCGGCCAGGTGCTTGAAGAGCTCATCGCGGTCGTCCGGCGGCATCACCGAATAAAACGCTTCCGGCGCCACCGTGCCGTCGCGCGCGGGCACGAGACCGACCATCTGGAAGCCCAGGGAATTGCCGCTCAGGCGATGGGCGCGAGCGTCCAGCCGCCACAGCGCCAGCCCGAGCAGGCCCTCGGCCAGCGACAGATGCACATAGGCATCGTCGGCGTCGAATGCCGCCGCTTTTTCCAGCACACCATCCTCGGGTGCGCGCAACCAGGCGATCACGCCACCTTCTTCAAGCGGGCAGGCGCTGAAGTGCGCTGAATGAGCCCGATCCCGCGGCGTGACGAATTCGCCTTCGCTGGAGCGGCTCGCCTCACCAGGCGGCTCGGCGCGCGACGATTGACCGGTGGCTTCGAGCACGGCCTTGGCCAACGACATCCATTCGTCCGAGGGCCAAACCGCCACCGACCGCCAGGCCAGCGCCGCCGCATTGGCCAGCCATGCCGGGCCGTCGCTCTCCGGCCAGACCCAAACCGCGGGGCAGGGGGAGATCGCGATCGCTTCGGGCAGTTGTTTCAAGACGCGGGCACCCATGTGGCGATCCATTGATCGATGCCGGCAAGAAAGCGGCCCAGATCGATAGGTTTCATCCAGCAATCGGAAAAGCCGGCCTGCATCGCCCTGGCGGCCACGTCGGGCAGCGCGCCACCCGATACCGCCACGATCACCGCATCGCGCAGGCTCGGATCGGCGCGCAATCGCCGCAGCACTTCGAAGCCATCGATATCCGGCAGGCCCAGGTCGACAAAAATCAGCGACGGGCGCAGCCGCCGCGCCATTGCCACACCCGTCAGCCCATCACCGGCCGTCTCCAGATGCAAGCCGGGGCGCAGGGCCATCAGCTCCCGCATCAGCAGCAGATTGGTCTCGTCCTCCTCGATGTAGAGGATGTCGTGCGCGCGGGATGCGGCGGTGCTCGCGCCGACGGCTGGTGTGGGCAGGGTCGGCGTGGCCGTCGGGCTGCTCGGCGGCGGTGCGCCGGTGTGCGCCTGACGCAACCACAGCCTGAAACTCGCGCGCGGCTGCGGCGCCTGCTCGATATCGATGCGGCCGCCCATGCGCTGCACCAGGTGCTGCACGATCGATAGCCCGATGCCCACGCCTTCGAAGCCTTCCCGATCGGGCCGCAGGGGCTCGAAGGGGCGAAACAGGCGATCGTCGTGGGCGCTGTGGTGCACGCCTGTGCGGGCCGCGTCGCGCAGTTCGATGCCGGCCCAGCCCGAGCGGGGGGAATCGATCCCTGCAAGCAGGATGTGCGCGCCGCGACGCCGGTTCTGGATCGCGTGATTGAGCAGATTGATGAGCACCTGGCGCAGGCGCCTGGGATCGCCGTGCACACGGTCACCGATCGCTTCGCCCGACAGGGTGATGCCGGCACGTGCGGCGGCAGGTTCGGCCCAGCGCAGGGATTGCTGCAGCACGGGATCGAGTTCCACCAGCTCTTCGGCAATCGGCAAGGTGCCGGCTTCGATGCTGGCCACGTCGAGCGCGTCGTTGACGAGACCCAGCAGATGCGCACCCGCATCGGCGATCTGGTGCATGCGCTGGCGGTGCGACTCGGGGAAGGGCCGCGCGGTATCGGCCAGCAGAAGGTGTGAAAAGCCGAGGATGGCGTTGAGCGGGGTGCGCAGGTCGTGGCTCATGCGGGCCAGGAATTGGCTCTTGCCACGACTGGATTGTTCGGCAACCAGCGTTTCCTGCCGCAGATCGCCGCTGCGTTTGAATTCAGTCACATCCCAGTACACGCCCATCAGCAGCGGGCCGAGTCCCGCTTCATCGCGCCGGATCAGGTAGCGGCCGGCGATCCAGTGCACCGAACCGTCGGGGTGCACGGCGCGGAACAGGTTTTCGCTGGCTTCGCGGGAACCTGGTTCGCCCCGGGATTCGGCTTCGATGATGCCCGCCACCCAGCGGTCGGCCCCCGGTTTGTCGTCTGGATGAAGGGCCAGCGTTCGCAACTCGTTGGCGGGTCGCGGGTCGCCGGGGTCGAAGCCGAACAGGCGATAGGTTTCGTCATCCCAGACACGGTTTCCGGTCGCGATGTCGAGCTCCCACAAACCGAGTCCCGCGGCACCGCGCGCCACGGCGTCGCGCCGTTGGGCGTCGAGCAGGCGCTGCCCGAGATCGTGCTGGCTCGTCACATCGATGAGCACGCCGAACAGCGCGGAGCCGCCGTCTTGCAGGGTGTGTCGCATGCGCACCGTCATCCAGCGTGTGGATCCATCCGCGCAGCGCAGGCGGAACGCCGATTCATGGATACCGGCCTCGCTGCGCAGACACGCGAACAGGCCGGCACGCAGTGCGCCGCGATCGGGCGGATCCACCGCGTCGAGCAGGCGTCGCGCGGCCTGCGCCAGCGAATAGCCCGCCTCGCCCGAGCCGCTCAGCCATTCGCGCAGCAAGCCGTTGCAGGAGAAGCGGCCCGTGGCCAGATCGCCACGCCAGATGCCCACACCCGCCGACTCCGCGATCAGCGTCATGCGCAGCTCGGCCTCGCGTTCGAGGCGTTCGTCGCGCGCCCGCTTGGCGACATCCCATGAAACGCCCAGCACGGCGGTGGCCCGGCCCGTGTCGTCGAACACGGCCACGCGCCGGGTTGCCTGCAAGCGATAGCTGCCGTCCGGCAGGCGGTATCGCGCGGCCACATCCACCACGCCGCGGCATTCGATCGACGTGGCGGTGGCCTTGTTGATCAAGGGCAGATCAGCGGGATGGATGCGGGTGTGCCATTCGGCGCGCGACATGCCTGCCCGTGCCGGCGGCTGCAAGCCGACACGCGTGAAGGTGGCGTCGTTACCGGTGATCCGGTCGGCGATCAGATCGATGCGCCAGATGGCGAGATCGAGCAGGTTGTCGGCGAGTGCCAGTTGCAAGCGTGTGGTGTCGATCGGTTCCGGCGAGCAGGGTGGAGCGGTATCGGCCGACGTTGCCGAACTCAGCCAGACTACCCACACATCGCCATCGTTGGCCGCCCGCCAGCTGAGCCGCATGCGCGCGTCGTGGCCGTGGCGCTGATTGGCGATCACCTGGGCATGCACCTCAGTGGCGAACACCTGCCACTCAGCCGCCGCCACATCACGCGTCATCACGTGGCGGCCCGCCGCCGTGTTGAGGTGCCAGCCGTGCGCGGGGCCTGCCTGCGCAATCAGCATGGCGGGCGAAGGGCAGGAGCGAATGGCCTCGCGCATTCTGTCGGTCGGGCGATGTTCGACAGTTGACTTGTGTGCGGTAGAGTCTAATCCCGGCCGAGGGGCTTTGGCGTGCGCTGCGCGGCGCCTGATTCCACTTCAAGCCATGGCCGACATCCCCCCCAACCACCCCAGCGATTCCTCTGGCCCAGCCAGCGCGGATGTGGCGCTCGCCACCTTGTCACAGCCGCTTGCCGCGATGGTGGCGATGTGGGTTTGTGATGGGCATGGCCGCATCCTCGCAGCCCATGGGGGTTCGATACCCAGCGGTGCTTCGAAGCTGGCCGATGCGCTGGCCGGCATCGTCCGCATCGATGATGCGGCGGCGGCTCTCACAGCCGCGTTTTTCCTCGGCGAGGCCCGGCAGCTGTCGCTGGCGGTCACCGATTATTCGGGCCGCGTGCTCGATCTTTCCTGCACGCCCTTGCGTGATGCGGCGGATGCTTGCTGGGGCTGGACGGTGCAATTGCGGGATCTGGCACCGATGCGCATCGCGCACGCGCAGCGCGACGAGGCGCTGCATGCGATGAACCACGACATGCGCGCTCCGCAATCGGCCACGCTGGCGCTGCTGGAGTTGCGCCGCATGAATCCGCAGTCGATCACGATCGAGGCCTTGCTCCAACGGGTGGGCGAACATGCCCGACGCGCCTTGTCGATCGTCGACGGTTTCTACGAAGCCGCCCGCGTCGAACGCGATCCGGCGCAATGCGGGCAGATCGATCTGGTCGACCTGGTGTTCGATGCGGTGGATGAGGTGTGGGCCGACGCGCGCGCGGCGAATATCGATGTGTCGCTCGCCGAACGCCCGGATATGGCGCCCTGCACGGCCGATCGTGGCCTGTTGCTGCTGGCGCTCGATCGTTTGCTCCGCAATGCCATTCGGTTCAGCGCGGCGGGTGCCCCGGTGCGCTGCGTGCTGATTGGCGAGGCGGGCAGTTGGGTGATCCGGGTGATCGACAACGGGCCCGGCATGGCGCCATCACGCCAGCATGGCATGGGCTTCGGCAATCGGGCTGCCGGCGATCACGATGCGCGCATTCGCACCGCGATGCGGCACGGGCACCTGGGCCTGGCGATGGTGCATGCGGTGGTGCTCAAACACGGCGGTACGCTCACGCTGCGCAGCGATGAGGGCGCCGGCAGCCAGTTCGATATCAGCCTGCCGGCGGCAGACGAGGAACCGCGACAGCAGGCTTCACCCGGAGGCTGACGGACCCGCGGCCAGGCCGAGCATGCGCTCCACGTAGCGCGCAATGAGGTCGATTTCCAGGTTCACCGACGCGCCTTCCACCAACGTGCCGAGCATCGTGTGACGCTGCGTGTGCGGAATGATGTTGATCGACAGTTCGCAGCCCTGAGGCACGTCGCTCACCCGATTGACGGTGAGGCTGACACCGTTGACCGTGATCGAACCCTTGACCGCGATGAACCGCGCCAGCTCGCTGGGCGCCAGCACGAGCAGTTCCCAGGATTCACCCACATCGCGGATGCGGCTCACGCGGCCCAGGGCATCGACATGGCCGGTCACCAGGTGCCCGCCCAGTCGCTCGTGGGCCGCCAGGGCCTTTTCGAGGTTGACCGGCGCCTGCAGCTGCCAGCCGGCGGTGCGTGCCAGGCTCTCGGCCGACATGTCGATGGTGAACCGGGCGGCTTGGGCGTCGAAGGCGGTGACGGTCATGCAGGCGCCGTTGAGCGCGATGCTGTCGCCGGCCCGCACATCGTCGAGAAAGCCGGCGGGCGTTTCGATCGTCAATTGCTGGCCGTGCGACGCATCGGCGCCGAGGGCCTGGGCCAGCACGATGCGGCCGACGCCGCTGATGATTCCGGTGAACATGATGGTGGTGTGTCGGGTCGTGTTGTCGAGGGTGTGAGCGCGCAGGATCGGCGCGGGTTCAGAAGGCCAGCGCGCGCGACCGCCGTGCGATGAGGCGCACGTCGGCGCCGATGCGTTGCAGGTCGGTGAACGCAAAACCGCGCCCGTCGACCAACGATTCAAGAGGGCCGAAGTGGGCCATTTCGCGGCCCAGCCCGAGCATCATGGGTGCCAGGTAGATGAGCAGTTCGTCCACCAGATCTTCGCGCAGCAAGGAGCCGTTGAGCCGGGCGCCGGCCTCGACATGCAGTTCGTTCACGCCGCGCCTGGCCAGTTCAGCCAGCATCGCCGGCAGCGCCACTTTGCCGCCGGCTCCCGCCGCCAGCACGATCTGAGCGCCTCGGGCGGTGAGCGCGGCGCGGCGCACTGCGTCGTCTGCCGCGGCAACGATCAGCACTTCGCCGCGTGGCTCCAGCAGGCGGGCATCGGGTGGCGTTTCGAGGCGCGAATCGATCACCACGCGCATCGGCTGGCGCGTGGTTGGCACCAGGCGCACGTCCAGGCGGGGATCGTCGTCGCGCACGGTGCCCGCGCCGGTAAGCACCGCCGAGGCGCGCTTGCGCCAGGCGTGGCCATCGGTGCGCGCCGCATCGCCGGTGATCCACTGGCTGTGGCCGTTGTGCAGCGCGGTGCGGCCGTCCAGCGAGGCCGCGATCTTCATGCGCACCCACGGCGATGAACGCACCATGCGCGAGAAGAATCCGATGTTCAGCTCGCGCGCCGCGTGGCGCAGCGCCTGCGTCGGGGTGTCGATGCCATCGTCGTCCATCAGATCGACCTGCACGCCGGCTGCCTTCAGCATCGCCAGGCCTTGGCCGGCCACCAAAGGATTCGGATCGATTCCCAGCACCACGACACGCGCGATGCCGGCCTCGGCCAAGGCGGCGGCGCAAGGTGGTGTGCGCCCGTGGTGCGAACAGGGCTCCAGTGTGACGTAGGCCGTCGCGCCGTGCAGCGCGTGGCCGCCTTCGCGTGCCTGCCGCATGGCCGCCACCTCGGCGTGGGGCCCGCCGGCTTCATGGGTGTGGCCGCGGCCGATCGGCACGTGCTGGTTGGCGGCCACGATGACACAGCCGACGCGGGGATTCGGATCGCTCAGGCCGATCGCATGCTGCGCCATCGCGAGGGCATCGGCCAGGTGGCGCAGGTCGTCGGTTGAGGCGGGCATGGCGCAAGAATACCCGCCGCCGGGCTTTGCCTCAGGAACTGACCTCGATCGTGATCTGGCTGCGAACCGGCTGACCGTCGATCTCGCCGGGTTGATACAAGGCGGCGGCAAAGCGGGCGATCACCGCATCGCGCACACGCGGCGCGAGGGTGCCTTCGTCGATCACCACCTCATCGACCCGGCCCAACGCCGAGATCAGCAGCCGAATGCGCAGGCGGCCTGGTTGTATGGCGCGCGACTCGCCCGGGCCCAGCAGCAGTTCGACCGGGGTGAGCAGCATCGGGCGCGCGCTCAGATCGGCCAATGCATGGTATGTGCTGGCGTTGTCGAATCGTGTGGGGGCTTCAAGCGCCGGCACGGGTTGCGGATCGGCCTGCGCCACGGGCGCGGGATCCAGGGCCACGGCATCGGCCAATGCCAGCGGCGCCAGCGCCGGCGGCAGATCGAGCACCGCATGCACGCTATCCGGCAACGCCGAAGTGATCGCCGGCGCCAGCACGTACCAAGGCACCGGCCCGATGGGGGTGGCGCTCGCCACCACCACCAACGGCGCCAGGGAGACACGCACCGCGTGGCTGGCACCGGCCTGGGCGCGTGGCACCCGAGATACCGGCCGCATCCAGCCGTCGGCCAGCATGAGGGCGCCAACATGCACTCCGGCCGACGCCAACGCCACCCCGGCCCAGGGCCAGATGGCCAGCCACCGGATGAGGCGGTGTCGAGGTGTCACTGGATCACTTCGCGCCAGTTCAGGCGAATCGGTACGCCGGCGCCGTTGCGCAGGTTGACGGCGCCGTCATAACCGCCGCGGGTGCCGCCGGAGTTGAGGCCGAGCTTGAAATTACCGCTTTGGTCGAGCAGGAAGTCGGCTCGAAGCACCGTGCCGGGGGCGTCGTACGCGCCCAGTGGCGAACCGTCGGCGTTCACGAGTTGTGTTTTGCCGGTGACGTAATCGACCGCATAGACGCGTGAATTCACGCCTGAAACGCATTCGTCATCGGTGGCCGGGGTCTTGGATGCGAAGGCCACGATGCCGGAGTTGGCCACGATGGAATCGACGATGCGTTCGTTGGCACCGTCCACCTGTTCGGTGAGATCGCGGTACCAGCCCATCTTGTTGGCGCGTTGGTCGGCAGACAAGCCGTCTTCGAGCGACGTGAGTTCGGCCAGGTCGCTGCGATGCAGCGGAAAGCTCACACCCGCCGGCAGCGTCGCGCTGGTGGCGAAGCGCGAGCGGATGCCATCGCGGAAGGCATAAAACGCCTGATCCTGTGTGCTCAGCCGATCGCTGAGATCGAGCAGGCGCCCGGTGCCCACGAACACCCAGCGGTCGAGCGAACCCGGATACACCATCACCCGCGGTGCCACCGTGATCGGCTGCGCCGCACCGCCTGAATCCTTCAATTCGGCGATCTTGGTGGGTGCGGGATAGCTGCCGGCGGAATCGGTGAGGTCGAAGCGCCAGACGTTGCCGAAGAGATCGCCCGCATAGGCGGAGTCGACCGTGAAATCGGTGGAATCCGGCGTGAATCCGATGAGCTTGGCCAAGCCGCTCGGCGAGGCTTCGGTGCCGACGCCGGTGGAAACCTTCGTGATCAGCGCGCCGGTGCGGGCGTTCACCACGAACAGAAAGCCCTTGCCGCGGCTGGCCGCCGTGGGCGATGTGGTGTTGTTGTAGCCGGAGGTGAACAAGACCACCCAGCCGTGGGCCTTGGTCTTGGCGATCACCGGGTGCGAGAAGGTGAAGCCGAGGTCGGGGTCGGTGTACTCCCACAGCACCTTGCCCGCGACCGTCGCTTCGCTGGAGAAGCTGGAAGGATCGGTGACGTCGAGCGCGTACATGCTCTTGCCACCCTTGCCCAAGCCACCGACGAGCAGCGTGTGCCAGGAGGCGGTGCCGCTGCCGCCGGCTGTGTTGCCGAAGTCAACGCTGCGCACGTTCGGCCCTTGATCGACAAAGTAGCGATGCTCGAAGGCGATCTTGGTGCGGCTGGCCAGGCCGTCGACATCGGGTGTGGCCGGCTCCGAAGGCCCGGGGAGCAACGCGCTGGGCACGTAGGCGAACAGCTCATTGCCGCCGCTGCTGGTGGGCGTGGCATTGAAGGCGTGCAGCATGCCGTCGTTGGCGCCCACATAGAGCACCTTGGTGCGGTTGGCGTTGCTGGTGGCAAAGGCGGCAAAGCCGGGATTGAACTCCTCGTTCAGATCGTCGGTCGGTGCGCCGACAAAGGCGGGATCGGCGTTGACGATGTCGCCCAGTACGCTGTCGCGCTCGCGGAACTTGGCGGGCGAACTGGTCTCGTAGGTGCGCTCGCCGCGCAGGTAGTTGATGGTGTCGCGCCGGTCGTCGCTGGTGGTACCGAAGTAGGCGATCTGCGCGCTCGACAGCGTGGACGTGCTGCTGCTGGCCGAGTAGCGGAAAGGTACGCCGTTGCGTGCGCCGGTCTCCGGGTTGAAGCTGACGATCCTGCGGCCGGTATCCCAGTTCTGGCTCTTGATCTTGTCGGAGGCCTTCCAGCGCTCGGTGGCCTGGAGCTCGCCGCCAGCGTCGAAACTGAGCGAGCTGGCGATCACCTCGCCGGTCCAGTCGCCGGAGTTGAAGCTCACCTGGTAGGACTCCGAGCCGGTGGACAGATCGTTGCTGGCCAAGGCCGTGGGCGCGGCGGTGCCGGTGCTGGCGGTGATGTTGTCGAACACCGCACGCATCGCCTTGATCAGCTTGTCCGGACGCTCGCCGGTGAAGTAGTTCTTGTCGGCGGGGTCGTAGGAGACCGGGGGCGTGGTGATGGTGCCGCCCTTGCTGTTGAAGCCGCCCCACTTGCCAGCCAGCCAATACTGATTCTTCGGGGCGACGATGCCGTTGAAACTGGGGGTTTCTTTCACGTCGACCCAGTACGTCTGCGCCGTTTGCACCGCTGATTGTTTGAATCCCCGAGCCAGGTCGTCGAGGATGATGTCGTTCACATTGGCCCAGTAGGCGTAACTCGCCAGGTAGTAGCCATCCCAACGCGAGGCGGAAATCCAGCTGCTGCCGATGCTGCCAAGCCCTTCGCCGGAGCCGATCGCATTGCCCAGGGTGGTGGCATTGATGCGCGTGTCGTCACTCGGGCCGCCGGTGTGGCCCGGGCAACCGGAAGTCATGCTGCTGCCCGGCCCCCAGCTATCGCACCAGGTGTTGGTGTCGCCGATGCCGACGAAGTTGGACTTCTGGCACCAGTACTGAACCGGCTTCTTGTCGATGGCCGCGACGTTGGACCATTCGGGCAGCGTCCAGTCGGTGTAGATCGGGAACCCGTCGCGCGCCGCAGCGGTGTTGGCATTGGGAAAGTTGATGAACTCCGGTGTCGCCGCAGAGTAGCCGCGCATGTAGCGCAGACCTTCGTAGTACATCTCGGACATCGTGTCCTGGCTTTTCATCGTGCCCTTGGTGCCCAGCTTGCCAAATCGATTGATGTAGTTGATGACGCCGCTGGAAGCGTATTCGCCCCCGGCCACGACCACGCCTTCCGGATCGTTGCGCACGACCCCGGTGGCGGAATCGATTTCATAGCGTGGATTGCTGCCCGGCGTGCCGTTGGGCACGATCGTCTGGCCCCCGACGTACTTCAGCGGCGAGCGCAACACGCCACCCATCGTGCTGGTGCCGTCGACGTTCAGATAGGCCATGACGCCAAAGCGCATCTTGTCGGCTTTGTCCTGGATGATGCCGGTGGGCTTCCAGCTCGAACCATAGGCCTTGCAATTTTCTTCGACGCCGACGGCGGTGTCGCACACCCGAACCTGGGCGTTCATCGTGTAGGACACGTCGGTGGTGGCCGGCTTGATCTTCAGCTCGCGGTCGCCATCGGCCACGCCGTCACTGGTGCCGGCGCCGGAATCGGTGATCTGGTCGCCCTGGAAATACTTCCACACCGCCGAATCGTTGAGCAGCGAGTCGAGCGAGCGGCCCGTCATGTCGGTGGTGGAGACGAACACGTAGAAGTTCGTCAAACGGTCTTCGCAGCAATCGGTGCGGTTGTAGATGCTGATGGCGCCGATCGACCGCGAGGCGCTCAGATCCACCTGCCACCAGGGCTGCAGCTCCAAGGCGGTGTGGGTGACGCTGTTGGATCCGTAGGTGCCGTTGGTGTTGTTGTCGACCGCCCGACCCGGCAGGCCGCCGTTGGTGGTGGAGGATTGCGTGGCGGTGCGGCCGTTGGCCCAGTTGGTGGTTCCCGCCGGATCGCGCACTTGCACCTCGGCCAGGCTCAGGTAGTTGGTGCCGACCAGCTGCACCCGCACATAGCGGCCGTTCGAAAATGCATTCAGAAAGCCGGTGTTGTTGGCGACCTGCAGCACCTTGCCCGCATGCGTGGAGCCTTGCCACAGCCGGCGACTGTTGTCGGTGATACGTGCGTAGAGGTTCGTCCAGCTTTCAGGCGACTGGGTGCTGGGCGCGGTGGCCGGCACGGTGACGCCGTTGGCGGTGAATGCGGTGCCGATCCGCTTGATCGGGAACTGCGTGTAGCCGCCCTGGCCGGTGTGCTGAGATTTTTCGACCACCGATTCGGTGGCGGTATCAACCACACGATCGCCGCCGGTCATCGCGAAGCGGAAGCTGTCGATGGCATGCATCGAGGCCCAGTTCAGGAGGTTGCCGCTCCAGCGCCCGGTCTTGCTGGTGCAGTCGACATTGAGCGGGGATCCATCGGTGGGTGTGACCAGCAGGGCCTTCGGCACGAAATACTGCAGCGTGGCGTCGTAGGCGTAGCACTTCTTGTTATCGAAGTAGCCGAGGTATTCGCGGGTGGGGAAGTAACACACGCCGAGCCCGGCGTCGCGTCCGGAGCAGGTGTAGCCCGTGACGCTGCTGGCGTTGTCGTTGTAGGCGGCCACGGTGCCTGTGGGCCATTCCACCGACATCGTCATCATCACGTTGGGTGGCACCTCGGTGCTGACCACGATGGGCGCGTCGGCGAGTTTGGTTTGTGCCATCGCGGAGCCAGCGCACGCGGCGGCCAGTGCCAGCAGCAGCTTCGGCCAGAGAGTCGAAATCGGCTTGTTCATTCGTCGGGCTCCACGCACACAGTGGCGTTGCATGATCGGCAGGCTGGCCGATCCTCAGTAAGTGATCGTTTGCGAGTAGCTGCTGGATTTTTTCGTACCGTCCACGCGGGCGGTAATCCGATAAGTGGGAATCACGCGTCCCTTTTGCAGGTCGAGCGTGTCGCCGCCTTGCGACTTGGTTTGCGCCAGCGAGCAATTCTTGCTGTCGGGGATGGCCGACGCGGTGCATTGACGGTCGATGATGAAGTACACCTTTTCATCCGTGGCCGTGGTGATGACGCAGCCGGGATAGGCGGCCTCGAACGTCGTCGTGTTGTCGAGCACCGTGGGGATGCCGCGCGTGTCGGTCGGCAAAACGATTTCGGAATAACAGTTGGCGGCAAGGGGGTCGGCACGCAAGGCCACGCCTTCGAGCTTGGTCATCGCCGCATTGAGGCCCACATCGGTGGAATTCATCGCGCTGCGCTGGTAGGAAAGGTTGCCCGAAACCAGCCCCAGCACATCGACCGAGCGCAGCAGCGACAGAGCGGCCAGGCCCAGCGCCACGAGCACGATCATCGCCACCACCAGCACGGCACCTTGCTGGTGCGTGGCAGCCTTTCCAGCTGTGATGCGGCCAGGTCTCATTCGATGTTCTCCACCACGAGCAGCGTGTTGCGCACGGGAATGATCTGTTCGAACTGGCGATACCGGAACTTGCGCTGCTCATCGGTGCGCGTGCCGGCCACGGCCAGGTTCGCGTCGTCGTCGAAGGCCGTCCAGCTGTCGGCAGACACGTCGTCCTTTTCTACCAGCGCGCTGCGCGTGATGACGTTCAGGCGCACGGCGCGGATCGCCTCGATGTTCAGCCGCGAGGCGGCGGAGCCATCCATCAGCGTGGCGGCTTTCCAGGCACCCGTCGGTGCCACCCACTGCGTGACCTCGTTGGTGGCCGGGATGGTGGTGTTGATGCCGTAAACCGCCTGCAGGTTCACCATGCCATCGCCGATGCTTTGCACGTTGCCGTCGAGCATGTTGTACATGCGCAGTTCGGAGGGGTCGGCCGGTGTGGGGCCGAGTGCGAAGAGGCGCATCAAGGGGGCATCGCCCAGATTGGCGAGCAAGGCATCGCCGGAGTAGGGCAAGGCGCCCGGAGCGAGGCCTTCCGAGGGCGTGTAGGCGCCGCCGGTCAGGGTGATGCTGCGGCCTTCGTTGTCTTCGCTCTGCAGATAGTTCTTCAAGGTGGCGTTGGTTTCGATCGCCGAAGTCGACTGCACCATCTGGC
>JANMAS010000050.1:0-3190 GCA_031359975.1 Burkholderiales bacterium
GGCACGGCCAGTGCCGAGGGCCTGCGAGGCGCCCACGAGATGCCGATGCTGGCCCGGCTGGCAGCCTCCCTGCAAGGCCAGACGCCCTACGCGCTGCAACTCGGCGGCGGCCCGGCCGGCCTGGAGATGAACTTCTCCACCAGCTGGCAAGGCATGGCGATCGACCTGCCCGAGCCGCTGCGCAAAGCGGCCGATGCATCGTTGCCCACGCGGGTACAGATCGCCCCGGTCAGCGATGCGGCCGCAGAGCGCACGCAGGCAGCGCGAGACACCCTGCGCCTGGAGATCGGCCCGTCGATCCAGGCCACCTGGCTGCGCGATGTGTCCGGCAGCTCACCGCAAGTGCTGCGCGGCGCCATCGCCGTGCACGACCCACTGCCCGAGCTGAAGCCCGGCGTGCAGGCCGCCGTCAACCTCGATCGGCTCGATGCCGATGCCTGGTTCGCCGTGGCCAAGGCGCTTCGCAGCGCGGCCCCGGCGGCCTCCGCGGATGAGGCGGCCGACCATGCGGCGGAAAGCGCTTACCTGCCCACCGTGGTGAATGTGCGGGCCCGCGAGCTGCTTGCGTCCGCCAGGCGGATCACCAATGTGTCGGCCGAGCTGAAACACGCCGCGCTCGCGGCGGACGACGTGTGGTCGGCGCGGGTGCGGTCCGACCAGCTCGAAGGCCGCATCGAACATCACACACCCCGCGCCGGCACCGGCACGGCGCGGCTGGTGGCGGATCTGGATCGCCTGTCGCTGCCCGCCGCCGAGGCCAACAGCGTCACCACGCTGCTCGACCAGCCGGCCGCCGACCTGCCCGCGCTCGATCTGGTGATCCGCAATTTCGAGCTGCGCGACAAGCCTCTCGGCCGCCTCGAATTGCAAGCCGCCAGCCGCATCAACAACGAGTCAAGCCCGGCGGTGCGCGAATGGACGATCTCGCGCTTCGGCATCACGCTACCGGAGGCCAGACTCACCGCCACTGGCCGCTGGGCACCCCCCGCCGTGGGCGCCGCCAACCGCATGCTGATGGATTTCCGCCTCGATCTCGACGACAGCGGCGCCCTGCTCGAGCGCCTGGGCATGGGCCGCGTGATGCGCGGCGGCAAAGGCCGGCTGGAAGGCAAGGTGTCGTGGGCCGGCTCGCCGCTGGTCCTCGACAACCCCAGCCTGGGCGGGCAGAGGCAGCTATCGCTGGACGCCGGCCAGTTCCTCAACGCCGAGCTCGGCGGTGCGCGCCTGCTCGGTGTGCTCAGCCTGCAATCCATTCCACGCCGGCTCACGCTGGACTTCCGCGATCTGTTTGCGCAGGGCTTTGCCTTCGATAACGTGACCGGCGCCGTGACGATCGACCGCGGCGTGGCCCGCAGCAATAACCTGCGCATGCGCGGCGCCTCCGCCGCGGTGCTGATGGAAGGCAGCGCCGATGTGGCGCGCGAAACGCAGGATCTGCGGGTGATCGTGGTGCCGCAGATCGACGCCGGCACCGCCGCGCTGGCCTACGCGGTGATCAACCCGGCCATCGGGCTGGGCGCCTTCGTGGCCCAGACGCTGCTGCGAAAACCGCTGATGCAGGCCAACACCCGCGAGTTTCATGTGTCCGGCTCGTGGGACGATCCGCAGGTGGTGCGGGTGGAGCGCAAGCCCGGCGAGGCGATGCCGGATTTCGACACGCCGGCCTCGGAGGCCTCGTCGGCCGTGCCCGCCGCACGCTGACCCGGCGATCGCGACACCGGCATACTCCAATCCCCGCCCGGAGCCCGCCATGCGCATTGCCGCCATCCAGACCGTCGCCAACGCCGATGTGCAACACAACCTCGACCGTGCCGCCGCGCTGATCAGCGAAGCGGCGGCCGGCGGCGCCCGGCTGGTCGTGCTGCCCGAATACTTCTGCCTGATGGGCCGGCACGATACCGACAAACTCGCCATCGCCGAGGCCCCCGGCGAAGGCCCGATCCAGCAATTCGTGGCCGGGCAGGCGCGGGCACATGGCGTGTGGATCGTGGCCGGCACCGTGCCGCTGCGCACCGCCGCCGGTGATCGCGCTTTCAATAGCTGCGGTGTGTATAGCCCGGGCGGAGAGCTCGTCGCCCGTTACGACAAGATCCACCTCTTTGCCTACGACAACGGCCGCGAACGCTACGACGAAGCCGCCGTGCTCGAAGCCGGCACGCAGCCCGTCACTTTCGATGCCGATGGCCACCGCGTGGGCCTGTCGATCTGCTACGACCTGCGCTTTCCCGAGCTGTACCGCGCCATGATGAATCCGCCGTGCGACCTGATCGTCGTGCCCGCCGCCTTCACTCACACCACCGGCAAGGCGCACTGGGAGCTGCTGCTGCGCGCCCGCGCGGTGGAAAACCAGTGTTATGTGCTCGCCTCGGGCCAAGGCGGGCAACACGACAACGGCCGCCGCACCTTTGGCCACAGCATGCTGATCGATCCCTGGGGCGAGGTGGTGGCGGTGCAGGCCGAAGGCGAAGGCGTGGTGGCTGGCGAGCTGGATCGCGAGCGCATCGCGCTCGTGCGCCAACAGCTGCCGGCGCTGGTGCATCGCAAGCTCTGACGAGCCTCCTCCAAGGCCCCGCGCGATGCCCCACCTGCCCGATCCCCCCATCCATCTGTTGCGCAACGCCGAGGTTTTTGCGCCCGCGCCGCTGGGCCTGTGCGACATCCTGTGTGCGGGCGGGCGCATCGTGTGGATCGGCCAGCACCTCGATGCCCTGCCCACCGCGCTGGCCGTGGACGAACTCGATCTGCAAGGCGCCACGCTGATCCCCGGCCTGATCGATCTGCACACCCATCTCACCGGCGGTGGCGGCGAGGCGGGCTTCCGCACCCGCGTGCCGCCGCTGCAACTCACCTCGCTCACCCGCGCCGGTGTCACCTCGGTCGTCGGCCTGCTCGGCACGGACGACACCGCGCGCGCCACCCGCGAACTGGTGGCCGCCGCCTGTGCGCTGCGCGAAGAAGGCCTGAGCGCCTGGGCCTGGACCGGCGGCTACCACCTGCCACTGTCCACGCTCACCGGCAGCGTGCGCGGCGACATCGCGTTTGTCGAGCCGATCATCGGCGTGGGCGAACTCGCCATCAGCGACCATCGCTCCAGCCAGCCCACCCTCGACGAGCTGCTGCGCATCGCCGCCGATGCCCATGTGGGCGGCCTGATGACCGGCAAGGCCGGCGTGTTGCACCTGCATCTGGG
>JANMAS010000057.1:0-10665 GCA_031359975.1 Burkholderiales bacterium
CCGCGAGCTGGTGAAAGCGGGTGCCACGGTGCAGGTGGTGATGACCGAGGCGGCGCAGGCCTTCATCACGCCGGTGACGATGCAGGCGCTGTCGAACCGGCCTGTGCTCACCAGCCAGTGGGATGCGCGCGAGCCCAACAACATGGCGCACATCAACCTCTCGCGTGAAGCGGATGCGATCGTGGTGGCGCCGTGCAGCGCCGATTTCATTGCCAAGCTGGTGCATGGCCGTGCCGACGAGTTGCTCAGCCTGACGTGTCTGGCGCGCCCGATCGAGCGTTGTCCGCTGCTGCTGGCGCCGGCGATGAACCGCGAGATGTGGGCGCATCCGGCCACACAGCGCAATGTGGCGCAGGTGCGCAGCGATGGTGCGCATCTGCTCGGGCCGGCTGCGGGCGACCAGGCCTGCGGCGAGATCGGCGATGGCCGCATGCTCGAAGCGGTGGAGCTGCGCGACGCGCTGATCGCCTTTTTCCAGCCCAAGCTGCTGGCCGGCAAGCGGGTGTTGATCACCGCCGGGCCCACCTACGAGCCGATCGATCCGGTGCGCGGCATCACCAATCTCTCCAGCGGCAAGATGGGTTTTGCGATCGCCCGCGCGGCTGCCGAAGCCGGTGCCGAGGTCACCCTGGTGGCGGGCCCGGTGCATTTGCCCACACCGGCCGGCGTGCGCCGCATCGACGTGCGCACCGCAATGGAGATGCATGCCGCGGTGCTGCCGATCGCCGCCGCGAACGACCTCTTCATCGCCACCGCGGCGGTGGCGGATTGGCGGCCCCAGGCGGCCGCCACCGAGAAGATCAAGAAGACCGGCGCGGCTGCAGCGTGGCCGCAGATGGTGGAAAACGCCGACATCCTGGCCGACGTGGCCCGACTCGTGCATGGCCCCTATTGCGTCGGCTTTGCCGCCGAGAGCCATGAGCTCCTGCGCCATGCCAGCGAAAAGCGCCAACGCAAGAACGTGCCGCTGATCGTGGCCAACCTCGGCCCCGCCACCTTCGGGCAAGACGATAACGCCTTGGTACTGATCGATGCGCAAGGCCATCGTGAGCTGCCGCGCGCCGACAAACTCAGCCTCGCACGCGATCTGGTGCGTGACATCGCCACACGATTGACACCATGACCACGATTGACGTCAAGGTACTTGACCCCCGCATCGCCGAACGATTCGAAGAACTGCAACCCGCCTACGCCACCGCCGGCAGCGCCGGGCTCGATCTGCGCGCCTGCATCGACAGCGCCTTGATGATTGCGCCGGGCCACACCGAGTTGATCCCCACCGGCCTGGCGATCCACATCGGCGATCCAGGCCTGGCCGCGATGATCCTGCCGCGTTCGGGCCTGGGCCACAAACACGGCATCGTGCTGGGTAACCTGGTGGGCCTGATCGACAGCGATTACCAGGGCCCGCTGATGGTGAGCTGCTGGAACCGCAGCCAGCAGGCGTTCACCATCCAGCCGCTGGATCGCATTGCGCAACTGGTGATCGTGCCGGTGGTGCGGGCGGCGTTTCGCCGGGTGAAGGAGTTTGGCGCCAGCGATCGCGGGCAGGGCGGGTTTGGGTCTACCGGGCGCGGCTGAGCGTATTATTCAAAGCGCTTCGGCCGGCGCACAGTGTGTGCGTCCCTTCGCCATCAAGGAACGCGCCATGTCACAGCCATCGTCCCCATCGGCCGCCACCAAGGCCCCCAACAGCCAATGGTGGCGCGGCGGCGTCGTCTACCAGATCTATCCCCGCAGCTTTGCCGACAGCAACGCCGACGGCATCGGCGATCTGCCCGGCATCACCGCGCGGCTCGAGCACGTGGCGCGCCTGGGTGCCGATGCGATCTGGTTGTCGCCCTTCTTCAAGAGCCCGATGAAGGATTTCGGCTACGACATCAGCGACTACCGCGATGTCGATCCGATGTTCGGCACGCTGGCCGATTTCAAGAACCTGCTGGCCCGCGCGCACCACCTTGGGCTGAAGGTGATGATCGACCAGGTGTATTCCCACACCGCCGACGTGCATCCCTGGTTTGTCGAGAGCCGCGCCAGCCGCGACAACGCCAAGGCCGACTGGTATGTGTGGGCCGATGCCAAGGGCGACGGCAATCCGCCGAACAACTGGCTGTCGATCTTCGGCGGCAGCGCCTGGCAGTGGGATACGCGGCGGCGCCAGTATTTCCTGCACAACTTCCTCACCAGCCAGCCCGACCTCAACTTCCACAATGCGCAGGTTCAGGCCGCCGTGCTCGACTCGGTGAAGTTCTGGCTCGAACTGGGCGTGGACGGTTACCGCCTCGATGTCGTCAACTTCTATTTCCACGACAAGCAGCTGCGCGACAACCCCGGGCGCGGTGAACCCACCGGCGAGGATCCGGCGGTCAGCTCGGTCAACCCGTACGCATGGCAATGGCACCGGTACGACAAGAGCCAGCCCGAGAACCTCGTCTTCCTGCAAAACCTGCGCGCCTTGCTCGATGCCTACCCCGACACCACGATGGTCGGCGAGATCGGCGACGACGACGGCCTGGGCCGGGTAGCCGAGTACACCGCCGGCGGCGACAAGCTGCACATGGCCTATTGCTTCGATCTGATGGGCAAGCCGCACAGCGCGCCTTTCCTGCACGGTGTGCTGGAACGGTTTGGCCAGGTGGTGGGCAACGGCAGCAGTGGCGGCTGGCCGAGCTGGGCGCTGTCGAACCACGATGTCATGCGTGTGGGCACCCGCTGGGGCGGTGCCACGCCCGATACCCGTTTGCTCAAGCTCGCCGCCGCCTTGCAGATGAGCCTGCGCGGCAGCCCCTGCCTATACCAGGGCGACGAACTCGGCCTGCCCGAAGCCGACGTGGCCTTCGAGGATCTGAAGGATCCGTACGGCATCACGATGTGGCCCGAGTTCAAGGGGCGCGATGGTTGTCGCACGCCGATGCCCTGGGGCGCAGCGGCGGCCGATCTGGGTTTTGGCGATGCGCGTGTGAAGCCGTGGCTGCCGGTGGCCGAGGCGCATCGCGCGCTGGCGGTCGATCGCCAGGAGCAGGACAGCGATTCCATGCTGTCGTTCTACCGCCAGTTGCTGCACTGGCGCCGCCAGCAGCCGGCACTGGTGAGCGGCGAGATGACGTTGCTCGCCGCGCATCCGCAGGTGCTGGCTTACGTGCGTAGCCTGGGCGCTGCACAGGTGCTGTGCGCGTTCAATCTCAGCGACGAGGCGGTGAGCTGGTCTCCGCCCCCGGGCATGACTGTGGGCGGCGTGCTGCCCGGCAGCGGGCTGGCGGGCGCCGTGATCGAGGCGATCGCGCTGCGCTTTGCCCCCTGGGGCGGCGTGTTCGCGCACCTCGACTGAAGCCTTTTCACCCCTGAGCCTCCCGCCCGATCAGGCGCGGGCGGGTTTCGTTCGGCCGTAACGGCGCCATCCCTTCAATCACCTAAGGGAATCTACGGGTTCTGATCCAAAGCGCTTTGCATAGTATCCAAATCGCTTTGAATCTGATTCAAAGCGCTTTGCATGACATTTCGTTGAGACGAAGCCGTGCGACTCAGACGCCCCTATTCAATTCCCGAGAGGAGATCAGCATGTCCCGACAGACGAGAGCGTTCGCCCTGATGGCGCTTGGTGTGGTGATGGCCAGCGCCGCCCACGCGGTGCCGATGGAATTCACCGGTTACTTTCGCAGCGGTGCCGGCAGCAGCAGCGAGGGCGGCAAGGAGGTTTGCTTCCGGCTGCCCGGATCGATCGTGTGGTTTCGCCTCGGCAACGAGTGCGACACCTATGCCTCCCTGAACTTCGGCGCCACGATGGGCGAAGTGGATGGCACCAAGTTCAAAGGCACCTTCACCATGGCCTACGGAACCCAGCAACTGGCCAACTGGGAGCAAAGCACGCCGTCGTGGCGGCAGGCGTTCGTGGAGGCGCAGGACATCGGCGCCGGCCTTGGCGTGCCCGCGCTGAAGGGCGCCACCCTGTGGGCCGGCAAGCGCTTCTACAAGAACCCGGACATCCACATCCTCGACTACACCTACTGGGAGCCGGCACAAGGCCCCGGGTTCGGGCTCGATAACGTGGACGCCGGCGCCGCCGGCAAGTTCTCCTACGCCTTGTTCCGCATCGGCGATTTCAGCGGCTACGGCATCGATGGCAACCTGGGTGGTTTCAACCCGAACCTGATCGATGGCGGATCCCGCACGGCCTCGGTGCACGATTTCCGGCTGCAAGACATCCCGGTGAACGAAGGCGGCAAGCTCACCGTCGGCCTCGATGTGATCCTGAAGAACAACCGCGATGGCCTGAGCACCTACACGGTGGAAACCACCAAGCTCGTCGATCTCGACGGCGACGGCGTGCTCGACAACGTGGTGGTGCGCGACACACGCACCATCGACAACGACAACTCCCGCAACGGCCTGGGCCTCACCCTCAGCCACCAGCAAGACAACTTCCTCGGCCTGGGCGGCTTCCACAACGTCACTTTCCAGTACGCCAAGGATGCGGCCTCGCTCAAGGGGTTCGGCTTTGCCGGCGCTGCGAACAAGCGCGACGAGTGGCTGCTCTTCAACCATTGGGTGATGGAGCCCAAGGGAACACCGGTCACGGCCGTTGTCACCGCCGGGTATCGCTCGGCCAAGGAGACGTTTGGCGGATCGAACGGCGTGCAGGAGACCACCTCCAAGGTGTCGGACTTCTGGATTGGCGCGCGCCCGCAATACCACATCAACAACATCTGGAGCTTGATGTCCGAAGTGGGTTACCAGCAAGTGAAGGTGGAAGGCCAGGAGGCGCGCAAGCTCGCCAAGCTCACGCTCGGCACGCAGTTCTCGATGGGCCGCAGCATCTGGTCGCGCCCGGCAATTCGCTTCTTCGGTACCTATGCCAAATGGAACGCGCCCGCGGCCAATGCCGGCAGCGTGGCCTGCGGCGGCCGCGATTGCAATACGCCGGTATCGGCTTTTGGTGACAAGAGCTCCGGCCTGAGCTACGGCGTGCAGGTCGAGGCCTGGTTCTGAGCGATTGAGGGGGGCGCTGGGCGGCGCCGTGCCGATGTGGCATGCGCGCAGCCTGGCGATCATCGCCGGCTGTTCGGCTGTTACGCCTTGGCGCCGTTACGATCAAAGCCTGGCGCCGTGGCGCGGGGGAGGCAGGCATTGAAGAGCACCCAGCAGGATGATCCGGGTCGGCCCCGTCGGGCCGCTGCCAGGGCGCGGGCCGCCGCGGTGCCATCGGCATCGGCGGTCGATCGGCTCGACACTCTGCACACGCAGGTGCAGGCCATCATCCTGTCGCGGCAGGATGCCCGCACCGGCCTCCTGCCGGCCAGTACCGCGATCACCGTGCACGGCGATTACACCCACGCCTGGGTGCGCGACAACGTCTACAGCATCCTCGCCGTGTGGGCGCTTGCGCTGGCCTATCGGCGCATCGAAGTCAGCCGCGCCGACATGCTGGGCGAGCGGGTGGTGGCACTGATGCGTGGGCTGCTGCACGCGATGATGCGGCAATCGGCCAAGGTGGAGCGTTTCAAGCACACCCAGCATCCGCTGGATGCGCTGCACGCCAAATACGACACCGCCACCGGCGAGCCGGTGGTGGGCGATTCCGAGTGGGGGCATCTGCAGATCGATGCCACCGCGATCTTCGTGCTGATGCTCGCGCGCATGAGCGCCTCCGGCCTGGCCATCGTGCGCGAGCCCTCGGAAGTGGCGCTGGTGCAAAACCTGGTGTGGTACCTGGCCAAGGCTTGGCGCACGCCGGATTTCGGCATCTGGGAGCGCGGCCACAAGCGCAACGAGGGGCAGGCTGAAATCAACGGCAGCTCGGTGGGCATGGCCAAGGCCGCGCTGGAAGCCATCGACGGCTTCGATCCACTGCCCGGCACCGCACCGGCCATCCATGTGCTGGCCGATGACATAGCCCGCGCCCGCACCACGCTCGAAGGCCTGCTGCCGCGCGAATCGATCTCCAAGGAGACCGACGCCGCCCTGTTGTCGATCGTCGGCTTCCCGGCCTTCGCGGTGGAAGACACGCGCTTGCGCAGCCGCACCCGCAACATCATCGTGCGCAAGCTGCAAGGCCGCGATGGTTGCAAGCGCTTTCTTCGCGACGGCCACCAGACCGTGCTCGAAGACCATGCCCGCATGCACTATGAGCCGGGCGAGTTGCAACGCTTCGAGCACATCGAGTCCGAGTGGCCGCTGTTCTTTGCCTACCTGCTGCTCGATGCCCTGCTGCGTGGCCACGCGACCGATGCGGCGTTGTATCGCCAGCGCCTCGATGAGTTGATGCAGGAGCGTGATGGCCAGCTGCTGCTGCCCGAGCTGTACCTGGTGCCGGCCGAATCGGTGGCCGCCGAACGGTTGCAGCCCGGATCGCAGCAGCGGGTGCCCAACGAGAACGTGCCGCTGGTGTGGGCGCAGAGCCTGTATGTGGTGGGCGCGCTGTTGCAGGAGGGCTTCATTGATGCGGCGGCCTTGCGACCTGCGCGGCGGCGCGGCGCCCGTCGCCCGGCATCTGAGGCGCCGGTGCAGGTGGCGCTGCTGGCGGCCGACGAGCTGGTTCGCGCGCGCCTGGCTGCGCATGGCCTCGACAGTGAAACGCCGGCTCAGGTGAGCCCGATTCGGCTGTGCAACACCACCGCGCTCGAACGCGCCTTCGGCCGTCTCGGCGAATACCGTGAGCTCGGCCTGTCTGGCCGGCCGATCGAGCGCCTGGGTGGGTTGACCACCAGCCAGGTGTTCACCTGCGGTGGCGAGCGCATGCTGGTGTTGCCTGCCCTGTTCGAGCGCCGTAGCAGCTATCGCACGCTCGACAACCGGTTGCTGGTCGATGAGATGCGCGCCGAGCTGGCTTACATACGCCGCCACTGGCGCCGTTCGGAGCATGCGCTGTTCGTGGTGTGGATCACCGAGGCGATGCTCGAAGCCGGTGGTTCCGATGTGCTGCTGGCCTTTCTCAAGCAACTGGGCGGCAACGCTGGCGAGCAGGGCGCCGACCCGGGCGTGCAATTGGGGCCGCTGGCCAGCTCACTGCCGCAGGCTGCGCAGGCGCGCGTCGACTGGCTCGATGCGTTGCCTCTCGACGAACCTCCTGGCACCGACGCACCCAGGGCGGATGGCATGCCGGCGTGGGATGAAGCCGCCACCCGCCCGCTCACGGCACCCAGGGCACTCGCCCTGGCGCAGGTCGATTCGCTGATCGAGCTTGAAGCGCTGCTGGCGAAGAGTCGCAACCCCTACGAGCAGATCGACATCCTGGCCTTGCTGTGGCGCCAACACGGCCACGCGCCGGTGGCGCCGGAGCTTCGCGGCGCCGTCGAATCCCTTCATGCGCGTGCGTCGCGGCTCAGGCTGTGGGGCGTGGTGCGGCGCGCGGCGGGCTTGCTCGAGCTGCATGACGAATCGCTCGAAAACGCGGTGGCGCAGATCGTGATGTCGCAGCGGCGTGTGGGCGTCGGTCGCACGCATGCGCCGCAAGCCATCATCGCCACGCCACTGGGCCTTGCGGAGATCGTCGCCCGCTTGCGCGAGCACGGCGGCGACGACCCCCGTGTGCGCGTGCTGATCGAGGAGATCGTGCTGTGCCTGGGCACGCTGTTGAAGGCCGAGCAGGAGCTGTTTGCCGGCATGCTCACACTGCGCGCCTGGCATCTGCTGTTGTTGCTCACCGCCGATCTGGCGCGCGAACATGGCGTGACGCAGGCGCAGGCCTTCGATCACCTGCTCGACATCAGCCCGCACGCGATCCTCGGTCGGCTGCGTGAGGTGATCACCCGCGAGCAGGCGATGACCGGCCAGCTCGCGCGATTGCAGTCGCTGCCGCACGCCAGCGGCGCCGACGCGCTGGTGCGCCTGAGCCTGCCGATTCGGGCCGAACCCGTCGGCGAAGCGGGCTCCGTGCCTGCCGTGGCGGCCGGCGGCGAAGATTGGGCCGCGTGGCGCCAGATGACCGGCGTGATCACCCGTGTGCCCGACAACTTCTACGAGCGGGTGTGGGATCTGCTGAAGCACTGCCGTGGCTTGGTGATCGGCGATCCGCTCGACCTGCATAACGGCCTCGACAGCCAACTCGCACGGGCCGACATGACAGCCGCCGAAACAGGCTTTGCCTTGCAGGTGGAAGACATGCTCAACAAGATCCAGGCGCCCGAATATCGCCAGCTCACCATCGAAGGGCTCACCGCGCTGTGCGATCTCAGCCAAGCCAATCCGGCGCTCGACGTGGATGGCCATCTGGTGGTCGACGTGGCGTTGGCCAACGCGGTGGAACTGGCGCGCCAACAGGCCGACAACGTGCCGGCAGACAGCGCCGAAGCCTGGCTGCGGTTTTACGCCAGGCCACCGCATGAAGTGGCCGGCTTCGTGATGGCCGCCTTTGCCGAGTTGATTGGCCAGGAGGCACAGCCGCCTCTGCAGGGGGGCGTCGTCGTATCCAGTTAGGCACGTTGGCGAAAGATGCCGCCGGCCGGCGGCGCTACTTCACCGGCGTGAGGATCACGCCCTTACGCACCGCGCCAGCATCTCGAATCGCATTGCCGACAATCGCGCCGCTGTCATTGATGTCGTAGCCCTCGACCACATCGAACACCGGTGACCCCGGCACCAACGCATCCTGAAGAAACACAACGCCGACATCCTCGCGCCATAAAGCTCCTCGGTTTCCCCCCCCAGATCCATTCGAACAGATCACCTCATCGTGGTTGTTGATCGCATAAGCTTGGCCCTGTAATCCGATGCCACGCAAACCGTCGCGTGCGGTCCAGATGGCGATCTCGCCGGTGCTCTGTTCGGATGCCGCGTTCAGCAGCACGGTACCGATTTCGTTGAGGTCGGCTCCGCGGCTGTCGGGCCGGCCGGGAATATCACGAAGGTCACCGATCCGAATCGGTTCGTGGTGCGAGCGGAGAACCACCGCGTTGTAGCCCGACGAATACGGATTACCGAAGCTGATCGTACCCACGATCTGATTCTTGTTGTTGATCGCCGCGGCCGACCCCGACAAGTTGGGCTTGAGAACCTGCATGCCGCCTCCGGCAGTCCAATAAAACGCTCGGACAGGCCCGTTGCTCACGCCTTGAGAAACTGTGCCGACCACCACACCTCGATTGTTGATGCCGGACGGTCGCACACTGAAGTATCCGGCAGCCGGTTCAATCGCCTGCCAGCCCGCCTCTGGCGACCAGATGAAGGCGCCATCGTTGGCCATGCCCACAACCTGCCGCCGATCGTTGAGCGCCCGGGTTGCCATTTCGATGCCAGGCGGCGGAACGATCTCCAGATACTGCCCATCGGCTGTCAACAACCCCCAGGATTCCAGCCTGTCGTCAGTGTCAAAGAAATTCACGAGCGCATCGCCGTTGGCGTTGATCCTGGACGCAAAGGCCGCCTCGAAAGGCGATGTTGGTTCGATCAGTCGCATCGTGTACTGGGGGACAGCAGCTTGTGCGGCGGTGACTGACATCACCAGCGCGAACGCCGTTGCCGCCGTCAGACGGTAAGTGGGCATATGCATCGTGAATTCCCTGATTGTTGTGGGTGCCACAGCTAGCCAAGACGTTGATTGGGGATGAGCCTGACCCCCGCAGCCTACCGCCGCCGACGGCAGGGGAGGCTTGTGGTGACGAGGGTAGATTGGCGCATGTCGGGGCTGCGCCGGCCTGGCACATGAGGCTGAATCGAGCGCACTTACGGACGCCTCTGATGACCGGTGCGCGTGGTGCGGGGACTACTTCGCTGGCGTCACCGGCGTGAGGACTACAGCCACGCGTATGGCGCCGGCATTTCGAGTCGCGGTTCCAGAGATCATGCCGCTGTCGTTGATGTCGAAACCTGCAATGGTGTCAAACATCGGTGATCCCGACACGAGCGCGTCTAGTAGTCGCACCAGGCCCACATCGTCGCGCCAGAAGAAGCCAATGTCCCCTGCTGCAGACCCACTCGACGCCACCACTTCATTGCGGTTGTTGATGGCATAGGGTCGCCCAGGCAAACCGATGCTGCGCAGGCCCTCCCTTGCTGTCCACAGGGCGACCTGGCCGATGTTTCCATCGCCCACCGCAGTCAAGAGAACCGTGCCGATCTCGTTGATGTCGCTGCCGCCGCTGTCGGGCCGGCCCGGAATATCCCGCAGGTCGCCTAGCCGAATGGGCTGGTGGTGTGGGCGCAGCACCACTGCGTTCGAACCCGACGAATACGCATTGCTGAACCTCACGGTACCCACCGTCTGATTCTTGTTGTTGATTGCTTCAGGCGTCGCCGACAGATTCGGTTTCAGGATGCGCATGCCTGCCTCCGCAGCCCAGTAGAACGCTCGGAGGGGCCCGTTCGCTGCACCCTGAGAAACCGTGCCTACCACCACGCCCTGATTGTTGATGCTGGAGGGTCCCGCATCGAAGTATCCAATTTTGGGAGCTATCGTTTTCCACCCGGCTTCTGGGGACCAGATGAACCCCCCATCCGTGGCAAGGCCGACAACCTGCCGGCGATCGTTCATGGCTCTCGTGGTCAGTTCCACGCCGCCGGGAGCAACGATTGGTATCCACTGCCCCTGACTGGTCAACACGCCGTGGGACTCTGACCTTGCCCGCGAAAAACGTATCCCTTGCTGAGTGGTTCAATGCAAGCAAGGAGAACGGAAATGACGAAGACGACGAGGGCGCGCTACACGCTCGAGTTCAAGCAAGAGGCGGTGCG
>JANMAS010000075.1:0-26153 GCA_031359975.1 Burkholderiales bacterium
CCCAGATCCTGCGCAGCGAAAAGGTGGTGGGCGCGTTTGTCGAGTTTTTCGGCCCCGGCGCCGGCTCGCTGGCCCTGCCCGATCGCGCCACCATCGCCAACATGGCGCCTGAATACGGCGCCACGATGGGCTTTTTCCCGGTGGACGGCAAGACGATCGATTACTTCAAGGGCACCGGCCGCACCAAGGCCGAGATCGAAGCCTTCGAGGCCTACTTCAAGGCGCAAAAGCTGTTCGGCATGCCCAATCCCGGCGAGATCGACTACACCAAGATCGTCAAGCTCGATCTCTCCACCGTGGCACCCAGCCTGGCCGGCCCCAAGCGGCCGCAGGATCGCATCGAACTGGGCAATCTCTCCGACAAGTTTGCCGATCTGTACAGCAAGCCGGGCGAGGCCAACGGCTTCAACCAGCCGGCCGACAAGCTGCACCAGACCTTCACCGCCGCCAACGGCATCGACATCCACAACGGCGATGTGCTGATCGCCGCCATCACCTCCTGCACCAACACCTCCAACCCCGGCGTGCTGCTCGCCGCCGGCCTGCTGGCCAAGAAGGCGGTGCTGGCCGGCCTGAAGGTAAAGCCGCACATCAAGACTTCGCTCGCCCCCGGCTCGCGCATCGTCACCGAATACCTCACCAAGGCTGGGCTGTTGCCCTACCTGGAAAAGCTCGGCTTCAACGTGGCCGCGTACGGCTGCACCACCTGCATCGGCAATGCCGGCGATCTGCTGCCCGAGTTCAACGAGGTGATCACCAAGAACGACCTGATCTGCGCCGCCGTGCTCTCGGGCAACCGCAACTTCGAAGCGCGCATCCACCCCAATCTCAAGGCCAACTTCCTCGCCTCGCCGCCGCTGGTGGTGGCGTATGCGATCGCCGGCACCGTGCTGCGCGATCTGATGACCGAGCCGGTCGGCCAGGGCAAGGGCGGGAAGGACATTTATCTCGGCGACATCTGGCCCACCTCCGACGAAGTGGCCAAGCTGATGAAGTTTGCGATGAACGGCAAGGCCTTCCGCGAGAACTACGGCGATGTGAAGGCCAAGCCCGGCAAGCTGTGGAATGCGGTGAAGGGCGTGAAGGGGCAGGTCTACACCTGGCCCACCTCCACCTACATCGCGCGGCCGCCGTTTTTCGATGGCTTCACGATGAAACCGCCGGCCTCGGACCCCGGCTTCACCGGCGCCCGCATCATGGCGCTGTTCGGCGATTCGATCACCACCGATCACATCTCGCCGGCCGGCTCGATCAAGGAGAGCTCGCCCGCCGGCCAGTGGCTCAAGGCCAACAAAGTGCTGAAGGCCGACTTCAACTCCTACGGCGCGCGGCGCGGCAACCACGAGGTGATGATGCGCGGCACCTTTGCCAACGTGCGCATCAAGAACCTGATGATCCCGGCCGGCGACGATGGCTCGCGCGAAGAAGGCGGGCTTACGCTGTTCCAGCTGGACGGCCCCGACAAAGGCGCCAAGATGTACATCTACGACGCCGCCATGAAGTACATCGCCGCGAGCACGCCCACGGTGATCTTCGGCGGCGAGGAATACGGCACCGGCTCGTCGCGCGACTGGGCCGCCAAGGGCACGCAGTTGCTGGGCGTGAAGGCGGTGGTGGTGCGCAGCTTCGAGCGCATCCACCGCTCCAACCTGGTGGGCATGGGCGTGCTGCCCTTGCAGTTCAAGGGCGCCGATTCCTGGGAGACGCTGGGCCTGAAGGGCGATGAGTCGATCGACGTGGTGATCGGCGGCGATCTCAAGCCGCAGTCCGACGTCACCCTCGTCATCCAGCGCACCGATGGCACCCGCCAGGAAGTGACGGTGAAGCTGCGCATCGACACGCCGATCGAGGTGGATTACTACCAGCACGGCGGCATCCTGCCGTTTGTGCTGCGGCAGTTGCTGGCGGCCTGAGACCGGCCCACCCCCCGATCCCCTCACGGCAGCCAGGGCAGATTGCCCTGGCTTGCGAACGTGTACGTGGGCACCAGCACGCCGGGGAGCGTGGTGACGTGATCAATACCTTTCAGGCGGATCGCATTCGGGCTGTTGAAGTTGACCGAGGCATGTCCTTGCGCGCCCAGCGCTCGCACACCGGCATGCGCCCAGGCGAAGGTCGACAGCTCGAACGGCACGCCGAACACAAAGACGTGGCTCATCACCACGGTCTCGTTCACCGCGAACGAGGCATCGGGCGTGAAGATGTCGGTGGAGACGCCCCAGGTGGCGTGGGTATCGGCGTAATGGGGAACCGAAGCCGTCAGCCAGAAACTCGACGCGCCCGAGGCCCCGTGGGCTTCGCCCGATCCCGTCAACTTGACCTTGTAAAACAACACGCCGTTGATGCCGGTGAGCCCGGGCGCGTCGATCGTCAGCACATCGGTGAAGCCAGCAATCGCGCTGCCGGCTTCACCGGCCAGAGCGTGGTTGCTGGCGCTGACCTGCAACCTCCCACCCGTCAGGGCCTTGCCGCTCCCGGTGCCGGTGCCGCCACTGCTGCCGGCGAATGACTTGTTGGCCTTGACCGCGCCTTGCTGCGGATCGAACACCTCCTTGCACGCCACGTTGTTGGGGTCGAACAGCACCCGCAGTTCGATGCCCGGCAAACCATTGCCGTTGATCACACCGGAGCAGGTGTAGGCGTAATTGCCGAGTTGATCCAGCGGCGGCACGGCGTGGGCGGCGACCGGCAGGCTCAGGGCCGCCACGGTCAGCGTCGCCAGCACGGACAAGGTGGGCAGGGCGACAGTCGAGCGCGGACGGGTATTCAAGGCAGGTCTCCTAGGTATGGGGTGATCCGGATGCGGTGAATACGAGTGTCCGTGCGGCCGGCGCGGGCTAGCCAACCGATGACCAACGGATCCGCGGATATCGGAGACTGGGCTTGGCGGCGACTTCACTTGCCGATTGTCGAGTTGGTGCCACCGGGCCCGCCGGGACGGACGCGGCGTATGCGGCGTATGCGGCGTTCGTGGCTTTTGGCAACGGCAGCGGGCGCCTGGCGGCGATCAACTTCGGCGATGCCTTCAGCGTTGCGCTGATCCCTCGATGTGAGGATGCGGGCGCTGCCCGGCCCGCCCAGACTCGACGCCGGTCGATGGAAAAACCGTTGATCGACACCTCACCAACCTCTGCGCGCCGCCGACATCGCGGCGCTCGCCATCGGGAATCGCCATGAACGAAGTCATGCACTGGAACGCCATCCTCATCGAGGCCTCGCGCCGCGATAACACCACCGGCTATGCCAACAATCAACAGCCCGGCCCGACGGCCACCTCACGTGCCATGGCGATCGTGCATCTGGCGATCCACGACGCGATCGCCTACCTCACCAATCCGGCGGCGGCCCACATGACCAAGCAGGGCATCCCCACACCCAGTGTGCCGGCGGTGGTACCGGCTGGGGTAAACATCCGGGACGCTGTCGCTGGTGCGGCCATGAAGGCGCTTAAAGCGATGTATCCCGCTTACGCCGATTACTTCGACGACGCGCTTTATGAAGTTCAACCCGCAGGGTTCCTGTTCGGCGAAGCGGTGGCGGCGGACTTGCTGGCCAGCCGCCTCAATGATGGATCGGCGACACCGGCGACGGTGCCACAGCCGAGTTCGTTGCCTCGATACGGACATCACCGCGCCGATCCCTATTCACCCGGGCAACCTCTACTCGGCAAGACTTGGGGCCAGGTGACTCGCTTTGTGGGAGCGAGAGTCCCGCTGTCGAACTATCCAGGCCGCGGGCTCGCCGACCTCCTGACCAACGCGCACTACAAAAAGGACTACAAAGAGGCTCTGGGCGATGGCGCGCTCGTCAGCAGCTCGCGCACCGCCGAACAAAAACTCATTGGTGTGTACTGGGGTTACGACGGCGCTGATCGCATCGGAGTGCCACCTCGCCTGTACAACCAGATCGCACGACGGCTTGTGGCGAACCACAACAAGAACCCGATGAAGGTGCCGCTCACCACCGCTCAAACAGCCAACCTCTTCGCTCAGCTGAATGTGGCGATGGCCGATGGTGGTATCGACGCCTGGTTCCACAAATACGACCAAGACCTGTGGCGCCCGGTGGTCGCTGCGCGCGAGGAAGCGCCAATGCATCGCGACTGCTTCTGGGCGCCGCTCGGCGCGCCTCAAACCAATCAGGTGAATGCCAAACCGCGCACGCCACCATTCCCTGCGTACCCTTCCGGACACGCCACCTTCGGCGCAGCCGTATTCCAGATCCTGCGGCTCGTGCTGACACCCGCGCCCGCGCTGACCGTCGAGGATGTGCTGGAGGCCGAAAACGACGCCCTCCCCGCTATCGCTGACGAGGCTTTCAATTTTGTATCCGACGAACTCGATGGCCGTGCGCAGGATGCCGATGGATCGCTCAGAACGCGTGTGGACCGATCCTTCGCCAGCTTTGCACGGGCGGTGTGGGAGAACTCGATCAGTCGCGTTTACCTCGGCGTGCACTGGCGCTTCGACGGCCTACCGCGTGACCCCAAAGACAACATCGGCGGTGTGCCGCTGGGCCTGACCATCGGCAAGCATGTTCACAAGGCATTCTCGGGGACCGACTCCTTGGCCTGATCGACCCTCCGCGCCCAATCCGCCGCATCGAAACCAATGGTCACCGCGCCATCGCTCCACTCGACCACCGGGCGCTTGATCGCGCTCGGTTGGTCGCGCATCACTGCGGCGGCACTGGGCGCATCCACCACGCCGCCACGCACCGGCTCATCCAGCTTGCGATAAGTGGTGCCCTGCCGGTTCAGCACGCGCTCCCAGCCCGCTGCCGCGATCCAGCGCCGCAGGTGCTCGGCCGTCACGCCCGCGCGCTTGAAATCATGGAAGGTGTAGGCCACGCCGTGGGCATCCAGCCATTGGCGGGCGCGCTTGACGGTGTCGCAGTTGGTGATGCCGTAGAGAGTGGTCATGGATCAGTCGCTATTTTTGGGTCAGACGTTCCTTGACATCATCGTCGCACAGCAGGTCGGGCGCCGCCCGGCAGGGCTTAGCGCCCGGTCGGCGGGCGATGGAGGGCCAGCACCTGGGCGAGTGGCTCACCGGAGGTAGACCGCAGTGTGTCGTTTGCACAGCCGGCCAGCACAGCGAGCACGGCCGCACAACAGGCGGCCTGTACCGTTCGGCGAGTGGCCGGTGGTCGATGGCGCTGTGGCGTGTGGTCTCTCCTTGCTCGGGCCAGCAGCCATCGTGCATCGCCTGCTGTGCGTGCGCGCCCTCGCTCGCCAAAGCCTCCGCTGCGAGGATGGGCTTGCTTCAAAATGGCCGCCTCATGAACGTTGACGACCATCACGCTGTACCCCCCACGCCACCCGCCTTGCTGGTCGCCTGCCTGTGCGCCCGCTGGTGCGACCTGTGCGGCAGCTACCGGCAAACCTTCGACGCGGCAGCCGCGCGGCATCCTCAGCATGGTTTTGTATGGATCGACATCGAAGACGAAGCCGATCGGGTGCATGCGATCGATGTGGAAAACTTTCCCACCCTGCTGCTCACCGACAGCGATCGCCTGCTGTTCCTGGGGGTGCTCACGCCCCATGCCCACACGCTGGAGCGCCTGCTGCGCGAAGCCGCCGATGGCGCGCTGCCCGCGCCCACCCACGATGTGGACGATGCCGAGCTGCCCGGCTTGCTCGCCGCCGTGCGCGAACTGGCTCGCAGGCCGTCGCCCGGCTGATCAGCTTTTGAGCGCCGCGCGCTGCTGACGCAGCAGCCAGCGTTCGCCAAGCTCGAAGATCAGTTGCGTGACCACCGCCATCAACGCCGCCGGCACCGCGCCAGCGAGCAAGGCGTTGTGATCATTGAGTGCCAGGCCGGTGGCGATGCGCTCGCCAAAACCGCCGGCGCCGATGAAGGCGGCAATGGTGGCGGTGCCCACGGTGATCACCGCGGCGGTTTTCACGCCGGCCAGAATCACCGGCATCGCCAGGGGCAGATCGATGGCACGCCAGCGTTGCCAGGCGGTGAGGCCCAATGCGGTGCCCGCCTGGCGCAGCCCGGCGCTCACCTGCGTCAGGCCGGTGGTGGTGTTGCGCACGATGGGCAGCAGTGCGTACAGCGCCAGCGCCACCAGCGCCGGCACCGTGCCGATGCGGCCGAGCAGCGGGATCAGCATGGCCAGCAAGGCCAGGGATGGCACCGTCTGCAGCAGGCCCACCACCGCCATCACACCTTGTTCGAGCCTGGGCAGCGCCGCCGCCAGCGCGCCGAGCGGGATGCCGATCAGCACGGCCGCGATCACCGCCACGCCCACCAGCGTGAGATGCTGCATCGCGAGGCGGCCGAGATCGTCGGCAAACAGGCGCTCGACAAAACCGGCGCGGCCCGACGCGGTGCCCGCTGTGGGCGCTACAAAGTCTTTGGCGATGGCCGCGAACGAGCGGCCGCGCAACTCGGCTTCGCCGTTCATCGCGATCATGCGGTTGGCATTGATGCGGCCTTCGAGCTGCAATATCGCAGCCCAGGCCGCCGGGGCGCGTAGCGCCGCATCGAGCCGGTGCAGCAACACCGCGTCGTAGCGCGGAAAGTAGCCGGCATCGTCGGCCAGCACCAGCAGGCCGAGCTCGGCGATCTTGGCATCGGTGGAGTAGATGTCGGTGATCGCGATGCGGCCGGCAGCCAGCGCCTCGTAAGCGATGCCGTGGTCGATGCCGGTGGGTTGCTGCGGCAGGCGGTAGCGCTGCGCCAGGCCCGGCCAGCCATCGGCGCGGCCGATGAACTCATGCGACAAGCCCAGCACCAGCTCCGGGTGAGCCACCAGATCGGAGAGCTTGCCGATGCCCAGCTTTTTGGCGTCGGCGGTGCGCATCGCCAGCGCATAGCCGTTCTGGAAACCCAAAGGCGCGGAGATGCCCAGGCCCAGCGGTGCCAGCTCGCGGCGCATCGTGGCCAGATCGGTGGGCACGGGGTGCTTGAGAATCTCGGCGTCGATCGTGCCCAGGTATTCGGGGTAGACATCGATCGCACCGGCCTTCAGCGCCTCGAACACCACAGCGGTGTTGCCCAGCCCCTGGCGGTGCTCGACTTTCGTGGCGTGGGGTGCCGCCGTCTGCGCGACGATTTCACCGAGGATGTACGACTCGGTGAAGCGCTTGGAGCCCACCACCAGCGCGCCCGGATCGGCGGCCAGCGCCGCGGCTGCGAGCGCCAGGGCGGCAGCCATCCCGCCCAACGCCCGGGCCACCCGGCGCACGAGCAACTGCCGAGCCACCATCAACGCGCCGGCAAGGTGCGAATCCTGTTGAGACGAGATGGGCAAAAAAACCATGACCTGAAGGGTACTTCAACGCGCAGCACGAAACGATGTCGCCGGTGCCCGCGCGGCCGATGCGGCGAGGCCGGTGCGGTGCTGCAAGGCGCCGTCGTCAGCCGCGCGGCCGGTGCCGATAGGTTGCCAGCGACTGCGGTTTCATGGTGATCGAAAACCCCGGTTCGGTGGGCGGCATGTAGGCCGCATGTTCGATACGGCAGGGATCGACGAAGTGCTCGTGCAGATGATCCACATACTCCACCACCCGGCCCTCGCGCGTGCCGGCGATGCACAGGTAATCGATCATCGCCAGGTGCTGCACGTATTCGCACAGCCCCACGCCACCCGCATGCGGACACACCGGCAGCTCGTACTTGGCGGCCATCAGCAGCACGGCGAGGATCTCGTTCACGCCGCCGAGGCGGCAGGCATCGATCTGCACCACATCGATCGCGCCGCGCATGATGAACTGCTTGAACAGGATGCGGTTCTGGCACATCTCGCCGGTGGCCACCTTCACCGGCGCCACGCCTTCACGAATCTTGCGGTGGCCTTCCACGTCGTCCGGGCTGGTGGGTTCTTCGATGAACCACGGCTTGGCAAACGCCAGCTCGCGCACCCAGGCGATCGCCTCGTCCACCTCCCACACCTGGTTGGCATCGATCATCAGCTGGCGATCCGGGCCCAGCACCTCACGGGCGATGGTCAGGCGCCGGATGTCGTCGGCCTTGTCGCGGCCCACCTTGAGCTTGACATGGTTGAAGCCGGCGTCCACCGCCTCCTGGCACAGCCGTCGCAGCTTGGCATCCTCGTAGCCGAGCCAGCCGGCCGAGGTGGTGTAGCAGGGATAACCTTCGCGCCGCAACGTGGCCAGGCGCTCGGCCTTGCCAGCGGCCTGGCGGGTGAGCAAGGCCAGCGCTTCATCGGGGGTGAGGCAATCGGTGATGTAGCGAAAGTCGATGCAGCGCACCAGCTCCCGCGGGCTCATCTCGGCCACCAGTTGCCACACCGGCTTGCCCACCGATTTGGCCCACAGATCCCACACCGCATTCACCAGCGCGCCGGTGGCGAGGTGGATCGCGCCTTTGTCCGGGCCTATCCAGCGCAATTGGCTGTCGGCAGTCACGTGGCGCCAGAAGCGGCCCATGTCCTGCGCGATCCAGGCCAGATCGAGGCCCACCACCAGGTGGCGCATGGCTTCGATCGCGGCGCAGCAGATCTCGTTGCCGCGGCCGATGGTGAAGGTGAGCCCGTGGCCTTCGAGGCCGGGCACGTCGGTCTCGACGATGACATAGGCGGCCGAGTAATCCGGATCCGGATTCATCGCATCGGAGCCGTCGCGCATCGCCGATGTCGGGAAGCGCACATCCAGCGTGCGCAGAGATCGGATGACGGTCATGTCGAAGCGGCCTTCGCGGGTGGATCAGGCTTGAACGGTGGTCTGCCGCTGCTCGCCCAAACCCTGAATGCCCAGGCGCATCGTCTGCCCGGCGGTGAGGAAGCGCGGCGGCTTCATGCCCATGCCCACGCCGGGCGGCGTGCCGGTGGACACCACATCGCCGGGCTGCAGGCTCATGAAGCGGCTGAGGTAGCTCACCAGATGCGCGACGCCGAAGATCATCGTGCGGGTGTTGCCGTTTTGCACGCGCTGGCCATCCACGTCCAGCCACAGATCGAGGTTTTGCGGATCGGCGATCTCGTCGGCGGTCACCAGCCACGGGCCGAGCGGGCCGAAGGTGTCGCAGCCCTTGCCCTTATCCCACTGGCTGCCGCGTTCGAGCTGGTATTCGCGCTCCGACACATCGTTGACCACACAGTAACCCGCCACGTGTTTCATCGCATCGGCGGGCTCGATGTAGCGCCCGCCGAGGCCGATGACAAAGCCGAGCTCGACCTCCCAATCGGTCTTGACCGAGCCGCGCGGGATTTCGACATCGTCGTCCGGCCCCACGATCGCACTCGTCCATTTGTTGAAGACGATCGGCTCGGCCGGAATCGGCATGTTGGATTCGGCCGCGTGATCGGCGTAGTTCAAGCCGATGCAGATGAACTTGCCCACCTGCCCCACACACGGCCCGAGACGCAGGCCCTGCCGCGGCGTGCCCTGCACGAGCGGCAGCGTGTGGGTGTCGAGCGCGCGCAGGCGCCGCAGGCCCTCGGGTGTGAGCACCTCGCCGGCCACATCGGGCACGATGCCCGAGAGATCGCGCACATGGCCTTGTGCATCCAGCAGGCCGGGTTTTTCGTGGCCCACGGGGCCGTAGCGGAGGAGTTTCAACGCAGGTTCCTTGAGAGTGAAAATCGTTGCCCGGGGCGGCGAAGCATCAGCGATGTCCACCGCCCCGATTCAGGCTGACATCAGTCGTACAACACCGCCGCGATCTTCGGATCGGTGATGTTGGTCTTGTCGTACCAGTAAAAGCCAGTGTCGATGATCTTGGGCAGCTTTTCGCCCTTGAGCGCCTTCACCGCGGCCTCGACTGTCTTGTAGCCGATGCCCACCGGGTTTTGCGTGATCGCGCCGGCCATCTCGCCGCTCTTGATCGCATCCTTCTGCTGCTTGCCGGAGTCGTAGCCGATGATCACCAGCTTGCGCTTCATCTCCTTGGCGCCGTTCACCACACCGATCGCCGAACCTTCGTTGGCGCCGAACATGCCCTTCAGGTTGGGGTTGGCCTGCAGGATGGACTTGGTGATCTCGGTGGACTTGAGATGATCACCGCCACCGTACTGCACGCTCACCACCTTGATGTTCGGGTAGCTTGATTTCATGCGGCCCACAAAGCCGTCGACCCGATCGATGCCGGTGCGGCTGGTCTGGTCGTGTGCCACCACCGCCACTTCGCCGGCCTTGCCGATCAGCTCGGCCATCTTGTCGGCGGCGAGCGAAGCGGCGGCCTTGTTGTCGGTGGTGGCGGTGGTCACGGGGATGTCGCTGTCCACGCCCGAATCGAACGCCACCACCGGGATGTTGGCGGCCTGGGCTTTCTTGAGCAGCGGGATCGCGGCCTTGCTGTCGAGCGCGGCAAAACCGATGGCCTGCGGCTTCTTGGCCAGCGCGGCCGAGAGCATGTCGATCTGCTTGTCCACCATCGCCTCGGTTTCGGGGCCTTCGAAGGTGACCTTCACTTTCAGATCCTTGCCGGCCTGCTCGGCGCCTTGTTTCACCGCCTGCCAGAACTGGTGCTGGAAGCCTTTGGAAACCAGCGGGATGTACACCTCCTGGGCCAGGCCGAGGCCGCTGAGGCCGAATGCGGCCAGGCCGATGGCGATATGAAGGGCTCGTCTTTTCAACATGTGAATGTCTCCTTGTTGTGCGGGGGCGGGGGCGGGGAAAGGGTCAGGATTTGCGGCGGCGCAGGATGTCGGCATACACCGCGAGGATGATGATCACGCCGGTGACCACGGTTTGCCACTCCTGCGCCACCGACATGATGCGCAGGCCGTTGGTGAGCACGCTCATGATGAAGGCGCCGATGATCGTGCCCAGGATGGTGCCGGTGCCGCCGCTGAGCGAGGTGCCGCCGATCACCACCGCGGCGATCGCATCGAGCTCGTAGCCCTGGCCGAGCGCCGGCTGCGCGGAGTTCAGCCGCGAGGCGATCAGCAGGCCGGCGATGCCGCAGATGGCGCCGTTGACGGCGTAGATCACGATCTTCCAGAAGTCGACATTGACACCCGACAGCCGAACCGCCTCTTCGTTGCTGCCGAGCGCGAAGGTGTAGCGGCCCAGTGCCGTCTTGTTCAGCACGATGCTGGCCACGATCGCCACCAGGAACAGGATCAGCACCGCATTCGGGATCGGCAGCGCGGGTACGAAGTAGCCGATCAGCGACTCCTGCGAGATGGTCGAAAACTCCGGCGTATCGTTGAAGTAGATCGGCTTGGTGCCGGAGATCACCAGCGACAAACCCTTGAGCAACATCATCATGCCCAGGGTGGCGATGAAGGGCGGGATCTTCAGCTTGGCGATCAGCACGCCGGAGACGCAGCCGCACAGCGCGCCGAAGAAGATCGCCGCCGCGATGCCCAGCCACAGCGGCATGCCCCAGTAGGTGAGCACCACACCGGCCATCACGGCGCAGAAGGTCATCAGCGTACCCACGGAGAGGTCGATGCCGGCGGTGATGATGACGAAGGTGCAGGCCACCGCCAGCACGCCGTTGACGGCCGTGGCCTGCAGGATGCTCACCATGTTGTCGGTTTGCAGAAAATTGGGCGAGGCCAGCGTGAAGAACACCATCAGCGCCAGCAGGCTCGCGAAGGCCAGCAGCTTCTGCCGCGTGGCCGGGCGGAAGATCGCGGCCTTCAGGCGGACCGCGGCGGAGGGGGATGTCATGAGCGGTTCTCCGGCGGGCGTGGGGTGCGGGGTGTTGTCCATCCGGATCACGCCGCGTTGCGCGTGTCGCGCTGCGTGGCCAGTTGCATGATGCGCTCCTGGGAGGCTTCGCGCGCCGTCATCTCGCCGGTGACGCGGCCCTCGCACATCACCAGGATGCGGTGGCTCATGCGCAGCACTTCGGGCAACTCGGAGGAGATCATCACGATCGCCTTGCCTTGTTCGGCCAGGGCGTTCAGCAGCTTGTAGATCTCGGCCTTGGCACCCACATCGATGCCGCGTGTGGGCTCGTCGAAGAAGAGGATGTCGCAATCGCGCAGCAGCCACTTGGCGATGACGATCTTCTGCTGGTTGCCGCCCGAGAGCAGGCGCACGGCTTGCGCCACCGAGGGTGTCTTGATCTTGAGCTTGTCCACATAGCGCTCGGCCGCTTCTTGCGTGGCGTGCGAGTCGATGAAGGTGCCCCAGGCGAGAAAGTGGCTCAGGCTGGCCATGACGATGTTGGTTTCCACATCGAGCCCGGTGGCCAGCCCGAAGTGCTTGCGGTCTTCGGACAGATACCCGATGCCGTGGGCCACCGCATGCCGCGGCGAGCGGATCGCCACCGGCCGGCCGTGCACCCGGATCTCGCCCGAATCGATGACGTCCGCACCAAACACCGCGCGGGCCACCTCGGTGCGGCCGGCGCCCATGAGGCCGGCAAAACCGAGGATCTCGCCCTTGCGCAGCACGAAGCTCACATCCCTCACCGCCGTGCCGCGGTTGAGCCCGTTCACCTCGAGCACGATATCGTTGGCGGACGTATCGTTGGCCGCGTGCTCGATCTGCGCGATCTCGCGCCCCACCATCATGCCGATGATGGCCTCGGTGCTGGTGGTGGCCATCGGCACGGTGGCGATGGTCTGGCCATCGCGCATCACCGTCACCCGGTCGGCGATCTGCTGCAGCTCGTCCATCTTGTGCGAGATGTAGACGATGCCCACGCCGTGCGCTTGCAGCTGGCGGATGATGCGAAAGAGATCGGCCACTTCGGCGTTGTTGAGCGCGGCGGTGGGCTCGTCCATGATGAGCACCCGCGAATCGAACGACAACGCCTTCGCGATCTCCACCATCTGCTGCTTGGCCACCGTCAATTCGCCCACCGGTGTGCGCGGGTCGAGCGGCAGGTTCATGCGCTCGAAGATGTGCCGCGCCTGCTCGTCGAGCGCGGCGTCATCGAGGAACACGCCAAAACGCCCGCGCGGCTCGCGGCCGATGAAGATGTTCTGTGCCGCGCTGAGATGGTTCATCAGGTTGAGTTCCTGATGGATGATGCCGATGCCCAGCGCCTGCGCGGCGCGTGGGCTGGCGATCTCCACCGCCCGCCCGTCGAGCAGGATCTCGCCGGCATCCTTGGGGTAGACACCCGCCAGCATCTTCATCAGCGTCGATTTGCCGGCGCCGTTTTCGCCCATCAACGCATGCACTTCGCCGGGCAGCAGTTCGAAACGGGCGTTGCTGAGCGCCTGCACGCCGGAAAACGCCTTCGATACGCCTTGCATGGCCACGAGGGGGCCCGCAGTGCCGCTCATGTCGCGCCGCTCACGATGCGCCGTTCATGCCGCACCCGGCGCCGGCACGCCGGCCTCCAGGCCGTAGAAGCGCACGGCGTTGTCGTGGCGAACCCATGCCTGCTGCCCTGTCGTCAGCTCACCGATCAAGGTGTCGCTCACCCGCACCCAATCGGCGTACTCGGTGGCCAGTGTCAGTACCGGCCAATCGCTGCCCCACATCAGGCGCTCGGGGCCGAACCAGTGCAGCAGCTCCGCCCACACCGGCTGCAGCGCATCGACGCCCGCCGCCACCGAAGCACACGCCTTTGGCCCCGCTTCGGTGAGCAGGCCCGAGAGCTTGCACATCACGTTCGGGCACGCCGCGATCCGCGGCAGTTGCTCGCGCCACAGCGCCATGCCATCCGAGTGCCAGCCCTGCGCCAGCGGCGGCTTGGCGGCATGGTCGATCACGATCGGCAGATCCGGATGCGCCTGCACAAAACGCAGCAGCGACGCCAGATGCGCCGGCTTGACGAGCGCATCGAATCGCAGGCCCAGCCGCACCAGCGCCCGCACCACATCCGCATGCGGCGCGTGGGCGATCCAGGCCGCATCCGGCAGGTCTTGCAGCATCGGCCGCACGCCTTTGAATTGGGGGTGGCACGCCCAGCCTTCGAGCGTGGCCACGGCGCTGCGATCGCTGATGTCGACCCACCCCACCACACCGCCGATCATGCTGTGCCGACCGGCGAGTGCCAGCATGAACCCGGTCTCGCGCAGGGAATCGGCGGCCTGCACCAGGATGGTCTGGCTCACCTGGTGGGCCTGCAAGCTGGCTTCGAGATGCATCGGCAGGAAATCGCGGTGGATGGGCGCGAGCGCAGGCACATCGGCACGCAGCCAGGCGTAGTCGCCCCGGTCGAGTTGCCAGAAGTGCTGGTGCGAATCGATGCGCCGCCGCATGGTGGCACTCAGATGGTCACGCCACCATCAACAAGCACCGCCTGCCCAGTCACGAAGCGCGATTCATCGCTGAGCAGATACACCACCTGCGGTGTGATGTCGTCCACCGTGGCCAGGCGGCCCATCGGCTGGCGCGCGATGAAATCCTTCTCGGCCTGCACCGGATCGGCGGCGGCGGCGATGCGCCCGCGCAGCGACGGGGTATCCACCGTGCCGGGGCACAGCGCGTTGCAGCGCAGGCCGAGCTTGACGTAATCGGCGGCGATGGCCTTGGTCATGCCGATTACCGCCGCCTTGGTGGCGCCGTACGCAAACCGATTGGGGAAGCCCTTGATCGACGAGGCCATCGACGCCATGTTGAGGATCGCCACGCTGGCACCTTCGCGCGCCGCCTTGTCGAGCATGCCGGGCAGGAAAGCGCGGGTCATGCGCAGCATGCTCTTCACGTTCAGGTCGAAGCTGAAATCCCAGGCGTCTTCGTCGCAATCGAGCACGGTGCCGTGATGCACGAAGCCAGCGCAGTTGAACAGGCCGTCGAGCGCCGGCAGCGTGGCGGCAAGCGCGGCCACGGCAGCGCTGCTGCGCACGTCGAGCGCGTGCGTGGTGATGCCGGCGGCAGCCTGCGCCAGCGTGGCCAGCAACTCGGCGTTGATGTCCGTGGCGATGACCCGCGCACCTTCGTTTGCACACGCCAGCGCACTGGCGCGGCCGATGCCTTGCGCGGCGGCGGTGATCAGGATCGTTTTGCCTTGCAGTCGCACGGGGCTCTCCACCTTGAACACAAGTTCATATACGAATATCCTATCCATTAGTGAACAGGCGCCGCAATCGCTTTCGAGCAGTCACGGTCCGGTATTTACCCTTAGAAGCACCTGTCAAACCCACATGCCATCACCGAAGCCGCCGCCTGAACCCGCCAGTCAAGCCGAGCCCGCCGAGCGCTACCGCGCGCCCGCGCTCGACAAGGGCCTGGACATCCTGGAGCTGCTCGCCGCGCAACCGCACGGCCTCACCCGCGCCGAGATCGTCGCCGCGATGGGGCGCGGCCCGAGCGAGATCTACCGCATGCTGGAGCGCCTGGTGGCGCGCAGCTACGTGGCGCGCTCCGTGGAAGGTGATCGTTACTCCCTGAGCCTGAAGCTCTTTGTGCTCGCGCACCGCTACCCGCCCGTCAACCGGCTCGTGGCGCGCGCCTTGCCGGCGATGGATGCCTTCACCAAGGCGGTGGAACAGTCGTGTCACCTGGGGGTGTACGACCGTGGCAACGTGACCATCGTGGCGCAGGTGGGCAGCCCGGGCAACTGGGGCATGTCCACCCGCCTGGGGGCCCGCGTGAGCCTCATCGACACCGGCTCCGGCCACGTGCTGCTGGCCTTCCAGACCGAGGAGCGGCGCGCCGAGATGCTGGCCTCGCACGAAGCGATCGATGGCGAAGTGCCGATGGCGCCCGCCGCGTTGCAAGTCGTCCTCAAGAAGGTGCGGCGGATCGGGCGTTGGCAGGGCGACAGCCAGCAGGCGTTTGGCGTCACCGATATCTCGGTGCCGGTGCTCGGGCCGCACGGCGAAGCGCTCGCGGTGCTCACCTGCCCTTTCATCCGCCGCATCGATCGTCACGTGGGGCCCGATCTCGGCGCCGCGGCCGAACTGCTGCGGCAGGCGGCGAGCGGCTTGTCGATCGGCTGAGGTGGCGGTGATTCAGGCCAGCGCGGCCCGCTCCGCACCGCTGTCGGTGGACAAGGCCTGCGAACAATGGTGCGGCATCACCATGCCACGCGACGCATCCTCCACCGCCCAGGCGCGGATCACCGGCGGCTGTGAAATCACGCCGCCGAAGATGGTGGCGAAGGCCACATCGGCCGCGTCGCGCCCGGTGCCGAAGCGCACGAAGGCCATCGGAATGGCGGTGCCCGAAGGATCGAAGATATACCAGCGGCCCCCGATGTAGGCCTCCACATAGGCATGGAAATCGGGCGGGCCGAGCGCCGGATCGGCGCCGTAATCGGTGCCGGTGGTGAAGCGGGCGGGGATGTTCACCGCGCGGCACAGCGCAATCATCAGGTGCGCAAAATCGCGGCACACGCCCACTTGCTCGATCAGCGTATCCACCGCCGAGGTGTTGGAGTTCGAGGTGTTGGAGGTGAAGGTGACGCGCCGCCGCACCCAGTCCTGGATCGCCTGCACCCGGCCGTGACCTTGCCAGAGCTGGCCGAATTCGTTGATCGCCAGCTTCACCAGCCGGTCGGATTGGCAATAGCGGCTGGGGTAGATATAGCCCATCACGCCAGGCGGCAGATCACGCACCGGCACTTCGGCGAGTTGTGTGGGATCGGCACTGTGATGGTGCAGATCCACCGTGGCCATGTAGGAGAGTTTCAGCTCGCCGGGCATGGCATGCAGCCGCATGTAGCGGTTGCCCGTGACCGGATCGGTGTGCACCGGAGCCGCAATCGGCTGGCTCAGTACCAGGCTCTCGGCCGAGATGATCTGGCTGGGTGTGTGCGCGGCGTGGATGTTGAAAACAAAATCGGCGCCGTAGTTGTCGACCTGATAACTCAGTTCGACATGGAGTTCGATGCGGATCATGCGGCGGCGGGGGCGTGTGGCGTCATCGGCAGAGTATGCGCGCGCCACCGCGCAGCCGCTTCATCGCGATCAGGATGATGGCGGTTGCCGCGCCGCCATGGCGGTGAGCAGGCGCAATTGCTCCTGCTGGATCTCGATCAGCTCCTGCCATTGACGATCGCGCAGCGCATCGATCTTGTCGTGCAGCAACAGGATCTCCAGTTCGGCCTTGAGGTTGACTTCGTAGTCGTGTTCCGCGCTGACACGATCCTTCTCCGACTGCCGGTTCTGCGACATCAGGATGATGGGCGCCTGGATGGCCGCCAGCATCGACAGGAACAGATTGAGCAGAATGTACGGATAGGGATCGAAGGTCTGGCCGCGGTACGCCAGCAGCCAGCCATTGAGCCCGACCCAGATGAGCATGGTGGCGCCAAACAGCCCCACAAACGGCCACGAGCCGCCAAACGACGCCACCGCATCGGCGGCTCGCAGCCCGAACGCCGGCTTGGCATCGGGCTCTTGCGCAAGGTTTCTCGCAATGTGCGTGCGCGCCGCCACATGCCGAGCCACCTTCTTGGCACGTTCGTTGAGGGCCTCGTAGGGCACGCCCAGGAGTTTCGATGCGATCTCGTCGGGCTTGTGCATGAGCACCTCTGCGGACCAAACGCCACCGAAGCAAGAATAGCCCAGCGCAGGCGGGCCCGCGGTGGCCGCGGATCAGTCCATCAGTCGGGTGTAGGCCTGCTGATCCGCGGCGTAGCAGTCGCACGCGGCGGCTTCGAGGCCGGGGCGGTCGAGCACGGTCATGTTGCCGCGGCGATAGTTGATCAAGCCGCCGATTTGCAGTGCCTTGGCGGCCTTGGTGATGCCCACCCGCCGTACACCGAGCATGTAGGAAAGAAACTCCTGCGTGACGCGAAAGCTGTCGGCATGCGCCCGATCCTGTGTCATCAGCAGCCAGCGCGCCAGGCGCGGGCCGATGAGGTGAAACCGCAGGCACGCCGCCGATGTGGCCAACTGGGCCATCAGCACGTACAGGTAGCGATTCATGCTGCGCCGCAAAGGTGCGCTGTGCGACAGCTCACGCCGGAAGGCGGCGCTGCCCACCCGCCAGGCCGCACCTTCGCCCTGCACCAGCGCGCGCAGCGGTGCGGTGATCACGCCCAGGGCGAGTTGCGCGCCCACCATGCCTTCACGGCCGACCATGCCCACTTCGAGGCCCGGGCTGCCTGGGCTGTGCGCCAACAACGAGATGAAGCCGTCGGTGGGAAAATAAACATGCCGTGTCGGCTCCCCGGCATGGCACAGCACATCGGCCAGCACCAGGTGAATCGGCTCACAAACGGCCAGCAGGCTCAGGCGATCCTTGCGCGGAAGGCGCTTGATCAGATGGTTCTCGGCCGTGGCCAATGGCGCTCCTCCTGTTATTGGTGTCTCCGGCGAGCATGCCTGACAAATCAGCGCCCAACCGTGTGCCAGCACACATAAGCGTCTAATGCCCTTGGGCGGCAGACCGAGAAGGCGCCGCTCAACCCGGCGGTGGATGTGGGGGATGCCCTACATGCGGATCAGCCTCTGGCCGACGCTGCACAGGCCCATCGCATGGCTAACTGGCCGAGAGCCGAGATCGTTTCTGATGACACGGCAAGGAGATTTCATGACCCCTGCGCCTACACCCCAACAACCCGTCTCGCCGCCGCATCGCGAAGGCCGCGGCCAGAAGCGCAGCAAGGAGCACGGCTCCGCCACGCACAACCCCGGCAAGCGCCCGCGTCAGGGTGGTGGTTGAGTGTCACAGCCCGCGTTTTTTCATGAAGACACCGGCGTGGTGCGCTTCTGGGTGCTGATCGATGGCCAATGGGTGGGGGCCAGCGTCAGCCGCAACGCCCTGCACTACCACTATCGCCGCGACGCCCTGGGCGATGACCCGCTGGCCACGTACACCGCCAACGCACCCGCCATCGAGGCGGCTGTACGGCGTCGCGTGGCCCAGGGCTCGATCGAGCCGGTGATGCTGCGGGAGTTCGACTTGCGGGGCTGATTGCGGGCCGCGCCCGGCTGGGCAGGATCTATCACTCGCCCAGCGCCAGCGCAGCCGCCTGCTCGTCGGAAAGGCCGGCACCTTCGGCGAGCAGGCGCTCGAACTCGGTCGCCGGCAAGGCTTGGCCAAGCGCCTTTCGCACCATCTCGCTGGCGCGCTGCTCGCTCTGTTCGCGCCCGAATCCCGAGCCTCGATACTGCGCATCGGCGCACCCCAGCGTCAGCGCCGACTGGCTCAGCTGGCCACGCCTGAAAGCCAGCAGCGCCCAGTGATCCAGAAAGGTGCTCATGCCACCTGCGCGCCGCAACAGGGGCAGTGACACCCGCGCAACCTGCAGCGCCTCGTCCAGATCGCCTCGATAGGCCAATGCCGCGCTCAGATTGCCCAGATTGTGGCCGTCGTTGGCATCACGGCCGGCCACCTCGCGACGTATCTCGATCGCCGGTGTGGCCTTGCCCTGCACGAACAGGTTTTCGGCGAGTTGCAGCAAGGCTCGGTCGAGCTTGTGCGGATCGCCCCAGGCCCGCATCAGCGCCACCAGCTCCTCCATCGGAGCCTGGCCTTGCTCGGCGCGGCCGGTGGCCTCCAGCAGATACGTGCGGGCGGTGAGCAGGCCTTCTTGCATCAAGGCGGGCCAGCGCGGATCGATCAACGCGGCGGCGTCGTTTGTCGCCTGCTCGGCGGCAGCGATGTCGTAGCGCCAGGTCTGTTTCTGGGCCAGCACGCACAGCGTGCGGTACAGGCCCTGGTGATCGGCGAGTGTCTTGTAGATCTGCACCGCGCGATGCAGCGCGGCAATCTCCCGCTCGGCCTCGAACTGATGCGACAGCTGGGCAAAGGCCAACAACACACGCGCCTCGAGCGCTGGCGGCGTGGTCGCGTGGATGCGCTCGATCGCCATCGCACACCAGCCAAGGCCTTCGTGCACCAGCCCGGCCGCCTTGAAGATGACCGACGATGCGCCCACCAGGGCGACCAGCAGTTCCGCGTCGCCCTGAGGGCCGGCCGCCCAGCCGACGGCGGCGCGCAGGTTGTCGATCTCCGGCAGCAGGGGCGGCACGAGCAGGTCGTCGCGCAGCGTCCATTGCTGCGCGTCGGCCTGCTCGAAGGTGTCGCGCGTGGCCTCGGCGTGGCGGCGTGCCACTGCGGCCGCTTCGCCGGCATCGCCCAGGCGTTCGAGTGCGAAGGCGCGGCCACTCTCGAGCAGACGATACCGCGGCACATCACCCGGCTCGCACAGCACCAGCGATTTGTCGACGAGGCCGCCGAGATGGTCGAGCACCGCCCATTCGTCGTGGCTGTCGTCGGCCGCCACGCGTTGCACCGCACCCAGGCCGAAGCTGCCGGCAAACACACCGATCCGGCGAAACACGAGTTGCTCGTCGGCGCTGAGCAGGGTGTGGCTCCATGCGAGCGCGGCGCGCAGGGTCTGCTGCCGATGGGGTGCCAGTCGGGAGCCGGCCGTGAGCAGCTTGAACCGATCGTCCAGCCGCTGCCTCAGGCCATCCACACCGAGCAATGGCACACGCGCCGCCGCCAGCTCGATCGCCAGCGGCAGGCCGTCGAGGCGGCGGCAGATATCGATCGCCGCGGCGCGGTTGGCGGCGTTCAGCTCGAAACGCGGCTGCAGTGCGCGCACCCTGGCTTCGAAGAGCTGCAACGCGCCCTCATCATGGCCGCCGTCGAGGCTGTCGCCGTGCACCGGCGGCACGTTCAGCGGCCCGGGGCGCATGACCCGTTCACCAGCGAGCTTCATCGGCTCCTGGCTGGTGGCCAGCACATGCAAACGCGGGGCAGCCCGCAGCAGCGCGTTGGCCACAGCGGCAACGCCGTCGATCAGGTGCTCGCAGTTGTCGAGCACCAGCAAGAGCTGACGATCCACCAGCCGCTCGCCGAGCTGCTCGGCAGTCGCCTGCGCGTCGAGCGGCACGCCGAGCGCGCGCGCCACGGTGGCCAGCACCAGGCCCGGATCGTTGATCGGTGCCAGCTCGACAAGCCACACGCCGTCGGCAAAATCGGCCTGCGCTGCGTGGGCCGCCGCCAGCGCGAGGCGGGTCTTGCCCAGGCCGCCGGTGCCCACCAGCGTGACGTGCCGGTGCGAGCGCAACAGCTCGCCCACGGCGCGCAGTTCGGTTTCACGGCCATACAGCGGCGGCAGCTCGCCTGGCAGGTTGGTCGCCGTTGCGGGCATGGCCGGAGAAGGCGCTGGCGCAACGGTGGGCGCGGCCGACAGTTCCTTGGCCAACGCCGCGTACGGCGTCGCGGTGAGACGATAGCCGCGGCCCGGCACGGTGGCGATGGCCTGCGAGCCGAGCAGCTTGCGCAAGCCGCTGATCTGCACCTGCAGATTGTTTTCTTCGACCACCAGGCCGGGCCACACCAGATCGAGCAATTCGTTCTTGGGCACGATGCGATCGCGGCGCTCGGCGAGCACCATCAGCAGATCGAACGCCCGCGCGCCGAGTGCGGCGGGCTCACCGGCCAACAACAATTGGCGCTGCGCCGGGCGCAGCTCGAACCGCTCGAAGCGGTGCGGGCCGCTGGAATGTGGTGTCATGGCAAAAGCAACTCATGCCACCCGCTCGCCTGGCCACGGCGGGTTCTTCGGCCCCCTGGAACCGGAATCTAACCGAGCGTGGCAGCCCGCGCCAAACTCCTGATGCGGGCGTTGACCGATAGGCCTGTTGCCACATAAGGGACGACCCTAGGTGGATTTCACGATCCTTCATGTTCAATGCATGGCAGTCTTGAAAAACTCACGCAACTCACGTTCTGAGCCGATGGCTCGAGGAGACGGGGCATGGATATGGACCGGAGGCAATTCTTCCGCGTCAGTGGTGCGGGGCTGGTGGGATCCAGCCTGGTGGCCCTGGGCTTCTCGCCCACCGCCGCGCTCGCCGAGACTCGCCAATTCAAACTCTCCCGCACCACCGAAACGCGCAACACCTGCCCGTATTGCTCGGTGGGTTGCGGCATCGTGATGTACAGCCTGGGCGACAAGTCGAAAAACGTCACCGCCGACATCGTGCACATCGAGGGCGACCCGGATCACCCCGTGAATCGCGGCACGCTGTGCCCCAAGGGCGCCGGCCTGCTCGACTTCGTGCACAGCCCCAATCGCCTCAAGTACCCGGAGATCCGCGAGCCCGGCAGCCTGGAATGGAAGCGCGTGAGCTGGAACGACGCGATGAGCCGGCTCACCCAGATGATGAAGGCCGATCGCGACGCCAACTTCATCGCCGCCAATGCCGACGGCAAGACGGTGAACCGCTGGCTCACCACCGGCATGCTGTGCGCCTCGGCCTCGTCCAACGAATCGGGCTACATCACGCACAAGACGATGCGCTCGATGGGGATGCTCGTCTTCGATAACCAAGCGCGCGTTTGACACGCCCCGACGGTGGCCAGTCTGGCCCCGACGTTTGGCCGAGGAGCGATGACCAACCACTGGGTGGACATCAAGAACGCCGATGTGGTGCTCATCATGGGCGGCAATGCCGCCGAAGCCCACCCGTGTGGTTTCAAGTGGGTGATCGAAGCCAAGCACCACAACAAGGCCAAGCTGGTGGTGGTGGATCCCCGCTTCACCCGCTCGGCGGCGATGGCCGATTACTACGCGCCGATCCGCGCCGGCACCGACATCGCCTTCCTCGGCGGGGTGCTGAACTACCTGCTCGGCAACGACAAGATCCAGCACGAGTACGTCAAGCACTACACCAACGCCAGCTTCATCGTCGGCGAGGGCTACGGCTTTACCGATGGCATCTTCTCCGGCTACGACGAAGCCAAGCGCAGCTACAGCAACGCCACCTGGGCCTACGAGTTCGACGAAGCCGGCTTCGCGAAGGTCGACGACACGCTGCAGCATCCGCGCTGCGTGTTGCAGATCATGAAGGCGCACTACGCGCGCTACACCCCGGAGATGGTGAGCAAGATCACCGGCACACCGAAAGACAAATTTCTCAAGGTGTGCGAGTACATCGCCAGCACCGCCGCCACCAACAAGGTGATGACGATCATGTACGCGCTGGGCTGGACGCAACACAGCCAGGGCTCGCAGATGATCCGCACCGCAGCCATCATGCAGCTGCTGCTGGGCAACATCGGCCTGGCCGGCGGCGGCATGAATGCGCTGCGTGGGCACAGCAACATCCAGGGCCTCACCGATCTGGGCCTGCTCTCCACCAATCTGCCCGGCTACATGAGCCTGCCGCGCGACAGCGAGCAGGATCTGGAAACCTACTACAAACCCCGCGCGCTCAAGCCCCTGCGGCCCAACCAGATGAGCTACTGGCAGAACTACCCCAAGTTCTTCGTCAGCCTGCAAAAGGCCTGGTGGGGCAAGGCGGCCACGGCTGAAAACTCATGGGCCTTCCACTACCTGCCCAAGTGGGATAAAGGCTACGACGTGCTCGCCGCCTTCGAGATGATGAACCAGGGCAAGCTCAACGGCTACATCTGCCAGGGCTTCAACCCGGTGGGCTCGTTCCCCAACAAGAAAAAGATCATCGCCGGGCTGAGCAAGCTGAAGTACCTGGTGATCATCGATCCGCTCACCACCGAAACCTCGGAATTCTGGAAGAACTACGGCGAGTTCAACGACGTCAAGAGCGCCGAGATCCAGACCACCGTGTTCCGCTTCCCGAGCACCTGCTTCGCCGAAGAGGATGGCTCGCTCACCAACAGCGGCCGCTGGCTGCAATGGCACTGGAAGGGCGCGCCGCCCCCGGGCGAAGCGCGTGGCGATCCCGAGATCATTGCCGACATCTTCACCCGCATCAAGGCGGCCTACGTGAAAGACGGCGGCGCGTTTCCCGATCCGATCGTCAATCTCACCTGGGCCTACAAGATCCCCGGCAGCCCATCGCCCGACGAACTGGCGATGGAATACAACGGCAAGGCACTCACCGACGTCACCGATCCGAAAGACGCCACCAAGGTGCTGGTGAAAGCCGGCGAGCAGGTGCCCGGCTTCGCGATGCTGCGCGATGATGGCTCCACCGCCTGCGGTTGCTGGATCTTTGCCGGCGCCTGGACGCAGGCCGGCAACCAGATGGCCCGGCGCGACAACAGCGATCCGTGGGGCAATGGCCAGACGGTCAACTGGGCCTGGTCGTGGCCGGCGAATCGCCGCATCCTCTACAACGCGGCGTCTTCGGCGCCCAACGGCAAGGCCTGGGATGCCAAGCGCAAGCTGGTGAGCTGGAACGGCGAGCGCTGGGCGGGCTCCGACGTGCCCGACATCCGGCCCGATGCCAGCCCGGAAGATATCGATCGCGTGCAGCCTTTCATCATGACAGCCGAAGGCGTGGCGCGCCTGTTCGCGCCCACCGGCATGGCCGAAGGCCCGCTGCCCGAGCACTACGAGCCGTTCGAATCGCCGCTGCTCACCAACCCGATGCACCCGACCAACCCGAAGGCCCGCGCCAACCCGGCGGCCCGTGTGTACAAGGGCGATCTCGAAGCGTTTGGCACGCCCAAGGATTTTCCGTACACGGCCACCAGCTACCGGCTCACCGAGCACTTCCACTACTGGACCAAGAACGTGCAGACCTCGGCCATCATCCAGCCGCAGCAGTTCGTGGAGATCGGCGAAGAGCTGGCCGGCATCAAGGGCATCGGCAACGGCGACTGGGTGAAGGTGTCGTCGAACCGCGGCTTCATCAAGTGCGTGGCGCTGGTCACCAAACGCATCCCCACGCTGGAGTGCGATGGCCAGAAGGTGCACACGGTGGGCCTGCCCAATCACTGGGGCTTCGTGGGTGTGGCCAAGCCCGGGTATCTGGTGAACACGCTCACCCCGTTTGTGGGTGACGCGAACACACAAACCCCCGAGTACAAGAGCTTCACCGTCAACATCGAGAAAGCCTGACCATGTCATCGCTCCAATCTCTCGATATCACCGCGCGTTCAGCCACCACCTCACCCAGCCCGCAGGCGCGCAAGACAGCCGAGCTTGCCAAGCTCATCGATGTATCCAGCTGCATCGGCTGCAAGGCCTGCCAGGTGGCGTGCATGCAATGGAACGACCTGCGCGACGACGTGGGCGACAACATCGGCACCTACGACAACCCGCGCGACCTGACCGCCGAATCCTGGACGGTGATGCGCTTCTCGGAAGTCGAACCCGAGGCCGGCAAGCTCGAGTGGCTGATCCGCAAGGATGGCTGCATGCACTGCGACGACCCCGGCTGCCTGAAGGCCTGCCCGGCCCCGGGCGCGATCGTCAAGTACAGCAACGGCATCGTCGATTTCATCAGCGAAAACTGCATCGGCTGCGGCAACTGCATCACCGGCTGTCCGTTCGACGTGCCACGCATCAGCAAGAAAGACAACAAGGCCTACAAGTGCTCGTTGTGCTCCGACCGCGTGGGCGTGGGCCTGGAGCCGGCGTGCGTGAAAGCCTGCCCCACCGGCGCCATCCGCTTCGGCACCAAGGAAGACATGCTCGACTTCGGCGCCGAGCGGGTGGTGGATCTGAACGAACGCGGCTTTGCCAAGGCGGCGGTTTACAACCCACCGGGTGTGGGCGGCACCCACGTGATGTATGTGCTGCAGCATGGCGACCGGCCGGAGCTCTACCACGGCCTGCCGGCCGATCCCAGGATCAGCCCGCTGGTGTGGCTGTGGAAGAGCGCGGCCAAGCCGCTGGCGGTGGCCGCGATGATCGGTGCGGTGATGGCCGGGTTCTTCCACTACATCAAGGTGGGCCCGATCGAAACCAAAGAAGACGCGGACGCCTGAAGGAGCACCACCATGACGCAATACCTCCAGCGCTACCGCGACGGCGACCGCATCAACCATTGGCTGATCGCGCTGTTGTTTGTGCTGGCCGGGCTGTCGGGCCTGGCCTTCTTCCACCCCAGCCTTTACTTTTTCAGCAACCTGTTCGGCGGCGGGCCGTGGACGCGCATCCTGCACCCGTTCATCGGTGTGGCGATGGCCCTGTGCTTCATCGTGCTGTTCGCCAAACTCTGGCGCGACAACGTGATGACCGATGGCGATCGTGAATGGCGCCGCCATGCCGGCGAGATGCTGCGCGGCGACAAATCGCACATGCCGCCGGTGGGCAAATACAACGCCGGTCAGAAGCTGGTGTTCTGGGTGATGGCGTTCAGCCTGCTGGTGCTGGTGGCCACCGGCATCGTGTTCTGGCGGCCGTGGTTTGCGGGTTACTTCCCCATCGACCTGATCCGCGTCGCCACGCTGCTGCATGCGGTGGCGGCTGTGGGGCTGATCCTGGGCGTCACCACGCACATCTATGCCGCGATCTGGGTCAAGGGCACTGTCCGCGCCATGACCCGCGGCACCGTGAGTGAAGGCTGGGCGAAACAGAACCATCCGCTCTGGCACAAGGAAGTGACCGGCGGCAAGTAGCCCGAAGCTTCCGCACCCCACCGGCGGGATGCGAACAGCACCCGCCGGGTTCTTTTTTTCTCTCCTCTCCTGACCCTGCGTT
>JANMAS010000378.1:0-2153 GCA_031359975.1 Burkholderiales bacterium
ACCGCATCGATGATGAACTGCGATTTGGTGATGCCGCGACGCTTGGCGGCGAGCTCGAGTTCTTTCTCGAGCAAGGGGTTCATGCGCACGGAGACGGCCATCGTGGACTCCCGGTTTGTATGCCCGTATTACTGTATCACGCGGTCAACCCGCGACAGCGCGCTTGATCTGTTCGAGCACGTCCTTGGCACTGGCCGGAATCGGCGTGCCCGGCCCATAGATCCCCTTCACGCCGGCTTCGTAAAGCATCTCGTAGTCCTGGCGCGGGATCACGCCGCCGACGAAGACGATGATGTCGTCGGCACCCTGGGCTTTCAGCGCATCGATGATCGCGGGCACCAAGGTCTTGTGGCCGGCGGCCAGCGTGCTCACGCCCACCGCATGCACATCGTTCTCGATCGCCTGCCGCGCGCACTCTTCGGCGGTCTGGAACAGCGGCCCGATATCGACATCGAAACCGAGATCGGCGAAGGCCGTGGCGACAACTTTCGCGCCGCGGTCGTGGCCGTCCTGGCCCAGCTTGGCGATCATCACGCGCGGGCGGCGGCCTTGTTGTTCTGCAAACAAAGCGATCTCGGCCTTGAGCTGGTCCCAGCCCTCGGCGCTGTCGTAGGCTGCTGCATACACACCAGTCACCTTTTGCGTATCGGCGCGGTGGCGCCCCCAAACCTTTTCCAAGGCATCGCTGACTTCGCCGACTGTAGCCCGCAGGCGCACGGCCTGGATGCTCAGGTCGAGCAGGTTTCCTTGACCCGATTCAGCACATGCCGTCAGCGCGTTCAATGCAGCCTGCACCTTGCCCGCATCGCGCGCCGCGCGCACGGCGGCAAGCCGCGCGATCTGGCCATCGCGCACGGCATGGTTGTCGATATCGCGGACCTCGATCGCGTCCTGCTTGTCGCTGCGGTATTTGTTGACCCCGACGATGACATCGCGGCCCGCGTCGATGCGCGCCTGCTTCTCGGCCGCGCTGGCCTCGATCTTCAGCTTGGCCCAGCCGCTGTCCACCGCCTTCGTCATGCCGCCGAGTGCATCGACTTCCTCGATGATCTTCCACGCCGCGTCGGCCATCTCCTGCGTCAGCTTTTCCATCAGAAAACTGCCGGCCCAAGGATCGACCACCTGCGTGATATGCGTCTCTTCCTGCAGGATCAACTGCGTGTTGCGCGCAATGCGGGCGCTGAATTCGGTGGGCAGCGCAATCGCCTCGTCGAATGAATTCGTATGCAGCGATTGCGTGCCGCCGAACACCGCGGCCATCGCCTCCACCGTGGTGCGCACGATGTTGTTGTAGGGGTCCTGCTCCGTCAGGCTCCAGCCGCTGGTCTGGCAATGGGTGCGCAGCATCAGGCTCTTCGGGCTCCTGGCATCGAAGCCCTGCATGATCCGGCACCACAGCAGGCGCGCGGCGCGCATCTTGGCAATCTCGAGATAGAAGTTCATCCCGATGGCCCAGAAGAACGACAGTCGCGGCGCGAAGTCGTCGACGCTCAGACCCTTGTCGATAGCGGTCTTCACATACTGCTTGCCGTCGGCCAGCGTGAAGGCCAGCTCGAGCGCCTGGTTGGCGCCGGCCTCCTGCATGTGATATCCCGAGATCGAGATCGAATTGAACTTCGGCATCTTCTGCGCCGTGTATTCGATGATGTCCGCAACAATCCGCATCGAGGGCTCGGGCGGATAGATGTAGGTATTGCGGACCATGAACTCCTTGAGGATGTCGTTCTGGATCGTCCCGCTCAACTGGTCCTGCGCCACACCCTGCTCTTCGCCGGCGACGATGTAGCCCGCCAGCACCGGTAGCACGGCGCCGTTCATCGTCATGCTCACGCTCACCTTGTCGAGCGGGATGCCGTCGAAGAGGATCTTCATGTCTTCGACGGAATCGATCGCCACGCCCGCCTTGCCGACATCGCCCGTCACACGCGGGTGGTCGCTGTCGTAACCGCGGTGGGTGGCCAGATCGAAGGCCACGCTGACGCCCTGCCCGCCACCTTCGAGCGCCTGGCGGTAAAACGCATTGCTGGCCTCGGCGGTCGAGAAGCCGGCGTACTGGCGGATCGTCCATGGCCGCACCGCATACATCGTGGCCTGCGGGCCACGCAAGTAGGGCGCAACGCCGGGCAGCGTGTCGGTGTTCGGCAGACCCGCGA
>JANMAS010000097.1:0-3632 GCA_031359975.1 Burkholderiales bacterium
GAATGGGCGTGACGAGGATGGCGATCGACGTCATCTTCATCTCGTAGGCCTCGATCTTCTTGCCCAGGTATTCGGGCGTGCGGCCGATCATGAGCCCGGCAATGAACACCGCCAGGATGGCGAAGATCAACATGCCGTACAGGCCGGTGCCGGTGCCGCCGAAAACCACTTCGCCGAGCTGCATCAGCACGATCGGCACCATGCCGCCCAGCGGGGTGAAGGAGTCGTGCATGCCGATCACCGCGCCGCAGGAAGCCGCCGTGGTGATGGCGGCAAACAAGGCCGTGGCGGCAATGCCGAAGCGCGCCTCCTTGCCCTCCATGTTGCCGCCGGGCTGGGTGGCGCTGTCCGACTGGTCGGCACCCAGCGCGCCGAGCAGCGGGTTGCCCTGCTGCTCGAACGCGGTGACGGCGACCACCGCCACCACGAAGATGGCCGTCATCGCCGCCAGCACCGCCCAACCCTGGCGTGTATCGCCCACCATGCGGCCGAACATGAACACCAGTGCGGTCGGGATCAGGAAGATCGACAGCATCTGGATGAAGTTGCTCAGCGGCGTCGGGTTTTCGAACGGGTGCGCCGAGTTGGCATTGAGAAAACCACCGCCGTTGGTGCCCAGCATCTTGATCGCTTCCTGCGAGGCGATCGGGCCCATGGCGAGGGTTTGCTGGGAACTGGTGGGCTCGAGCGTCGTCACCTGCTGGTAGGGCGCGAAGTTCTGGATCACGCCCTGGCTGACCAGCACGATGGCCAACACCAACGAGATCGGCAGCAGCACATAGGCCGTCACACGCGTCATGTCGGCCCAGAAGTTGCCGATCGTGCTTGTGCTGCGCGCCGCGAAGCCGCGGATCAGCGCCATGACGACCACGATGCCGGTGGCGGCGGAGAAGAAGTTCTGCACCGCCAGTGCCAACATCTGCGTCAGGTAGCTCATCGTCGTCTCGCCGCTGTAGCCCTGCCAGTTGGTGTTGGTGACGAAGCTGATCGCGGTGTTGAACGACGAATCCGCGCTCACCGCGGCCATGCCCTGCGGGTTCAGCGGCAGCCCGCCTTGCAGGCGTTGCAAGGCATACACCACGATCACACCCAGAAAGTTGAAGGCGATCAGCGCGATGGCGTATTGCCGCCAGCCCATGCCGGCTGCGGGATCGACCCCCGCCAGCCGGTACAGGCCGCGCTCGGCCGCCTGAACGGGTGCGAGCCAGCGCGGTAACCGGCCGTCGGCCACGGCTTGCAACCAGCGGCCCAATGGCCATGCCAAAGCGACAAGCACGCCGAGATAGGCCGCGAGAAGAGTCCAGGCCTGGGCGTTCATCAGAATTCCTCCGCCTTCAGCAAGGCCACCACCAGATAGACGAGCAAGCCCAGCGAGGCAGCTCCGGCGAGCGCATACAGCCAGCTCATCGCCGTGCTACCAGCTTGTCGCAGCCAAGCACCATGCCGACGATGGCCAGCAGCAGCAGCGCGGCCGCACCCAGAAAGTAAAGGTCCATGAGCTCCTCGCAAGCGTGTTGTCGAATGCGATGAAGCGTACGGAACGGGGCCTCAATTCGGTGTAGAGATTGGGCGATGCGGCATCAAGATGTCATCAAGACCAGCCGCTGAGCCACTCGCCGCGAGCAGCCGGGTTGGCGCGACAATCACATCGTGATCAACGCCCTGCCCTCACCCCCTGCCGCGCGCCCGATCTGCCCGCTCTGCGGTGGCCCGAACGGCTGTGCGCCCGCGCGCACGGGGTCTTTCGACACACCGTGCTGGTGCCGTGCGGGGAGCTTCAGTGCCGAGTTGCTGGCGCGCATCGGGCCAGCGTCGCGCGGTGTGGCGTGCGGTGTTGCGTGCGTTTGTGCGAGGTGCGCGGCCGTCGCCACCCATCCGTCACCGCGGTAACGATCCGACGCCTTGGCCGCTGACACAACGCTGCGCTTCGCAACGCGCGCCCGGATCGGCAAGCAGCATGCAGTTCGATGCCATGCCCGAACGTTCATTCGCCGCCTGCACCAGGCGCCGCTCGTCATCGACGGCGGTTTCGAGTGCCTTGGCATCGGTGGTTACCGTGGACCACGCCGCGTAGCTCGTCGGACCGCCGCAGGCCTTGCTGCCACGCGCGATGCTGCGGCATTGCGACGACCGCTCACACCGTGCGGTGCCGATGAGCGCATCCACCCGCTGGGCCGCGGCAGTCGGATCCGCAGCACCAGCGACAGGCGCGTTGGGGGGCACAGGCTTGGCCTGCACGCCCGAGGTCTGAGCCTGACAACCACCGATCAACGCCAGCAGCCCGATCGACGAGGCCAGGGTCATGGCCCGTGAAACCCGACCACTCATGATGTGCTCTCCATATCCGGCCTACCGAGACCACCATGATCGCTCATCGACCATGTCGCGCGGCCCGATCAGGTCAAAAGGCCTCTCACAAGGCCCACGCAACAGCGCACAATAAGTTGGTAATCTGACGCGCCGTTGCCGCTGCACCCAAGAAGAAGGCGCCCGTTTGCATGCTCGCGACGCCTGTGTGCGGGGCTCTGGAGTCATCTGATGACCGCTGTCATGTCGTCCAAACGTGTCTGTCCGCACGGCGGGGCATGAGCCTACGTGCACGGCTGCTGTGCCTGGTGTTGCTGGCCACGTTGCTGCCCGCACTGCTCGTGGGCTGGCGCTTTGTGCGCGACAGCGAATTCGAGATCGTCGATGCGATGAAGTCGTTGGCGACGGCCGCCGACGGCATCGCCATCGATCTCGACCACCGCGTGCAGGGCACGTCCCAGCTTCACTTCGGGCTGGCACACGCCCGCGTGCTGGAGTCTGCCGACCGCGATGCCTGCTCGGCCTATCTGTCGTCCGTGCGCGAGGCCTACCCGCAGTACACAGGCATCGTGAGCGTGCTGCCCGACGGCGAGCTGTTCTGCGATTCGTTGAACAGCGGCCGCCGCCTGAACCTGCGCGATCGTTCGTACTTCAAGCGCGTGCTCGCCGGTGGCAACGCGCTGGTGCTGGAGCCTGTATTCGGCCGCCTGACCGGCGCCGCGGTGCTGCAGATCGTCTACCCGGTGCGCAGCGAAGGCGGCGCCTTGCGTTACATGCTGGTCGCCTCTCTCGACTTGCTGGCGTTTGCGCAGGGCAGCCAGAAGAAGGCGTTGCCACCCGCACCGGAGTTGCTGCTGGTCGATCACAAAGGCATCGTCATGGTGTGGTCGGGCGCAGGGCCGAGCGCGCCCAAGGCCGGCACCTCGATCGCCGACACGCCCTTGTTTCGGCTGGCGCAAGCCCGGCCCAAAGGCGGCATCGGCGAGCTGGTCGATGGCGACGGCAAGACGCGCATCTGGGCTGTGGCCGCCACCGAGCCGGCGCGCCCCTCGGGCCTTTACCTGATGCTCGGCCAGTCGAAACGCGATCTGGTGGCCGACAGCCAGCGTCGCCTGCGGCAAGACCTGATCACGCTGGCCGTGGTCGCGCTGCTGCTGTTCTCAGGGGTGTGGCTGTTGGCCGAAGTGGGTATCCGGCGCCAGGCCGGCCGCATCACAGCCATGGTGCGCAAGCTCGGCGCTGGCGACCTCGGCGCGCGATTCGTGTTGGCCTACCCGAGCTGTGAACTTGGCTGCCTGATGGCGGTGCTCAACAGCACGGCCTCC
>JANMAS010000202.1:0-4512 GCA_031359975.1 Burkholderiales bacterium
TGAGGCATCGTTGTAGGAGGGCTGGGCGAGCGCGGTGGTGAACTGGGTGTCGGCCTCCGCGTAACGCCGCCGCTGACACAGGAACCAACCGTAGTTGTGCAAGGTGTCGGCGTTTTGAGCATCGAGCTGCAAGGAGCGCGCAAAGCTTTGCTCGGCCTGCCGCTCATCGCCCATCGAGGCACGGATCAGGGCCATCAAGGTGTGCGCCGGCGCCAGGTTGGGATCGGCTTCGAGCGCGTGCTTGAGTTCGTCCAGCGCGGTCTCGGTCTGGCCGCGACCGAAGTACGCTGAAGCCAGCTCCAACCTCACCCGCGCACTGCGCGGCAGATCGGGTTGCTCGTTGGTGGAAGGAATCTCACGCGTGCGACCCCCGCTGGTGGTGGTGGACGTGGTGGTGCACGCCGCCAGCACCAACACAAACGCCATCGTGCTCACCAGCGTGATGTGCCGGGCCGGCAGGTTCCGGGGGTTGGTGAATCTGGCCTTGTCAGCCTGCATGGGGTGGCTTTGCAATCAGCTGCGCACCGGCGCAGCGTGGTTGACGCGGGTCTGGGGCATGGCCACCACCACCGGCTGGCGTGTCATGCGCTGGTGCACCTGGGTGCGATCCTGCACCGCGCCGGCCAGTTGCCCGCAGGCGGCGTCGATGTCGTCGCCACGCGTCTTGCGGATCGTGGTGACGATGCCGGCATCCTGCAACCGGTGGGCGAACGCCACGACCCGATCGCGCGGTGAGCAGGTGAGCCCGGATTGCGGGAAGGGGTTGAACGGGATCAGGTTGATCTTGCACGGCACCCGTCCACGCAGCAGTTGCGCCAGTGCGATGGCCTGTTCGGTGGAATCGTTCACCCCATCCAGCATGCAGTACTCGAAAGTGATGAAGTCGCGCGGCGCCGCCTCCAGGTAGCGGTTGCAGGCATCGAGCAGTTCAGCGATCGGGTACTTGCGATTCAGGGGTACCAGGTGGTTGCGCAGCTCGTCATCCGGCGCATGCAAGGACACAGCCAAGGCCACCGGGCAATCCTCACGCAGCCGATCGATCATCGGCACCACGCCCGAGGTGGACACGGTGACCCTCCGGCGCGACAGGCCGTAGGCGTGGTCGTCGAGCATCACGCGCAGCGCCGGCACCAGCGCCGCATAGTTCTGCAGCGGCTCGCCCATGCCCATCATCACGACATTGGTGATCACGCGCTCGTTGGCGCCGCTGCCCGTGCGGGCCGCCGCGCTCGCCCGCAGTTGGTGTTCGGCATGCCACAGCTGCGCCAGGATCTCGCCAGCCCCGAGGTTGCGACTGAAACCCTGATGCCCGGTAGAGCAAAACCGGCAACCCACCGCACAACCCGCCTGCGACGAGATGCACAGCGTGCCGCGATCATCCTCGGGGATGTAGACGGTTTCGACCGCGTTGCCCGCGCCCACATCGAACAGCCACTTGATGGTGCCGTCGGTAGACACATGCTCGCTGACGACCGGCAGGCCCTCGATGCGGGCCGCGCCACCCGCCAGCCGCTCACGCAGCGATCGCGCCAGATCGGTCATTTCGCCAAAATCGCTGGCGCCCTTCTGGTGGATCCAGCGAAACAACTGCGTGGCGCGAAAACGTTTTTCGCCCAGGCCACCACAGAACTCGACCATCGCGTCGAGGTCCAGGTCGAGCAGGTTGTTGGAGGCCATGTCGATGTGCTTCGCGAGCGGGTTCGGTGCTTGAGGCCAGACACAGCGCCCTGGCCGGGTGGTCAGCGGCTGTAGACGTTCATGCCAGGGAAGAAAAACGCGATCTCGACCGCCGCGGTTTCCGGCGCATCCGAGCCGTGCACCGCATTGGCGTCGATGCTGTCGGCGAAATCGGCGCGGATCGTGCCCTTCACGGCTTTCTTGGGATCGGTGGCACCCATCAGCTCGCGGTTCTTGGCGATGGCGCCTTCACCTTCGAGCGCCTGGATCATCACCGGGCCGGAGATCATGAAGCTGACCAGATCATTGAAAAACGGGCGTTGGCGGTGCACGCCGTAGAACGCTTCGGCTTCGCCGCGCGACAGATGCGCCATGCGGGCGGCGACGACCTTCAGGCCGGCACCCTCGAATCGGGCATAGATCTGACCGATGACATTCTTCGCCACTGCGTCGGGCTTGATGATCGACAAAGTGCGTTCGATGGCCATGAAAAACTCTCCTGAATCAAAGGCTTGGATTAACTTCTTATTGTAGTCTGGCAAGGTGCCTGCGCACCGTGCGCCAGACTTCAATCAACGTTTGCGCCGAGGGCCACCGCGGTTGCCCAGCTTGCGCATGAAGGTGTCGGCACCGATGTAGCCGAGGGATGTCTGCATCGGATCGGGCTGGCGCTGGTTGCCGCCGGGCCCGTCGCGCTGGCCGCCGCCCGGGCCGCGCGGTTTTTGCACAAATCGCTTGTCGAACGTCTGTTGCAGAGGGTTCGGGATCGGGCCGACGTTGTCTTCGGATTCGTCGCGATCCGGCACCGACACTTCGCGCGGCAGCGGCCGCCGGTCGTAGGTTTGCTGCAACGGGTTGGGAATGGTGCCGATGCCGTCGTCCTCCGGGCGCCTGTCGTTGCGCATCTGGCGATCAGGCTGCTGCGGTCGATCCACGCGCGCGGGCCGGTCGTTGCGGTCGTTGCGCACGGGTCGATCACCGCGATCGCCGCGATCGGTACGCCCGCCCCGGTCGCCGCGATCCGGTCGCGCGCCGCGTTGCTGCTGCGGCTGTTGTTGCGGTTGTTGTTGCGGTTGTTGCTGCTGCTGATGCGGTGGGCGTTGGTCGGCTTCACCGGGCGGCTCGCGCACCGGCTGGGGCGTATCGGCACCGGCCAAGCGCTTGAGTGCGACCACGTCGCGCCCTTCGAGATCGATCCACACACCGCGCCGCAGGCCCTTGGGCAGTACCACGCTGCCGTAGCGAATGCGGATGAGCCGGCTCACCGCCATGCCCACCGAGTCGAACAGTTTGCGCACCTCGCGGTTGCGGCCTTCGGTGATGACCACGCGATACCAGCGGTTGGCGCCGTCGCCGCCACCGTCTTCGATCGACTTGAACGACGCCGGCTGGCCGTCGATCGGCACGCCTTCGATCAGGCGCGCGCGGGTGGCGTCGTCGAGCGTACCGAGCACGCGCACCGCGTATTCGCGTTCGACGCCAAAACGCGGGTGCATGAGCTTGTTGGCCAGGTCGCCGGAATTGGTGAACAGCAGCAGGCCTTCGGTATTGATGTCGAGGCGGCCCACCGATTGCCACTTGCCGTGAGCCAGGCGCGGCAGGCGCCGGAACACCGTAGGGCGATGCTGCGGATCATCGTTCGTGACCACTTCGCCGGCCGGCTTGTGATAGGCCAGCACACGCGCCAGCGGCGGCTGGATACGCACCTTGATCGGCTTGCCGGCCACACGGATCTGATCCCCGAACGAGATGCGCTGGCCGATGTGCGCCGCTTCGCCATTGACCGTGATGCGGCCATCGGCGATGAGCGTTTCCATGTCGCGCCGCGAGCCCACGCCAGCCTGCGCCAGCACCTTTTGCAGCTTGGGCGAATCGGGCTCCGCCGCCAGCACACGCTTGCTCGGCAGCTTGGGCGCGCCTTCCGGCGGCTCGACGTCGAAATCACCGGACACCACCTTGGCGAACATCTCGCCGGGGTCGATCTGGGTGGAAAACTCGACGTCGACAGGGGCATCGGACGCCACCGCATCGACGCTCTCACCTTCCGCCGGTGCAACGCCGACTTCGTCGTCCCTGCGCTGGCCGCGCCGGCGCCGATTGCGCCGACGGCCACGGGGTTCACCATCGCCGGCGCCCTCGCCGCTACCGTCTCCATGACCGTCGCCTCCAGCCTCGACACTGGCCGCCGCGTCACCCTCGCCACGGTCCTCGCCGCCCTCGCCGCGTTCGCGGACTTCGCCAGCATCACCGGCACGCGCCTCGTCGCCACCCGCTTCGGATGCGCGGTCGTTGTCGGGCCGAGCGCGGTCGTGAACCAGGGGTTCGGCAACAGTCGCCACCGGCGCCGCCGCAGTGTCTGCGAGGGGGGCTGGCACGGCGATCGCCTCATCGGCTACGGCCTTGGTGCTGCGCCGAGCGCGCTTCGGGCGACTGGCCACCACGTCGGCGTCTGGCGGCGCATCGGCTGGGGCGTCGGCCTGAGCAGGCGACGACGCCGCGGCTGGCACAGGCGCGTCGACCAACGCGTCAGCCTTGGGTTTGCGAGGCCTTGGCGCGCGCCGCTTTGGCTCAGCCTGCTCGGTGGGCTCGGCGGGGCTGTCCACGGCGGGATTGTCGGAATCTATGTTCATGTCGGCGAGGCAAGGAGGGATTCGGGGGCAGGTAACGGCTCTTGGGGCAACGGAAGTAACGAGGCTGCGGCGTCTTCGGCGAACCCGTCGCCCGCGCGCTCATCGAGCAACGAAGGCTGGTCTTGTGCCTGTGCATCGAGCGCCGGTGCGGGAGCATCGGTCTCGATCGGCGGCAGTTCGTCGAGGCGGCCGAGGCCCAGGTCAT
>JANMAS010000221.1:0-2906 GCA_031359975.1 Burkholderiales bacterium
CGCGGCTGGCTGAACGCCATCTCGCGGGCGCAGGGCGTTGATGAACATCGCGGCATCCGCATCACGCTCGGCGGCCTGCAAGGGCCGGCGGGCAAGCTCAGCAACTTTCTCTTCCAGCCCTCTGCGGCGCTGGTGGATATCAGCTTGCACGCCTTCGGCCCGCAGCGCACGCCGGTGCCGCTGATCGTGCAGACCCACCTGGCCAGCGACGGCGGCTCGGGCCTGCTCCGATACACCTTCCGCCACATGACGCAGACCGGCGGCAGCGCCGTGATGAGCTTGAAAGACCCCGGCTTCGCGCACCCCACGAGCCCGAAAGACTACCCGACGGCAATCGGCGGCATCGGCATCGCGAAGGAAGACGAAGAAAGCACCCTCGCCGCCACGGCATTCGACGCTGATGAAACGCAGGAGGAGGCGCAGGAGGAGGCGCAGGAGGAGGCGCGCGCGCAAGCGTACGCGCAAGAGCCCGAGATCGTCGACGATCCCGAGATCATCGAGTTCGAATCGCTGGCTGGTGTGGACGATGCGCCGGGCACGTGGGACGCCCAGGACGCCGAATCCCTCTTCACCGCACCCGACGAAGCCGCGGATGACGAGATCGACGAAGAGATCATCCATCGCGACGACCGCGTGCGCGTCAAGGATGCAAAAGCGATTCCCAACCGCTGGATCTGCGCCATCGACGTGCTGGTGGACAACCCCAAGTGGGGTGGTGGCGGCCCCAAGTACCTGGTGCAGGGGCGAGGCACCGGCGTGCTGATCGGGCCACGCCATGTGCTCACCGCGCGGCATGTGATTGCCGGCGCGAAAACCCTCACCATCAGCCCGGCGCGGCAAGGCGACAACAGCAGCCACCCGTTCGGCAGCTTCACGCCGCGCCGTGTGCGGCAGGCCACGCCGTACCAGGTGCTGCGCAGCCGGCGCATTGACGGACAGATGCGGCAGGTGGCGATCGCGCAACGCGACGACTACGCGTTAATCGTGCTCGACAAGGATGTACCGGCCAAGCTTGGCTTCTGGGGCCAGGACGCCGCCAAGGCGCAGCTGCGTGCGCTGGCGCCCACCGCCATCGAGGGCAGCACGGTGCAGGTTACCGGCTATCCGGGCGACACCTGCGGCGATAAAGTCATCACCGGCAAGGACGTCGAGCAGAAGACCCGTCGCATCGGCGACTGCAAGGGTGGCCGCCCCGACGACTGGGCCGCCCACCAATGGCAGTCCAGCGGCACCGCGCATGCCAACGCCACGGACATGACCTTCACCCACGACGCCGACACCTACGGCGGCCAGAGCGGCAGCCCGATCGTGCGGGTCGAAGGCGGTGTGATGGTGGCCATCGGCCTGCACATCGACGGCAATGCCACACGCAACGTCGGCGTGCGCGCCTCGCCGCGCATGCTGGAAGAGCTGCGCGACTGGATCAATGACGATGCGGGATCGACCATCGCCAGCGTGGCATCGGATGCGCTGGTGGTGACCCCGTCGCCGCAAAGCGAAGCGTTGAGCGCGGACGACGACCATCCCCTGGCGCTGGAGCAGGCGCTTGCGCCCGACCCGCAGGGCTAGCGCGCTAGGGGATCGAATCCGGATAGTGCTGGCGCAGGTTGTCCAGCTCGCCGGCAAAAGCCCGTTCGGCTTCGCCGGCCCGGCTCTCAGCCTGCCGCGCGGCGCCCCCTGAATGCAGCAGGCCGGTGCCATCCGGCGCACCGTGCGGGCTTTGGGCCACGGCCAACGCCCGGCGCAGATAGTCCTGCACCGCAAGCGCCTGCCGGCTGTGCTGTTCGGCGCGCTGCGCCTGGGCGCTCGCCACGGTGGCCTGCCACACCGAAACGCCGGCAACCGCCGCGAGCGAGGCGAACAAGGCCAGGCCGGTGCCAAGCCGCAGGCGATGGCGTTGCAGAATCTTCATGGCGCGGTAGAAGGCACGCTCCGGCCGGGCGAGCACCGGATCGCCGGCGAGCCAGCGCTGCAGATCCTGGCGCAAGGCATCTGCCGTGGGGTAGCGCTCGGCGGCCTCCTTGTTCAGCGCCTTGAGCACGATGGTGTCGAGGTCGCCAGCCAGTTCGCGCTTCAGCCCGCCTGGCGTGCTGGCGCGCTGGCGCGCCACCTCGGCACCGGCGTCGGCGCCCTCCATCACACGCCGGCTGGGCCGCTGCGGCAGGTCGTTGAGGATCGCTTCTTCGAGCGCTGCGCGAGACGCGTGCGCGCCTTCGTGCGGGCGCCTGCCGCACAGCAACTGGTACATCAGTACGCCGAGCGAGAAGACGTCGCTCGCCGTGCCCACCGGCCGGCCCGCGATCTGCTCCGGCGATGCGTAGTCGGGTGTCAGGGCACGCCCGCCCAGCAAGGTGAGTTCGGTCTCGGCGGCCAGGCCCTCGTGCATCAGCTTGGCGATGCCGAAGTCCAGCAGCCGCAACTGGCCGTCGGTGCCGACGAGGATGTTGGATGGCTTCAGATCGCGGTGGACGACCTGGTTGTGGTGGGCGTACTGCACCGCATCGAGCGCCTGCAGCATGAGCCGCACCCGCGCGCCGATTGGCAGCTGTTCGGCGTTGCAATGGTCGATGAGGCTGCGGCCCTGCACATACTCGAGCGCCAGGTAGGGCTGGCCGTCGGCGCTGAAGCCGGCGTCGAGCAGGCGCGCAATGTTCGGATGCGAGAGCGCTCCCAGGATGTGGCGCTCGCGCGCGAACCGTTCACGCCGTGTGCCGTCGAGCACGCCGGGGTGCAGCAGCTTGAGCGCCACCTCGCGCTCGACCAGGCCATCGACGCGCCGCGCCAGCCAGACCGACCCCATGCCGCCCTGACCGAGGGGACGGACGATATCGAACGCCGCACGAACGGCGTCGGGGATGAGCGACTCAGACTGAGAAGGCGGCAGCGGGCTGTCCATCCGGGAGTGT
>JANMAS010000235.1:0-11130 GCA_031359975.1 Burkholderiales bacterium
CAGCCGCCGCCTGAAGCGCCGGGCCGGCGATCACGGCATCGAGTTCGCGATCGGAAATCGGCTCGCGGCGAATCGTCACACCGGCTGCATAGAGGCTGTCCACCACACCTTGCGCACCAAACCCATACAACACCACCACCCGAGCGGGCTTCAACGCCGATGCCGCCACCATCACCCGATGCACCGATTCGGGCATCAACGAGGCGGTGTGCACGATCAACAGATCGATGGCCTTCGCAGGCTGTAGCGTGGGCACGGCATCGAGCTCGTCGATCACATGCGCCAGCACCACGTGGGCATATCCGCGCCGCTGCAGACGCGATGCCAGGCTACGGCCCACCACCACCGTTTGAACGGCCTGCGCCGCTGGCTCGGCATTCATCGCCCGCGCAGCGCCTGCCAAAGGCCCGGACGGCGCCGCGTGGCCCGAGGGGCGCAACAGGGGTCGATCCAGCGAAGCGGCCGGCGGCACAGGCGCCGCGGTGCGGGCCAGTTCGGCCAACTGGGCGAGCGACAGCAATGCCACCGTGCCGATGGCGTGCCCACGATCCACAAGCTGCTTGATCAGCGTGAGCCGCTGCACATCGTGCCGCGAATACAGGCGCTGGCCGGATTCGCTCTTCGGCGCCGCCACCACCCCGTAACGCCGCTCCCACACGCGCAAGGTGGCGGCGGGCAGGCCGGCCAGCCGCGCTGCCGTGCCGCTGCGATGGCGGGGCTCGGCGGGTGTGTCGGCAGGGGCGTCAAGGTTGGGGTTGGGCAGGGTGGTCATGAGCGGTCGGCGTAGAAGATTGCGTGATCGTGACGATTTGATGACTCGTATTTGTCACGGTTATTTGAACATATAAGGTTCATTATTGCTTCACTTTGACGTCGCGATGCCTATACTTTGACTCAATTGCTGGTCAGGAGCCGATTCAATGAACTCATCCATTCCTTCTGCTGCGGTCATTGGCGCGGGTGTGGCCGGCGCGAGCTGCGCCGATCGGCTGGCCCGTGCCGGCTGGCGGGTGATGCTGTTCGACAAATCGCGCGGCGTAGGTGGCCGCATGGCCACGCGGCGGATGTCTTGGCCCGGGGCCGACGGCGCGATGAACAGCGCCGAGTTCGACCACGGCGCCTCCCACTTCATCCCCTCTCACCCGGAGTTTCGGGCGCTGATCGCCTCCGGCGTGGCCCAGGGCTGGGCAGCGCGCTGGCGCCCGCGTGTTCATTCCCACAGCCTGTGCCCGCCCAGCGATTCGATGGTGGTGGGCCTGCCCGGCATGCCCGCGCTGTGCCGCCGCCTGACCACCCGCGTGCCGCTGGCGCTGGAGCAAACCGTGGAGCGCCTGGAGCGCACGTCTTCAGGCTGGCTGCTGCACAGCCGGGGCGACGTGGTGGATGGGCCGTTCGACCGCATCGTGCTGGCCATGCCCCCGGCCCAGGCGGCGGCGTTGCTGGCCGGCCATCAGCCGGCGTGGAGCCACGCGCTGCTGGATGTGCCGATGGTCAGCAGCTGGGTGCTGATGGCCGTGACCAATGAAGTCGATTGGCCGTGGGATGCCTGCGAGCCGCGCAAAGGGCCGCTGAGCTGGGTGGTGCGCAACGATCGCAAACCCGGCCGCAGCGCCGCCCTCGGCACCGCGCATTGGGTGGCGCATGCCGATCCGCTGTGGAGCGCTTCCTGCGTCGAGGCCTCGCCCGAACAGATCACCCAGGCCTTGCAACCGGCGCTGCAGGCCCTGTTGCCCGCCAGCAGCGTCACACAATGGCATCTGGTCAGCGCTCACCGCTGGCGTTACGCCGCCTGCCTGCAAACGCCACCCGCGCACACCGCCCACGCCACGCAAGCCACGGCCTGGTGGGACGACGATCTCGCCCTCGGCGTGTGTGGCGACTACCTCGTCGGCCACGGTGTCGAGGCCGCGTGGCGATCCGGCACCGATCTGGCCCATGCACTCACCGCGCCGATGGTTGCTGCCACCGATGCGCGCAGCGTCGGGCGCACCGAATCCTTGCACGCCTGACGAGCCCGCCCGGTGACGGGTGACAGCCGCTAAATCTGACTCGGCAGCCCTGGCGCGGGCCGCATCGTACAGTTGCCGTTGGCTCAACACCAACGGCCCACAAGGTCTGCCCATGCCATGAACCAGCTCGCCCATCGGCGTCAAGCCCGCCCTTGCCTCCGTCGCGCCGCGACAGCGCGCCGCGGGGGCCGCCGATGCTGAGCGACATCCAGATCGCGCAGGCCGCCACGCTGCAGCCGATCACCGAGTTGGCGCAGCGCCGGCTCGGCCTGCCCGATGAGGCGCTGGAGCTGTATGGCCGCTACAAGGCCAAGCTGTCGCTGGCGCATATCCGTTCGCTCGCGGATCGCCCGCAGGGCAAGCTGATCCTCGTCAGCGGCATCAGCCCCACACCGGCCGGCGAGGGCAAGACCACCACCACCGTGGGCCTGGGCGACGCGCTCAACCGCATCGGGGCACGCACCATGATGTGCCTGCGCGAGCCATCGCTCGGACCGGTGTTCGGCATGAAGGGCGGCGCGGCGGGCGGCGGCTATGCGCAGGTGGTGCCGATGGAAGACATCAACCTGCACTTCACAGGCGACTTCGGCGCCATCGCCCTCGCCCACAACCTGCTCTCGGCGCTCATCGACAACCACATCCACCACGGCAATGCCCTCGGCTTCGACGTGCGCCGCATCACCTGGCGCCGGGTGATGGACATGAACGACCGCGCGCTGCGCGACATCACCATCGGCCTCGGCGGCCCCGCCAACGGCTACCCGCGCGAAGACGGCTTCGACATCGTGGTGGCCTCCGAGATCATGGCCATCCTGTGCCTGGCCGATGATCTGGCCGATCTCAAACGCCGCATCGGCCGCATCGTGGTGGGCGCCACCCGCGATCGGCAGCCGATCACCGCCAGCCAGCTCAAGGCCCAGGGTGCGATGACGGCCTTGCTGCGCGATGCGATCAAGCCCAACCTGGTGCAGACGCTCGAGAACAATCCGGCCTTCATCCACGGCGGCCCGTTTGCCAACATCGCGCACGGCTGCAACTCGGTGATCGCCACCCGCACGGCGTTGAAGCTGGCGGACTACGTGGTCACCGAAGCCGGCTTCGGCGCGGATCTGGGCGCCGAGAAGTTCATCGACATCAAATGCCGCAAATCGGGCCTGCGGGCGGATCTGGTGGTGCTGGTGGCGAGCGTGCGGGCGATCAAGTTCCACGGCGGTGTGGATGCCCATCGTCTGAGCGAAGAAAACCTGGCGGCGCTGGAACGAGGCCTGCCCAACCTGGAGCGCCATCTCAATAACGTGCGCAACCATTACGGCCTGCCCTGTGTGATTGCGCTCAACCACTTCGTGCACGACACCGAAGCCGAGCTGGCCCTGCTGAAACGCAAACTCGCACACCATGAAGTGCCGCTGGTGATCGCCCGCCATTGGTCTGATGGCGGTGCCGGCGCCGAAGAACTCGCCCACGAAGTGGTGCGCCTGTGCACCACCACACCGGCCGATCCGCACTTTCTCTACGACGACAGCGCCACGCTGTGGGACAAGGCCGAAGCCGTGGCCACCCGCATCTACGGCGCCGCCCGGATCACCGCCGATGCACGCGTGCGCGCCCGATTGCAGGAGCTGCAAGACCAGGGCTACGGCCACTTCCCGGTGTGCATCGCCAAGACGCAATATTCGTTCTCCACCGATCCCACCTTGCGCGGCGCACCCAGCGGCCATGCGATTGACATCCGCGAAGTTCGCCTGGCCGCCGGCGCCGAGTTTGTGGTGCTGATATGCGGCGAAATCCTCACCATGCCGGGCCTGCCGGCGCAGCCGTCATCGGCAGCGATCGATGTGGACGACGACGGGCGGATCACCGGATTGTTCTGACGTCCGGCCACCGTTCATTCGCACGATTGGCCGGTTGGTGTCTGCAGCCACGCAGTTCGTCGCAACGGGCTCGCCCGGCTCGCAGCGGCACAGTTAGAGTCGCCCGTCTTCGCCCATCTTCGCCCGGCCCCGCCACCCGCACAGGCCCATGGTTGCCCCCGTTGTACCCAGAAAGCCCACCCATGCTCACCATCGCGCAGCTCACCCACATCTACCCCAACGGCACCCGCGCACTCGACAACGTATCGCTCGATATCCCGCGCGGCATGTTCGGCCTGCTCGGGCCCAACGGCGCGGGCAAATCCTCGCTGATGCGCTGTGTGGCGACGCTGCAGATCCCTTCGTCCGGATCGATCCGCTTCGATGATCTCGATGTGCTGGCGCAGCCGGCCAGGCTGCGTGCCACGCTGGGCTATCTGCCGCAGGACTTTGGCGTCTACCCGCGTGTGTCGGCACTCGACATTCTCGACCATCTCGCGGTGCTCAAGGGCATCGGCGCGCGCGGCGAGCGGCGCGATACGGTGGAAGCGCTGCTGAAACAGGTGAACCTGTGGGAGGTGCGCAAGAAAGCCATCGCGGGCTTTTCCGGCGGCATGCGCCAGCGCTTCGGCATCGCGCAGGCGCTGATCGGCAACCCCAGGCTGATCATCGTCGACGAGCCCACCGCCGGGCTCGACCCCGAAGAGCGCAACCGCTTCAACAACCTGCTGGCGGAGATCGGCGAGAGCGTGGTGGTGATTCTCTCCACCCACATCGTGGACGACGTGACCGATCTATGCCCGCGCATGGCGATCATGGTCGATGGCCGCATCGTGAGCCAGGGCACACCGGCCACGCTGATCGAGGATCTGCGCGGCCGCATCTGGCTGCGCGCGATCGACAAGGCCGAGCTGGACGCCGCGCGTGCCCAATGGAACGTGATCGCCACCCGGCTGCGCGCCGGCCGCACGGTGATCCATGTGCTGGCCGACGACGCACCGGGTGCGGGCTTCGAGCCGCTGAAAGCCGGTCTGGAGGATGTGTACTTCTCCACCCTGCATCGCGAGCGCGGCCATGCAGCCAACACGGCTGATACGGCCAAGGTGGCCAATGCGGCCACCGCCAGCCGCGCAGCCTGAGGCCGCCATCATGTTCAAACACATCGCCGCCTTCGAGTGGCGTTTTCAGGTGCGCAGCCCGGTGTTCTGGGTCGGCTGCATGATCTTCTTTCTGCTCACCTTCGGCTCTGTGACGGTGGACACCATCCAGATCGGCGGTCGCGGCAACGTCAACATCAACTCGCCCTTCGCCATCCTGCAGACGCAGGCGGTGATGAGCATCTTTCTGGTGTTCATCATTGTGGCCATGGTGGCCGGCGTGATCCTGCGCGACGACGAAACCGGCTTCGCGCCGATCCTGCGTTCCACCGCCATCACTCGCGGCGCCTACCTGCTGGGCCGCTTCAGCGGCGCCATCGCCGCCGCGCTGCTGGTGCTGGGCTCGGTGCCGCTGGCCATCGCCATCGGCGCCACGATGCCCTGGCTCGATGCCGAGAAAGTGGGGCCGTTCCGCCTCGATCACTACGTCTACGCGCTGTTCGCGTTCGGCCTGCCCACGCTGCTGATCATCGGCGCCACCTTCTTCGCGCTGGCCACGGCCACGCGATCGATGATGTGGACGTATGTCGGCGCGGTGGCGTTGATCGTCATGTATTTTGTAACCCGGGGCCTGCTGCGCGATCCGGCGTTCGACACCTTTGCCGCGTTGAGCGATCCGTTCGGCCTCTCGGCACTCGGCATCACCACCAAGTACTGGACAGCCGCCGAGCGCAACACCAACCTGCCGGCGCTGTCGGGCCTGATGCTGGCCAATCGGCTGATCTGGGCGGGCGTGGCGGTGGTGTTGTTTGCGCTCACCTGGCGGCTGTTCCGCTTCGAGAGCCATCGCGGCGCGTCAAGCAAGAAAGCTGCGAAAGGCCAGGAGATCGAGAGCGACGCGCCTGCGTTGCGCGTGTCACCCACGCCTCGGCAGGCCGCTCCCAGTCACAGTGCGGCGACGCGCTGGACGCAGCTGCTGCGCCTAGCCCGTTTCGACATGAGCTTCGTGTTCCGCAGCCCGGCGTTTTTTGTGCTGCTGGCCATCGGCATGATCAATTCGGCTGGCGCGATGTGGTTCACCGGCGAGTGGTACGGCAGCCCGTCGTTCCCGGTGACGCGGCTGATGGTCGAGGCCCTGCTCGGCGCGTTTTCGATCATGCCGATCATCATTGCCATCTACTATGGCGGTGAGCTGGTGTGGCGCGATCGTGAGCGCCGCATGCACGAGATCATCGATGCCACCGCGGCGCCCGACTGGGCGCATCTGGTGCCCAAGATCGTGGCCATCATGCTGGTGCTGGCGATCACCGCGCTGGTGGGTTCGTTCACCGGCATGCTGGTACAGGTGCTCAAGGGTTACTTCGTGATCGACCTGCCGGCCTACCTGCTGTGGTTTGTGCTGCCAATGACGATCGGTGCCATGCAGCTGGCGGTGCTGTCGGTATTCGTGCAGGTGCTGATGCCGCAAAAGTTCATCGGCTGGGGGGTGATGCTGCTGCAGGTGGTGGCTGCCGTCGCGCTCTCCTCGGCGGGCTTCGAGCACAACCTCTACAACTACGGCAACACGCCCGCCGTGCCGCTGTCCGACATGAACCGCATGGGCCGCTTCTGGCAAGGCGCGGCCTGGTTCCAGGTGTATTGGTCGGCCTTTGCGCTGATCCTGGTGATGCTGGCCTACGCGCTGTGGCGGCGCGGCACCACCACCGCCCTGCGCCCTCGCCTGCGCCAGATCGGCCAGCGCCTGCGGGGCTGGGCGCTGGTGCCGCTGGCGATCGGCGTGCTCGGCTTCGTGGGTGCGGGCGCCTTCGCGTTCTACAACACCAACGTGCTCAACACCTACCTCACCGGGCCCGACCGCGAACGCCTGCGTGCCGACATGGAAAAGGCGCTGTTGCCGTTCGAGAAACTGCCGCGCCCTCGCATCACGCAGGTGACGCTGGATGTGCAGCTGTATCCCCGCGAGCCACGCGTCGTCACGCACGGCAGCTACCGCGTCGAAAACCGCAGCGGTGTGGCGATCGACACGATCCACATCCAGTGGCCCTTTCGCAGCACGCTCGACGAGATCGATGTCGGCGCCGCCGCGCTGGAGAAGGAATACACCGAGTTCCAGTACCGCATTTACCGGCTGGCGCAGCCGATGCAGCCGGGCGAGCAGCGCGAGATCCGCTTTGCCACCACGCTGCGCGAGCGCGGGTTCCCCAACGCCGCACCACTCACCCGGGTTGTGGACAACGGCACCTTCGTCGACAACGGCGAGATCAGCCCGTCGATCGGCATATCGCGCGAGATGCTGCTCACCGATCGCGCCAAGCGCCGCAAATACGGGCTGCCGCCGGATCTGCGCCCGCCGAAGCTCGAAGACGAAGCTGGCCGCGCCACGCCGCTGTTCCGAGCCGACAGCGACTGGGTGCAGGCCGACATCACCGTCACCACCGATGCCGATCAGATCCCGATCGCGCCGGGCTACCTGGTGAGCGATGTCACCCGCGATGGCCGGCACACGGTGCACTTCAAGCCCGATGCGCCGCTGAACCATTTTTTCTCCATCCAGTCGGCGCGCTATGAGGTGAAGCGCGACAAGTGGAAGGATGTCGATCTCGCCGTGTTCTACCAACCCGGCCACGACAAGAACGTGCAACGCATGCTCGACGCGATGAAGGCATCTTTCGACATCTTCACCACGCAGTTTTCGGCCTACCAGTTCAAGCAGGCGCGCATCCTGGAATTTCCGGCTTACGCCAACTTTGCGCAATCCTTTGCCAACACGATTCCCTACTCGGAGAACCTGGGCTTCATCGCCGATCACAGCGACCCCGCGAAGATCGACATCGTGACCTACGTGACCGCCCACGAAATCGGCCACCAGTGGTGGGGCCACCAGCTGGTGCCCAGCGAGCAGCAGGGCGCCACCATGCTGGTGGAAAGCTTCGCGCAGTACTCGGCGATGCTGGTGATGGAGAAGATGTACGGGCGCGACCAGATGCGCAGGTTCCTCAAGATCGAACTCGATCGCTACCTGCGCGCACGCGGCGGCGAAACCCTCGAAGAGCTGCCGCTGGCGCGCGTGGAAAACCAGCAATACATCCACTACCAGAAAGGCTCGCTGGTGATGTATTGGCTCAAGGAGGTGGTGGGCGAAGAGGTGGTCAACCGCTCGATGGCCAGGCTGCTGAAGGAGTTTGCGTTCAAGGCCGCGCCTTATGCCAACACCACCGACTTCCTGCGCATCCTGCGCGCCGAGGCCGGGCCGCAGCACGACGCGCTGATCACCGATCTGTTCGAGAAGATCACGCTCACCGATGTGAAGGCCACCGATGCCAAGGCCACGAAGCGTGCCGACGGCCGGTGGGACGTGAGCTTCACCGTCGAAGCCCGCAAGCTCTACGCCGATGGCAAGGGCAAGGAGACCGAAGCACCGCTGGCCGAAGATTTCGATGTGGGTGTGTTCACCGCCGCGCCGGGCGACAAGGCCTTCAAGGCCGATTCGGTGCTGAAAATGGAGCGCCGCGCCATCCGCACCGGCAAGCAGGTGATCACCTTCACCGTCGATCGCCAACCCACGCACGTGGGCGTGGATCCCTACAACAAGCGCATCGATCGCAACTCGGACGACAACCTGAGCCAGGTGGAGACGCGCTGAGCCGCGCAGTTCACGCCAATTGCCGCTACGCCTGGTTCAACGCGGCATGCTGGAAGGCACGATCAATCAAGGCCTTCGAACATCGTTGCGGCCCCATCGAGAAACGGCGGGCCCCAGGCGCGGTGATCGGGCCGGGGCCAGTCGTCGAGGATCCATTCGATGGTGCCGATCATGCGTGCGGCGATGTAGAGATCGATCTGTCGTTCCACAGCGGCGGGCAGTGCGCGCACACGGGCGTAGCCATCGAGCAGCGCGTCGCGAAGACGCCGATGCTGCGCGCCATGATCGGCACGGCCCGGCAACGGATGGCGGATGTACTGCAGCACACACGCCAGATCGAGGGCGTGATGGCCCCGGCCGCAATCGCTGAAGTCGATCGCGCCGGCATGGTCGCCTTGAAAAAGCACATTCCACAGATGCAGATCGCCATGCAGGTAGCCGTACGACGAGGGTGCTTTGGGCAAGGCGGCGATGTGGTTGCGCAGCACCGCTGCGGCGCGGCACACCGCCTCGTGCACCGCGGGCTTCAGATGAGGCGATGCCGGCACATGCCTGCGCGCCCAGGCCTCGAGATCGGGGAGGTTGGCCAGCCGCTGGCTGCGCAGCGAGCCGAGCACCACCAGCGCCTCGGCGCTGGCGTGCAACTGCGCGGCCAGCGTGCCGAGCCGGCGCAGATGAACGGGCCGCAAGCCCTTCTCGACAAACCGGCCCGGCACCCAGGTGAGCAGCACCGCAAAGCGCGGCGTGCTGGAGCCGTTGTCCAACGGTGGATCGACGCGCTGCACCGCCTCGCCATCCAGGCCGGTGATCGGCCACGGCACGGCCACGCCGGCCTCGGCCAAGGTCTGCAGCCACACACACTCGTCCGCGATCGCCCCCCGATCCTGGCGATCGCCGCGGTAGACCCGCCAGGCCAGGTCGCCCTGGCTGCGTTTCGTCTGGTCGGCCGCATGCGGCCGAACGCGGTAGACGTCGACATCCAGATGCGCGACGCGCTCGACACGCGCAGCGCGTAGGCCGTAGCGCTCGAGCAGCGTCGCCGCCACGCCATCGATAAGGCTCACAAGGCGCCCGCAGCCTGGCAGGCCGCTACGATCGACGCCATCGACGCCATCGACACACCGCACAGGCAACAAAAGTCATGGTTGCGCTCCATCGATAGGCAACGAGGGGCAATTCACAGCGAGGAATTGCGGGCCGGTGTGCACCGGAGCGGGGAAAAACAGCGACTGGCCAACCCGTCAATCTAGGGGAATCCCCAGGTCTGCGCCAGCGGTGTTTCATCAACAACAATGATTAGCCAGCTTGCCATGGGGCGTAGAAAATAAGGTGCGCCGCGAATACGCTGTACTGGGATGACGGATCCGGTTGATGAACGTCGCTGGGTCGGGGCCTGCAGGAGCCGTCATCCACCAAGATCGGGAGACACAACGCAATGACATTGACCCTGCGCGCCGTGGAGTTGAACGGCCAGCGAATGGCGCAGCCGATCACAGGCCAATTCGATTCCTCTGGCGGCACCATCGGCCGCACCGAGCAAAACACGCTGGTGTTGCCCGATCCGGATCGGCACATCTCGCGCCATCAAGCCACGATCAGCGTCACGCCCTCTGGTTATGTGATTCGCAATATGGGTGCCGCCAATCCGCTCACGGTGCGCGGCCGTGTCCTCGGGCATGGCGATGCCGCAACCTTGTCGCAAGGCGATCTGTTGCTCATCGGCGGGTACCGCCTCATGGTGCTGGATGCCAATGCCGACGACTCGGCCGCGCATGCGGTGACACGCCCTTTCCAGATCTCCGAATTCAGCGCCGCCGCGAGCGCGTCGATCACCGGATCGGTGCCGCTCGATCCGTTCACACTGATCGCCCCCGACCGATCCCCGAGCACCATCCCCGGCGCCTTGACACGATCGCCCACGGCCGGCGTCCTCGACGGCGATTGGTGCGATGGAGTGCGTTCGGCCGTGGCGCGTGCGCTCGCCCGCTTCGAGCCATCGGCTGTCGAATCCCGGTTGGCCACCGAATCCGTGCCGCCGGGTGGCGCACCGACGTCCGCAGATCTCAACGTGTGGGCCCTGTATCGCCTGAACTTCGACCTGCTGCGCTCCGAGGCCTTCCGCGACGTCGAGGCGGCGCTGGCGTTGTCGGCGGCTTCCGCCCGGCCCGCTCGAGATGCCACGCTCGACGCGCCCCCGGCGGCCACGCCAGGCGTGTCGCCGTACTCGCCATCCGCGCCCCCAACCAGCGTCGGTTCAGGCGCCGGCTCGGGCGTCATTTGACCAACCGATCGTCCAGCGGCAACGGCGCGCGGGTTCTAATGCGGGCCGGCATAGCTTTTCGCCCCGCCTCATGACCACCCGCGTACTCACCGGCATCACCACCACAGGCACACCGCATCTGGGCAACTATGTGGGCGCCATCCGGCCGGCCATCGCCGCCAGCCTGCCCAGCGGCGTGGAAAGCTTCTTCTTCCTGGCCGATTACCACGCGCTGATCAAGTGCGACGAGCCGGGGCGCATCGAGCGCTCG
>JANMAS010000249.1:0-6962 GCA_031359975.1 Burkholderiales bacterium
GCCGCCTTCGTGACCGGCGCCAACATCGCCATCAACGGCGGCCAGCACATGCAATGAGGACAAGAACCTATCGGTGAACAAGGCGGCCCTGCGAAAGGAAACCGATGGACGCCCTGATCATGGCCCGCATGCAGTTTGCGGCCAACATCACTTTCCATATCCTGTTCCCCACCATCAGCATCGGCCTGGGCTGGTTGTTGCTGTTCTTCCGCTGGCGCTGGCTGACGCTGCGGCGCAGCGATGCCGTGGCGGCCCAGGGCTGGCTCGACGCCTACCGCTTCTGGACCAAGATCTTTGCGCTGACCTTTGCGCTGGGCGTGGTGAGCGGCATCACCATGAGCTTCCAGTTCGGCACCAACTGGCCTGGGTTCATGGAGCGTGTGGGCGACATCGCCGGGCCGCTGCTCGGCTACGAGGTGCTGACCGCATTCTTCCTCGAGGCCGGCTTCCTGGGTGTGATGCTGTTCGGCCATGGCAAGGTGGGCGAGAAGGTGCATCTGATGTCGACCATCTTCGTCGCCTTCGGCACCACGCTGTCGGCGTTCTGGATCCTGGCGCTGAACTCGTGGATGCAGACGCCCACCGGACACGAGATTGTCGACGGCACGTTCCGCGTGGCGAGCTGGTTCGACGTCATCTTCAACCCGTCGTTTCCCTATCGCTTCACGCACATGGTGCTGGCCTCTGCCTTGACCTGCGCCTTCCTGCTGATCGGCCTGTCGGCCTGGCAGGAGCTGCGCCGGGTAGGGCAGCGCTCGGCGCCGCGCGTGATGCGCGTGGGGTTGACACTGGCCGCGCTGCTGATCCCGGTGCAGATCTTCGTGGGCGATCTGCACGGCCTGAACACGCTGCGGCACCAGCCGGCCAAGATCGCGGCGATGGAAGGCGTGTGGGACACCGAACGCGGTGCGCCGCTGCTGCTGTTTGCGGTGCCCGATGCCGAGCGGCGTTTGAATCACTTCGAGATCAAGGTGCCCAGGCTGGCCAGCCTGATCCTCACGCACGAGCTCGACGGCGAGATCAAGGGCCTGAACAGCTTTGCCGGCGCGCACCCGCCGCCGCTGGCGCTGTTCTTCGCCTTTCGCATCATGGTGGGCATGGGCATGCTGATGCTGGCCACCAGCTGGCTGGGCTGGTGGATGCTGCGGCGCGCTGGCTGGCAGCCGGCGGGCCTGCCGAGGGCCGTACTGTGGCTGTTTGCCGGCATGACCTTCTCCGGCTGGGTAGCCACCACGGCCGGCTGGTACGTGACCGAGATCGGCCGCCAGCCCTTTGTCGTCTACGGCCTGGTGCGCACCGCCGATGTGGTGAGCCAGGTGCCCTCGTCGATGATCGGGTTCACGCTGGTGCTGTACCTGCTGTTGTACCTGGCGCTCATCGTGGCCTACGTGGGCGTGCTCAAGTACATGGCCGAGAAACCCGAGGAAGTGCTGCAAACCGATACGGGGGATCGACCGATGTACCCGGCGGGCGAGGGGCAGTCATGCTTTGGTTGAGCTTCGACGCGGCTTTGCCGGTGATCTTCATGGCGCTGATGGGGGTGTCGATGTTGGTCTACGTGATCAGCGATGGCTACGACCTCGGCGTGGGCATGCTGATGCACCGCGCCACCGATGCCGAGAAAGACGTGATGGTGGCCTCCATCGGCCCGTTCTGGGATGCCAACGAGACCTGGCTGGTGCTCGGCGTGGGCATTCTGCTGGTGGCCTTCCCCAAGGCACATGGCCTGGTGCTGGGCGAGCTGTACCTGCCGGTGGCGCTGATGCTGGTGGGCCTCACGTTGCGTGGCGTGGCCTTCGACTTTCGCGTCAAGGCCAGGGATGCGCACAAGAAGACCTGGGACCAGCTGTTTTTTGCCGGCTCCACGCTGGCCGCGGTATCGCAGGGCTGGATGCTGGGGCGCTACGTCAGCGGCTTCGGCGGCGGCTGGAACTACCCGCTGTTTGCCGCCGCCATCGCCGTGGCGCTGCCGATGGCCTACGTGATGATGGGCGCGGCCTGGCTCGTCATGAAAACCGAAGGCGAACTGCAGCAACGCGCGGTGGCATGGGCGCGCACTGCCTGGGCGCCGATGGTCGGCGGCATGGTGCTGATCTCGATGGCCACGCCGTGGGTGAGCGGCACCGTGCGAGAGCGCTGGTTTGTGCTGCCCGAGATCATCGCGCTGACGGCCATCCCGCTGGCCACCGGCGTGAGCTTGCTCGCCGTGCGGGCCGTGCTCACCACGCGTCAGGTGCTGGGGCCGCTGTGCTGGCTGCCCTTCGTGCTGCTGATCCTGGTGTTCGTGCTGGGGTTCCTGGGCCTGGCGTACAGCATTTTTCCCTACGTGGTGCTGGATCAGCTGACGATCTGGCAGGCTGCCAGCAGCCCGGCCGCGCTGCGGGTCATCCTGTTCGGCGCCTGCATCTCGGTGCCGGCCATCATCGGCTACACGGTGTTCTCGTACCGCGTGTTCCGCGGCAAGACGGGCGAACTGACGTACGCGTGAACAGGCCGTGCGCGCTGCCTGCCTGCGTGCCCGCCCGGCGCGATCACCGTGCTCCTACCGATGCGGCGGGCCGAGCCTTGTGCGATACCCCTCGCATGACATCACAAGAGTTGACCGTGCAACCGGATGCGCCGGCATCGGGCCACCGCCGCTGGCGCGGACTGCCGCGCTGGTGCGCGGCCCTGGGCCTGATGGCCGCGGCGGCCTACATCGGGCACCAGGTGGCCCTGCAGACCGGCATGTCACGCCTGCGCGACGCGGCCGAACACCGGCTCGACATGCTGGCCACCGGCCTCGATGCCGACCTGGCGCGGTTCGACTACCTGCCGGCGTTGCTGGAGATGACGCCCGTGGTGCCGGCCTTGCTGGAGACACCGGCCGACACGCAGCTGCGAGACGCCGTCAACCGCTACCTGAACGGCGTCAACGCCACGGCCGGCGCCGAGATGCTCTATGTGCTGGATCAAGGTGGCACCTCGCTGGCGGCCTCCGACTGGCAGCGGCCCGGCACCACCATCGGCCAGGATCTGTCTTTCCGGCCTTATGTGATCGATGCCATCCGTTTCGGCCGCGGCCGCTTCTACGGCGTGGGCATCACCAGCCGCAAGCCCGGCTACTACTTGTCGTATGCGCTGCGCCGCGGCGAACACCTGCGTGGGCTGGTGGCGGTCAAGGTGAACATCGAAAACGCCGAGCGTGCGTGGCGCAAGCTGCCCGGCGACGTGCTGCTGGTCGACGAGCGCGGGGTGGTGATCCTGTCCACCCGTGACGACCTGAAGTACCGCCCGCTGGTGCCGCTGGGGGCCGAGCAACGAGGCGAAGTACAACGCTCGCGGCCGTACGGCGATGCCCCATTGCAGCCGCTGGACTGGGCCCTGCAGGAGGCGGTGGCCGGCGACGCCCAGCTGGTGAGGCTGAATGGCCGCAGCCACCTGGCCTCGACACGCACGATCGGGAGCGCGCCCTGGCGCCTGATCGCGCTGGACGACCTGGCGCCGGTGCAGGCCGTAGCCCGCTATACGGCGATGACCGCCAGCCTGGCGATGGCGGTCGCCGTGCTGCTGGTGGTCACGATGTGGCAGCGCCAGCGTGCCGTGCGCCTCAAGCTGGCCAGCCAGGCGGCGCTGCAGGCGGCGCACGATGGCCTGGAATCGACCGTGGTGGCGCGCACAGCCCAGTTGCGCGCGGCGCAGAGCGATCTGGTGCACGCCGGCAAGCTGGCGGCGTTGGGCCAGATGTCGGCCGGCATGGTGCACGAACTGAACCAGCCGCTGACCGCGCTGCGAACCTTGTCCGACAGCGCCGGCATCCTGCTCGACCAGCAACGCCCCGACGAAGTGCGCGGCAACCTGCAACGCATTGGCGGCATGGTGGACCGGCTGGCGCGGCTCACCTCGCAACTCAAGACCTTTGCGCACAAGAGCGATTTGCCGCTGCTCAGCGTATCGCTTGCGCGCTGCATCGCCGATGCGCGGGCCATCGTGGGCGCGGAACTGAAGGCGCACGATGTCTCCTTCGAGGCCGAGGTGCAACCCGCCGGCCTGACGGTGATGGCCGACGAGGCCGCCATGGTCAGCGTGTTCATCAACCTGATGCGCAACGCGATCGACGCCATGCAGGGCGCGCCGATCCGGATGCTCCGTACCCACGCCCGCGCCGAAGGCAGCCGCGTCATCATCACCGTGACCGACACCGGGCCGGGTATCCGCTCCGACATCCTGCCGCGCCTGTTCGAGCCGTTTGTCTCCAGCAAGCGGGTGGGTGCCGGGCTGGGGCTCGGGTTGGTGATTTCGGCTGAGTTGGTTCGGGGTGCCGGCGGCACGCTCAAGGCTGGCAATCGCGATGAAGGCGGCGCCTGCTTTACCGTCGATCTGCCCAACGACGTCCCACGGGAGTGACCTGACATGAGCGAAGCGCCTGCCATCCGAGTGTTGCTGGTCGAAGACGACGAAGACGTTCGCAACAGCACCACCCAGGCGTTGAGCCTGGCCGGCTTCGAAGTCGATGCCTACGCCACCGCCGAACGCGCCCGTGCGCGGATCGTTTTCGGAGCTTCGGTGGTGGTGGTCTGCGACGTGCGTCTGCCCGGCGTCAGCGGCATCGACTGGTTGCCCGAGATCCGTCGCATCGATGCGGAGCTGCCCGTGGTGCTGGTGACCGGCCATGGCCACATCGCCATGGCGGTGCAGGCCATGCGCGAGGGCGCTTATGACTTCATCGAGAAGCCGTTCACATCCGAAAGGCTGGTGGCGGTGATTCGCCATGCCGTGGATCGACGGCAATTGACGCTGCAGGTGCGTGCACTGCGCGATGCCTTGGAAAACTGGCACGGCATCCAGGCGGTACTGATCGGCCGGTCGGCCCAGATGCAGCAGGTGCGGCGCACGGTGATGGCGCTCGCCGAGACATCGGTCGACGTGCTGATCTACGGCGAAACCGGCACCGGCAAGGAACTGGTGGCGCGCTGCCTGCACGACCAGAGCGAGCGCCGTCGGCATCACTTCGTGCCTCTGAACTGCGGTGGATTGACCGAGTCGCTCGCCGACAGCGAACTCTTCGGCCATGAGGCGGGCGCCTTTACCAGCGCCAACAGAATGCGCGTGGGCAAGCTGGAGTATGCCCAGGGCGGCACCTTGTTCCTCGACGAGATCGAGAGCATGCCGATGGCCGTGCAGATCAAGTTTCTGCGCGCGCTGCAGGAGCGCTGCATCGAGCGCATCGGGTCGAACAAGTCCATCCCGATCGACTGCCGTGTGGTGGCAGCCAGCAAGGACGACCTCAAGGCCTTGAGCGACCAGCAGAGGTTTCGGCCCGACCTTTACTACCGCATCGGCGTGGCGTTCATCGAACTTCCGCCGCTGCGTGAGCGGCGTGAAGACATCCCGCTGCTTTTCGAGCACTTCACCTTGCTGGCGGCGAGCCGCTATGAACGTGCCGCGCCGATGCTCAGCAGCGCCCAGTTGGCCGATCTCATGGCCTACGCCTGGCCCGGCAACGTACGCGAACTGCGCAACGTGGCCGATCGTTTTGTGCTGGCGCTGCTCGGCGATCGCCTGACACAGGTTCGTGGCGCGAGCGAGGGCACCCATGGGCTCCCGCACGGCCTGCCGCTTCAGGTGGAGCAGTTCGAGCGCGCCATGATCGTCGAGGCCTTGCGCCGCCATCGCGGCGATCAATCCGCGACGGCCACCGCGTTGGGCATCGCCAGGCAGACGCTCTACGACAAGGTCAAGAAGCTCGGATTGGTTGCGGATGAGTTCAGGTGAGCGGCCTACGATGGAATCTGCGATGAGCGTGCCCGTCGCGTTGATGTGCCGATCTGATGGTTGGCGGCAAAGGACTTGCGATGAATGTTGTGGTGTTTGAGCATGTGCCGGTGGCCGAGCTGCCGCAGGCTTGGCGCGCCAAGCTGGCACTGTCGGCCGACGCGCGTGTGACGGTTCGCATCGAGGCAGGGGACCACCCGACCGCCGCCGCGACCGAGGAGTGGGTCACCGAGGATTCGATTTTCGGCATGTGGCGCGAACGTGACGACATGTCCGACGTGGCGGCCTATATCCGGCGAATTCGCGCACCCCGCTTCAACCGCGACGGCTCGCGCAACGAGCTGCCTTGATGTCGGTCGCGACCGATGTGCTGATCGGGCAGCTTGAAGCACGGTTCACCATCTCGGCGTCGAGGTCGACGACGCATTTGAGATCGCGAAACGGACAGAAACCAGACTGTGGCCAGCCGCTGGTTCCGATCTGCGGCTGGCTGCTACTCGGCTGGCTGCTACTCGTATGCAAGGGTCGCGAAGCGGCTATGAGCCGTCGCTTGCCACGGGCAGCATCCGGGCACTTGGAGCGAGCACCTCGATTTGCCCTCACCTTTGAGGTGGCGGGGTGGCCCACGCTCATGCGCCGCCCGCCGGTTGCCAGCGGATCGGTGAAGACCTCAAGGGAGAGGGCTTGCAATCCTCCAGCCGATGCCGAGAATCGCGCATTGGGGGCACGCGACAGATCGGCTCCGAACCTGGGTTTCCAACCTGGAAGGAAATGGGCATGAACCTGCCTGCCGTTGTGGCGCTGGTCGGTCTGGTGCTGTTGGTGGCGAATGAGATCTTCACCGCATGGAACATCAGCAGGTTTCGGGATGACAAGAAAGCCTTCAAGGCGGCGGTGGCGCGCAAGGCCCTGTACAAGAACATCGTCCTTGGCGTCACCTTCGTGTGTGCCGCCGTGTCGGTGTATTCCAGCATCGCCGACAAGGCCGAGAGCGATGCCGAGGTCATGACCGCCAAAACGCGATTGCAGCGAATCGAAGGCGAGGTAGGTCGCCTGGCTCTGGCGGCATCAAATTCGGCTGCTGCGTCGGCCGCAGGCGCATCTGATCCGCAAATCGCGCAGCTCCAAGAGCAGATTCGCGGGCTCGAAGCCGGTACCGCGCGCCGTGGCGACTTGCAGGAGTTGCGATCTGATCTTAAAGAGCTTTC
>JANMAS010000272.1:0-8848 GCA_031359975.1 Burkholderiales bacterium
GGCCTGTTGGTAGACGGCCTCGCGGATGTCTTCGAAGAGCTTGCCTGTGACGAGCGATTCGCTGTTGAACGGCACGTAGCCCACGCTGCGCCGCGCCCCGTAGAAATGCGAGGTGAAGGTCAGGCCATAAACGCAGCAGGCCGAGCCCGACAGGATGGTCGCGGTGCGGCGCATGCGCAGGCCCACGCGCAAGGCACCAAACGCAGGGCACATGCTTTGCGGCTGGTCGTGCGGGCCGGCTTTTTCGTCGCGCGGGTAGTCCTTGGCGTATTGCTCGAGCACCTGCGACTTGCCGGCCGACTTGGCCGCGGCGAGCATCGCCTCGCCGCCGGAATGGCAGCCCATGCCGTCACCTTCGATGGCGGTGGCCACCTTGAGCGGGACGATGGGAATGGTGGTGGTGATCATGACCGCCCCCCGGTTGCCGAGTACGGCAACCGACCCCCCGAGGGGGTCTCGCCCGCCTTGGGGCGGCCCGGCGACGGGCTCGTGGAGGATGACGCTGCGCGTTGCATGATGACCATCAAACTTCGTCGTAAACCACTTCAAGCGTTTGCTTGACGATTTCCTTCTTGCCACACATGTCGAACACCGTGGCCGGCTCCAGCACCACATCGCGGCCCACCGAAGCGGCCGAGAACAGGCCGAGCAGCTGGTCTTGCGTCATCGGCGTGGGGCGCATCGGCGTGGAGGTGCCCACGTTCTCGGCCAGCTCGGCAAACATCGGGCCCCAGACGCTGTCGGGGCGGCCGATGATTTCGTAGCTGGCGCTCTTGCGGCGGATGTCTTCGTTGGCGGGGATCGTGGAGAGCACCGGGATGCCCACCGCGGTGGCAAACGCCGCCGCTTCGCCGGTGCCGTCGTCACGGTTGATCACCATGCCGGCCACGCCCACGTTGCCGCCGAGCTTGCGGAAATACTCCACCGCCGAGCACACGTTGTTGGCCACGTACAGCGATTGCAGATCGTTGCTCGCCACCACGATCACCTTCTGGCACATGTCGCGGGCGATCGGCAGGCCGAAGCCACCGCACACCACGTCGCCCAGAAAATCGAGCAGCACGTAATCGAAACCCCACTCATGGAAGCCGAGTTTTTCGAGCAGCTCGAAGCCGTGGATGATGCCGCGGCCGCCGCAGCCGCGGCCCACTTCGGGCCCGCCGAGTTCCATCGCATACACGCCGTCGCGCTTGAAGCACACGTCGCCGATGGCCACCGCTTCGCCGGCCAGCTTTTTCTTCGACGAGGTTTCGATGATCGTGGGGCAGGCCCGGCCGCCGAACAGCAGGCTGGTGGTGTCGCTCTTGGGATCGCAGCCGATGAGCAGCACCTTCTTGCCCTGCTGGGCCATCATGTAGCTGAGGTTGGCGAGCGTGAAGCTCTTGCCGATGCCGCCTTTGCCGTAGATCGCGATGATCTGCGTTTCCTTGGTTACAGGCCCGGTAGCCACGGGATCCGGCTCGATCGCCGCCTCGACGCGCAATTGATCCTTCATCAGAAAGCGGACAGGAGCCTCTGCAGGGATGGCACTCATTGGCAAGTTCTCCAGTCGAGCACCATCTTCAGACAGTGCGTATCGCCAAACGCGGTGCGGTAGGCCTGCGCGGCATGCGTGGGCACATCGCGATGGGTGATGAGATCGTCGAGCGAGAAGATGCCGCCTTCGACGAGCGCCTTCACGGCCAGCAGATCGGGCTGCTGCCACTGCGCGGCGCAACGGATCTGCACCTCCCGCATGAAGGCCGGCGCAAACAGAAAATTCAGCGGCTGGCTGTAGAAGCCGGCGAGCACGATCTCGCCACCCGGGGCAAGGCGGGTGATGAGGCTGTCGAGAATCTGCGAATCACCGCTCACGTCGTAGATGGCACGGTAGTCGCGGCGAGGATCATCCTCGGGGCGCAGCACCGGGTAGCCGATCGCGCCGTGGGAGCGCTCGGCATTGGTTTCCCACACGGTGGTCTCGAAGCCGGCGGCTACCGTCATGCGGGCCAGCAAGCGGCCGAGCACGCCGTGGCCGACGATCAGGTCGGGGGCGACGATCGGATCGCGCTTGCCGCCCAGAGATACAGCGTGGTATGCGGTGGCGGCCAAGGCCAGCAGCACCGCACGATCACCGAGTTGCGCGTCGATCATGAGGGCCCGCGAATCGGCCACCATCAGGCGCGACGCCGCGCCGCCGAACAAACCGCGCACTTCGCCAAAACAGCGCGCACCCGGCACGAACACATGGTCGCCCACCCGATGCTTGGCGTTGCGCCCGGCCGAGATCACATGGCCGACCGATTCATAGCCCGGTACCAGCGGATACCCCATGCCGGGGAAGGTGGGCATGCTGCCCGTCCACAGCAGCTTTTCGGTACCGGTGCTGATACCGCTGTATTCGATGTCCACCACGACGTCGTCATCGCCCGGGGCCTGCAATTCCAACTGGCTGAGCACCAGATGTTCGGGTTGCTCGAGCACGACAGCTGTGGTGTTCACGCCTGTTCTCCTGATGTTCCTGGCTGGCTACCCGTAGGGCCTGCTCCGCTGTATTCACACGCCATGCTGCTTCTTTCGGTGGGGCTGACGTCATCCTAGGCTTACTAGATAAAGTGTCAAGTTGCCTTTACGCTTTTTGCTTCGGGGTTTACCTTAGTGCCGTGCAGGGTCAAGCTGCACTGACAGTCAAAACCAGACCTTCCCCCGGGCGTCGCCCCAACGCGCGCCATTCCGCGTCTTGGTGAAGACACGTAGTTGTCAGGTTTGCTTGACACACCTACCATCGGGCCATGCTGTCAACTTTGCTGACGTCTCCCCGCCTGTTGCCCGACGACGCGCTGCAGAGCGCCGGCCCGTCCAGGTCCGACAAACCCCACGCGGTGGTGATCGGCAGCGGCTTTGGCGGCCTCGCCGCAGCGGTGCGGCTGGGCGCTCGTGGTTATCGGGTGACGGTGCTGGAGCAGCTCGACGCGCCCGGCGGCCGTGCGTATGTCTACCGGCAGGATGGCTTCACTTTCGATGCCGGGCCCACGGTGATCACCGCACCGTTTTTGTTCGAGGAGTTGTGGAAGCTGTGCGGCCGGAACCTGAGCGACGACGTGGATCTGCGCCCGGTATCGCCCTACTACCGCATCCGTTTCGACGACGGGCAGGTGTTCGACTACACCGGCGACGCGCAAGCCATGCGCCGCGAGGTGGCCAAGTTTTCGCCCGCCGATGTGGCCGGCTACGAGCGCTTTCTCAAGGCCAGCGAAGCGATCTTCAAGGTGGGCTTCGAGCAGCTGGGCCATGTGCCGTTTGACACCTGGACCGACATGGCCAAGGTGTTGCCCGATCTGCTCAAGCTCGAAGGCTACCGAACCGTGTATTCGCTGGCCTGCAAGCATGTGAAAGACGAGCGGCTGCGCGTGGTGCTCACCTTTCAATCGCTGCTCGTGGGCGGCAACCCTTTTTCCACCACCTCGGTGTATTGCCTGATCGCCTTTCTCGAGCGGCGCTGGGGCGTGCACTTCGCGATGGGCGGCACCGGCAGCCTGGTCAAGGGCCTGGTCAGGCTGATCGAAGGCCAGGGCAACGAGGTGCGATGCAATCAATCGGTCGACCAGATCCTTGTGGCCGATGGCCGCGCCTGCGGCGTGCGGCTCAAGGATGGGCAGGTGCTCAACGCCGATGTGGTGGTGTCGAACGCCGATTCGGCCTTCACCTACCGCACGCTGCTGCCGGCGCAATACCGCCATCGCTGGACAGACGCGCGCATCGAGCGGGCACGCTATTCGATGAGCCTGTTCGTGTGGTACTTCGGCACCCGCGGCCAGTATCCGGACGTGGCGCACCACACCATTGCGCTGGGCCCGCGTTATCGCGGCCTGCTCACCGACATCTTCGATCGCAAGCTGCTGGCCGAGGACTTCAGCCTCTACCTGCACCGCCCCACCGCCACCGATCCCGCGCTGGCGCCGCCGGGCTGCGACACCTTCTACGTGCTCTCTCCGGTGCCGCATCTGGAGAGCGGCACCGATTGGCGCGCTGCCGCCGAGCCCTATCGCAAAGCCTTGCAACAGCGGCTGGAAAGCACGCTGCTGCCGGGCCTGGGCGACCGCATCATCAGCTCGCGGGTGCTCACCCCGCTGGATTTTCAGGATCGTTTGTCGTCGTTCCGCGGCGCTGCGTTCGGCATGGAGCCGGTGCTCACCCAGAGTGCCTGGTTCCGGCCTCACAACCGCAGCGAAGAGGTGCGACATCTCTACCTCGTCGGCGCCGGCACCCATCCGGGCGCCGGCCTTCCCGGTGTGCTTTCTTCCGCTCGCATTCTCGACACGGTGGTACCTCATGCAGACGCGCTCGATCGATCCCTGGCGTGAGCCGGCTGGTTTTGTGCAGGCCGGGTCGCAAGGAAATGTGGCTTTGCCACTTTCCTTGATCCCCTTGGGGGACGGCCGGCTTGGGCCGGCCTTGGGGCGCTCAATAGCCTTTGACCTGGACGACATGCACAGCGCAAGCTCGTATCGCGCCGATGTGGCGGCGTGCCGTGCGGTGTTGCGCGTGAACTCGCGCACCTTCCATGCGGCTTCGCTGCTGCTGCCGCCGAGCGTGCGCGATCCGGCATCGGTGCTGTACGGCTTTTGCCGCCTGGCCGACGATGCGGTGGATCTGGATGGCGGCCGCCTCGATGCCGTGGAGCACCTCGCCGATCGCATCAATCGCGCCTACGCCGGCAACCCCATGGCGGTGCCCGCCGATCGCGCACTGGCCGTGGTGGTGGCGCGCTATGCGATCCCGCAATCGATTCCCCTGGCCTTGGTCGAAGGCCTCGAATGGGATGCCCGCGGCCGCCGCTACAACACCATCGACGAGCTGCTCGACTACGCCGCCCGCGTGGCCGGCACGGTGGGCGCCATGATGGCTCTGCTGATGGGTGCCGACTCGCGGCCCGCCCTGGCCCGCGCCTGCGATCTCGGCGTGGCCATGCAGCTCTCCAACATCGCCCGCGACGTGGGCGAAGATGCCCGCATGGGCCGCATCTACCTGCCGCTGGATTGGGTGCGCGAAGCCGGTGTCGACCCCGACGAATGGCTCGCCAACCCACGCTTCACCCCGGCCATCGGATCGGTGGTGCAGCGGCTGCTGAAGGTGGCCGAACAACTCTACGGCCAGGTGGGTGCCGGTGTGGCGCAGCTGCCGCTGGCCTGCCGGCCGGGCATCAACGCCGCGCGCTTTCTCTACGCCGAAATCGGCGGCGAGGTGGCACGCGCCGGTCACGACTCGGTGAACCGGCGCGCGGTGGTGCCATCAGCTGTCAAGCTGCGGCTGCTGCTGCGCTCGGCCCTGCACGTGCTGCCCCGCCGCCCCGCCGACGACACACCCCCGCTGACAGCCAATCGCATGCTCGTGCAAGCCGCCTGCGGCTGCTCAGCCGCCGCCGGCCACAAAGCCTCGTCATCCCCCGCCTGGTGGGATGTGCAGGGCCGCTTCATCGCCCTCGTCACGCTGTTCGATCGGCTGGAGCGGCGCGATCAGATGCGGCGATACAGCAGCAACTGACCCAGCGAATCCACCGCCGTGCAAAAGTTGCCCCTGATTGCCATCGAGGTGGCAATCGGCTTTCTCGTGCCGGTGGCCTGGGCAGTGCGCGAACTGCTGATTCTGCGCCGCGAGAAGCGGCTGGATGCGGAGAAGGCGCGGCAGGCGGACAAGGCATCACCAGACGACAACGCGCCAAACGCGCAGACCACGGATTCAGCAAGGGCACCTTAGCGGCGCCGCTCGGCTCCAGCTACCCCGCCCACCTCGGCATCCTGAACGGCAGCATGCAGCGCACCATCGGTGATGCAAAGCGATCGAGCGACAGGCTTTCGTGCATCGCGGTCACCGGCTCGCCGAGCCAGCTGGCGCGCACCAGCGAGCGTGCGTAGAACGGCGTGTCTTCCAAGGTTTTTTCCACGCGTGCCGGCTCGCTGGCGGCATCGCTGCGGGTGCGGCGCTCGACGCGCCAGGCGGTGGGCGGCAGGGGGGCCGGTGCGGGTGGCTCGAAAGGGGTGACGGTGCCGTGACGATCGATGGCGAGTGCCAACGATGTTTGCCCGCCATCGCGCCGCCAGGCGTCGTAGAGCACGGCGCTGTGGTGGGCGCGCAGATCGGCGCGCGACCAATCCCAGCGCACGAAGTGATCTTCGAGCGGCGCGTCGCCGAAGTTTGAATCCAGGTAGCCCGGCCCTTGCCAGCGCACGCCCGGCCGGTCGAACGCCACTTCCACGCGGGCCGAAGGCGCGATCGGCTGCCACCGATGCGCGCCCGCCTCGCTGAGCGAGTAGCTGGGCTCGCACAACGCGTGCGGATGCAGTCTCACCTCGCCGCGCAGCGCGCGCGGCCAGGGCACGGTGGTCTCGTCGAGGTGGATGCACAAGGCATCGCCTTCCCAGGCCAAGGCGCTGGGGCCGATGTTCAATGTGGTGGCGGTGCGATGCAGATCGGCGGCGCCGCGCTCTGTCATGGCCCAGCGTTTGCCGCCGGCCCCGTAGAGCACCACATTGACGGCGCAATGATTTTCGGCGGCGGGCGGCGCGGAGTGGGCGCTCTTATGGCGCTGGCGCGCCCAGGCGTAGTACGGTGAAAACACGCTACCGATGAAGGCGATGATCGTCAGCGCGGATTGGCCGTCCTGGCTGATCGCATCCACGTACCACCAGCGGTAGCCCCCCGCGGCTACCGGGGCATCGAAACGCGGGGCCGATCCTCCAATACGCTGCGCGCCGCCAGCCGGCCCGCCAAGGCCGCCATCGGCACCCCCGGGCCCGGATGCGTGCTCCCGCCCGCCAGGTACAAGCCCGGTATGCGGCAGCGCGAGCCCGGGCGGGCGAACGAGGCCATCCATCCGTGTGAGGCGTGGCCGTACAACGCGCCCCCCGTGCCCGGAAACAGGCGATCGAAATCCGCCGGTGTGGTGACCACCGTGCGGCGGCTGTCCATCGGAATCGTCAGGCCGCAGCGGGCCAGTGTGTGGCGCATCGAAAGCTCGCATGCCTCGGTCTCCAGCGTCGGGTGGGATGCATCGCCGTCGGCGGGTGCGTTGATCAGGCACAGCAGGCGCTCGGGGGCCGTCTGCTCGCCGGGCGGCAGGCTCACGTCCACATCGCCCCGATCTTGCGCGCACACATAAACGGTGGGCTGGCGCGGCACGCGGCGCTGGCCGAGGATGTCGTCGAACTCGGCCTTGTAATCGGGCGAGAAACACACGTTGTGGCGCAGCAGGGGCAGGCCGCTGGGCGTGGCCACGCAGTTCCAGGTGATGGCCGAGAGCGATCGGTTGGCGCGCGCCACCATCGGCACCGCCCGCGCCACCGCCGGGCCCAGCAGGCCGGCGCCGAGGGCCGCCACATCGCCATTGAAAACCACCGCCGATGCGGCCACCACCTCGCCATCGCGCAGGCGAACGCCCTGCGCCCGGCCGGCCTCCACCCGCACCTCGGCCACATCGGTGCTGTAGCGAACGCGCGCGCCCAGGCGCTGCGCCAGCGCCGCCAGCGCCTGCGCCACACGGTGCATGCCGCCCTCCACCAACCACACGCCTTGCTGCTCCACATGCGCCACCAGCATCAGCGTGGCGGGGGCGAGGAATGGCGAAGACCCGCAATACGTGGCGTAACGGCCGAAGAGCTGTTGCAGCCGCGCATCGTGGAAATGCGTGCCCAGCGCCTTCCACAGCGTGGCAAACGGCGAGATGCTCATCAGGTCTGGCAGACGCGCCAGGCCGATGCGCCGGGTGAGGCTGATCGGATCCGGGCGGGTATCGCGCAGAAACGGGCCTTCGAGCGTGGTGTAGATGCGCCGCGCACGAACGCAAAACTCCCGAAAGCGCCGGCTCTCGGCCGCACCCGCCAGCTCACCGATGGCCTGCTCGGAGCGGGCGATATCGGCATGCAGATCAAGCCGCTCGGTGGCGCTCCAGGCATGGCGCGCCAGCGTGGCGGCGGGGTGCAGCGTGAGGTGCGATTCGAGCGCGTCGCCGGCCTGCGCAAACAGCTCGTCGAACACCCAGCGCATGGTAAACACCGTGGGGCCGGCATCGAGCCGATAGCCGCCGATGGGCACCTCGCGCAGCTTGCCGCCGGGCTTGGCCGCACGCTCCAGCACCAGCACATCCTGCCCGCTGGCAGCCAGCGCCACCGCCGCGGCGAGGCCACCCACACCCGCCCCCACGATCACCACCGGAGGGGCAGTCATCGGGAAGTAAAAGTGTCAACAGGAAAATACATCTCACTTTGACCATATCACCTTACACTGGTTTCGGCGATGTCCTGACGGAGGCGATATTGGATAAGGCAACAGCCCGAATCGAACACGCGCTTGAGCGCACATTGACCGGTGCCATCACCGATGACACCCCACCCCGCCTGGCAGCCGCGATACGTTATGCGGTGTTCCCCGGCGGCGCCCGCATCCGGCCGCAGTTGTGCCTGGCGGTGGCCATGGCCTGCGGTGCTCGGGATGCCGAGCTGTGCGACGGCGCCGCCGTGGCGCTGGAGCTGCTGCACTGCGCATCGCTGGTGCACGATGATCTGCCTTGCTTCGACGACGCCGCCATGCGCCGAGGCAAGATCTCGCTGCACCGCGCCCATGGCGAACGCCTGGCCGTGCTGGCCGGCGATGCGCTGATCGTGATGGCCTTCGACGCGCTGGCCGCCAGCGCGCGCAAATCACCGCAACGCCTGGCGCCGCTGCTGGGCATCGTGGCACGCGGCGTGGGCATGCCGGGCGGCATCGTGGCCGGCCAGGCGTGGGAATGCGAGCCCCGCATCAACCTCTCCGATTACCAGCGTGCCAAGACCGGCGCGCTCTTCTCCGCCGCCACCATGGCCGGCGCGGTGGC
>JANMAS010000303.1:0-7811 GCA_031359975.1 Burkholderiales bacterium
CCGAAATGCCCACGCCGCTGTCGGTCACGCTCAGGCGCAGCCGCATCGACTCGTCGGTGCCGGCGTGGATGTGCACGGCACCGTGCTCGGTGAACTTGAGCGCGTTGGTGGCGAAGTTGCTGAGGATCTGGCGCACCCGCACCGGATCGCCGACCACCACATCCGGGATCGTCGGGTCGGCGTCGAAATCGAGGCGCAGGCCCTTGGCATCGGCCAGCGACGCATACGCCTGCTGCAAGCTGGTGAGCAGATCGCGCAAGTTGAAGGGCGTGTGATCCAGCGTCATCTTGCCGGCTTCGATCTTCGAGAGATCGAGGATGTCGGTGAGGATCTCGGACAGCGTTTCGGCGCTGTCGCAGATCTGCTCCACGTACTTGGTGCGCCGCGCTTCATCCACACCGGGTGCGCGCGCCAGCCGGGCGAGGCCGAGCAGCGCGTTGAGCGGCGTGCGGATCTCGTGGCTGGTATTGGCCAGGAAGGCGCTCTTGGCGCGGCTGGCGGCTTCGGCCTCGTCGCGGGCGGCGGCCAGGGCGCGCTCCACACCGCGCCGCTCGGTCACATCTTCGACGATCCAGATCGTGCCGCCCTGGATCGGGTGGCTGGGATCGACCGCCTTGCCCAGCCAGCGCGCCATGAAGGTGCTGCCGTTGCAGCGCATGGCCTCCCGCTCGAGCTCGACGCGGCGGCCCTGTTCGAGCGCGGCCGCATTGTCGCGCTCGATCTGCAAATGCACCTGCGCGTTGGGCCACACCGCATGCACCGGCTGGTGGGTGAGCGATCCGGGTGGCCAGCCGTACATCGCCTCGAAACCGCGGTTGACCAGCACGAAACGCTGGTCGCGCGTGAAGGCAATGCCGATCGACGCGCTATCGACGATCGCCTCGCGCTCGAGCCGCTCACGTTCGGTGACCGAGACATCGCGCGCGTTGATCACCATGTAGGTGTTGGCGCGCAAGGTGAAACGGGCCACCGACACCCGCAGCGCCACCCGACCGCCGGACCGCGTCTTGAGCGTGATCGGCATGTCCTGCAGCGACGAGGCGGTGCGCAGCGACGTCACGATCTGCTCGTGTTCGGCACCCTCCAGCCACAGGCCGAGATCACCGGCGGTGCGGCCCACGGCCTCCTCGCGCGACCATCCGGTCAGGCGCACGAAGCTTTCGTTGACCATCGTGAAGCGCCGGCTCTCGACTTCGCTGAGCATGATCAGATCAGGGCTGGTCTCGACCAGGTGCGAGAGCAAGGATTCGGAGTGGCGCAAACGCTCCTCGGACGATTTGCGCTCGGTCTCGTCGACGAAGAACGACAGCATCGACCCGCCACCCTCGGTATCCAGCCGCACGCCGGTGCCGCGCATCACGCGGGCCTCGCCGGAGCGTGTGCGGAAGCGAAATTCCGAAGGCGGCAAGGGCTCGCCCACCGGCATCGAGTCGAGTTGCGCGATTCGACGCGCGGCGCGTTGGCCGTCTTGCTCCTCGAACATGTCGAGCAAGCGGAATCCGGCGATCGATGCCGGGTCGGCAAAGCCGAACAAGGCCAGCGCCGCCGGATTGGCCTCGATCACCAGGCCCTGGCGATGCAGGACGACCGGCGTGGGCAAGTGGGTGAAGAGATCGCGCCAGCGGGTTTCGGTGAGCACTAGCGCGCGCTGCGCGAGCACCGCATCGCTGGCATCCCACAGCACGCCCCAGAAGCCGGTGAAGTGGCCTTCGGCGTCGCGCCGCGGTTCGCCGCTGACGAGCAGATGCAAATCGTCGCCCGAAATCTCGGCGACGGCCGGAATTTCGCGGAACGGCTCGCGCGCGACCATTGCACTGCGCAGCGATGCCTGCGCCTCCGGCCCCAGGCGCAGTTTGCTGGTGGCCCACGGGCGCTCCAGCGGCACATCGCGCACTGGCACGAAGGTGCCTCGCGTGATCTGCCACGACAGATGGCTCAGTCGGTGCTCACGATCCGTCTCCCAGTAGGCGTCGGCGGCGATGCCGAGCAGGCCGCGAAAGCGCGTTTCGCGCTCGTCGCTCGCCAGCACGAACCGATTGGCGCCCATCGCCACCAGCACGCCGGCGGCGGCTCCGCTGCCGATCGCCAGCAGGTGGAAGAACAGCCAGAGCAGCAACTGCGACCCGCCACCCACGGCTGGCAGCCAGCCGCGCTGGGTGGCGGCAGCCAGCCCCACCACGACGGCAACCGCCAGCACCGCCGCGAACGCGCCAATCCGGTAGCCCGACACCACCATCACCACGCAGCTCACCAGCCCGAGCAAGCTGAGCACCGGCGAAGCGATGCCCCAGCCGAGCCGCCACGAGATGAGCGCCACGCAGGTATTGATGCCGAGCGTGATCACGCCTGTGGCCACCGGAACCTGATCGGCGCGAACACGCATGGCGATCAAACTGCCGCTCACCAGCAGCCCCAGCGAAGCCAGCAACAGGATGCGCTCGCGCGAGGCCAGGCCTTCGGGCAGAAAACCCAGCAGCAACGCCACCATCGCGGCAGCGGCGGCCACGGTCGCGAAAAGGTAACGCGTGACTTGAGCACGCGCCTCGTCGAGTGGTTCTACGGATGGTGAAAGCCAGTTTGGCATGAGCCCGGGATGTTCTGGAGACATCTGTGGCCCGGACGACGTCTGTCTCGACGCTCTACCCTGCACGCCCGGCAGCCATCGCCAAGCATTATCCGCGCCTCGCCGCCCCGGCGGCGCATCAGGTGTTGGTAAAGGCGGCTTCGAGCGTGGCGCGGGTGGACGCGGCCACGGTGCGCGCGGCATCGGCAAAATCGCTGCCGGCCGAGGCGTAGAGAATGGCGCGCGACGAATTGATCACGATGCGCCCGGGGCTCGAAACGCCCGACCTGCCCACCGCCGCACGCACCGAGGCCAGCGCATCGCCGCCCTGGGCGCCGATACCGGGGATCAACAAGGGCAGGTCGGGCGCGAGTTCGCGCACCCGGGCGATCTCGGCCGGGTAGGTGGCACCCACCACCAGGCCCAGCCGCTGGTCGCGGTTCCAGGGGCCGGCAGCCAGCCGAGCGACGCGCTCGAACAGCCGATCACCCCCCTCAAGCGCCAACGCCTGCAGATCGTCACCGCCCGGGTTCGATGTGCGGCAGAGCAGGAAGAGGCCCTTGTCATCGTGACGCAGAAACGGCTCGATCGAATCGAAACCCATGTAGGGCGACAGCGTCACCGCATCGGCCTGGTAGCGCTCGAAGGCTTCCAGCGCGTATTGTTCAGCGGTGGCGCCGATGTCGCCGCGCTTGGCGTCGAGGATCACCGGCACATCGGGTGCCACGCGGTGGATGTGCGCGATCAGGCGTTCGAGCTGATCCTCGGCGCGGTGGCCGGCGAAATAGGCGATCTGCGGCTTGAAGGCCACCGCCAGATCGTGCGTGGCATCGACGATCGCAGCGCAGAAGTCAAAGATGCGCGCCGCATCGCCGCGCCAGTGCACAGGGAACCTGGCGGGCTCGGGATCCAGGCCAACGCACAGCATCGACCCGCTGGCCTGCTGCGCCCGCGCCAGCGGCTGCAGCCAGGTCATCGCGCCGAGCGCTCGGCCAGCTGCGCCGCCAGGCCGATATAGGTGGCCGGCGTCATCGCCAGCAGGCGCTCTTTCTCGGCTCCGGGCAAGGCCAGCCGGGCGATGAAGCCCTGCATCAGCTCGCGCGTCATCGGCTGGCCGCGGGTGAAGGCTTTCAGTTGTTCGTAGGGCTCGGGCAGGCCGTAGCGGCGCATCACCGTCTGGATCGGCTCGGCCAGCACTTCCCAGGCGTCGTCGAGATCGGCGGCGAGCGCGGCGCGGTTGAGCTCCAGCTTGTCGAGACCGCGGGTGAGGCTGTCGCAAGCCAGCACCGCGTAACCCAGCGCCACGCCCATGTTGCGCAACACGGTGGAATCGGTGAGATCGCGCTGCCAACGGCTGATGGGCAACTTTTGCGACAGGTGCGTGAGCATGGCGTTGGCCAGCCCGAAGTTGCCCTCGGCATTCTCGAAGTCGATCGGGTTCACCTTGTGCGGCATGGTGGATGAACCCACCTCGCCAGGCTTGGTGCGCTGGGTGAAGAAGCCCAGGGAGATGTAGCCCCACACATCGCGCGACCAATCGATCAGGATCGTGTTGCAGCGGGTGATGGCGTCGAACAACTCGGCCATGTAGTCGTGCGGCTCGATCTGGATCGTGTAGGGGTTGAAGTTGAGCCCGAGCTGATCCTGCACCACACGCCGGGAGAAGGCTTCCCAGTCGAGATCGGGGTAGGCGGCGAGGTGGGCGTTGTAGTTGCCCACGGCGCCGTTCATCTTGGCCAGCAGCGGCACATCGGCGATGCGCTGGCGGGCGCCACGCAGCCGCATCACCACGTTGGCCACTTCCTTGCCCACCGTGGTGGGGCTGGCAACCTGCCCATGCGTGCGCGAGAGCATCGGCTGCTGCGCCATCGCCTGCGCCATGGCCGTCATGCGCTGAATGATGCCGTCGATGGCCGGCAGCAGCACATCGGCGCGGGCGGCGCGCAACATCAGTGCATGGCTGGTGTTGTTGATGTCTTCGCTGGTGCAGGCGAAGTGCACGAACTCGCACGACTCCTTCAGCTCGGGGTTGCCGGCCACGCGCTCCTTGAGCCAGTACTCCACCGCCTTGACGTCATGGTTGGTGGTCTTTTCGATGTCCTTGATGGAGCGGGCATCAGCCTCGTTGAAACGCACCACGAGGGAGCGCAACAGGCCGCGCGCAGCCTCGCTGAGCGTCGGAAATTCCGCGAAGCCGGCGTCGGACAAGGCGATGAACCATTCCACCTCCACCTGCACCCTGCGGTGCATCAGGCCGAACTCCGACATCAGCGGCCGCAGCGGCGTGAGCTTGGCAGCGTAGCGGCCGTCCAGCGGCGAGAGCGCCGAGAGGGTGGAAATGGTCATGGGGCCCTACTTCTCGAATGGCCGGAATTGTAGAAGCCCGGCACCTTCGGATTCCCACCCGCGCGCGTTTTGTGGTCGGTTTGTGGGCGTTTTGTTTCAGCGCGCCGGTTCGGCGGGCATCTCGCGCCCGGCATGCCGGAAGCGCTCGGCGCGCTCGTCGGTGGCGGGATGGGACGACAAGGCGATTCCCGGTACGCCGGTGTCGGCGTCTTCGCGGTTCTTGGCGGTCTCGGCGATCACCTCGAAGAACCGCGCCATGTGCGCCGGATCGATGCTTGCCGCCTGCATCACACGGATGGATTCGTCGTCGGCTTCGCGCTCGAAATCGCGTGAGTAGCCGAGTTGGCCCAGCAGGGCCGGCGCGGTGGCGAGCACGGTGCTGAAATCACCAAACACCAGGCTCGCCGCCACACCCAGCGCGGAGGCTTGCACGAGGGAGCGCATGCCGTGCCGATGCCGCAGGTGGCCGAGTTCGTGGGCAAACACACCCACCAACACCGCTTCGTCGTCGGCAAACAACCGCACCAGCTCGTCAGTCATCACGATGGTGCCGCCCGGCATGGCCAGGGCATTGGGCCCGAGGTGGCTGGCATGGAATGCCAATCGATACGCGGGCGGCGGCAACGAACCGTACGCCACGTCGGCCACCTCTGCAAACCGGCGCCGCAGCCGCTGTTGCGCATCGAGCGGCAAGGTGCTGGGCATCAGCCATCGCTGGCGCAGCGATTGCAGCGCGCGCTCACCCAGCTGCTCGTCGATCGTCGGCGGGATGCGCTGCACGATGGCTTTGGCGGCCAGCGGCACGCCCCACACGTAAGCGGCCACCAGCACCACCATCAAGGCCACCGCGGCCGCCAGCGTGCCACGCCAGCTCTGCTGCATGCGCACGACGATCGAGTCATGCCCGCCCGCCGCGTGGCGCCAGGCATCCCAGCCGGGCGCATCGGCGCACACGATGCTGGCGCCCTGCGGCAGATGGGCCACCCGCTGGCCGTGCCGCTGCCGTTCGGGCCACAGCACATCGCGGGTGGGCACCCGCAAGGCCACGGGCAAATCGCCGTCCGTGGCGTCGATCACGAGGTGATCACCATCGACATGCAGGCTCACCGCGACGGGCCGCGCCGAGCGGCCGTCGAAGTACTGCGCTGCGATGCCGGGGCGCCGGATCGACATCACATTCCGATGTCGATGCCGAACAAATCACCGGCGGCGTCACCGGCCGCATCGCCGGCTTGGGCGTTGGCCGCGCTGAACAGCGTGTCAGGGTCCACTTGCGTCTCCACCTTGATCGCCTCCATCTGCATGCGCGTCGTCGCGACCATCGCAAACGGCCAGTACAGGCCGAGCGTGACCCCCATCAACAGCAAGTTCTTCAGGCTGAGGCGAAACAGCGGCCAGAAGCGCAGCGTGCTGACGAAGCGGAGTTCATCATTGCCCGTGCGGCCCCACAGCAGGTTTTGCATCCGGCTCACGAAATAGGGGCGGCTGACCAGGAACATGGCGAGGAAGGCCAGCATCACGCCAATCAGCGCAAAACCCATCCACCACGGCGGAGCGCCCGCGTCCGCGCGGTCAGCGTAGGACTGCAACCTCGCGCTGGCCGGGAAAAACGCGCCGAAAAGCAGAACCCCGGCGAGCGCGACGGCGAGCGCCAGGACCACCGCCTTGGCAAAGATCGCATAGAACCGCCCCGGGCCGGCGCTCAGGTGCGCCTGCAGATGGGCGATGGCGTAGTGATCGTGCTGGTACTTCTTCATCAACCACCACATCAACGGCAAGGCGAGCATCGCCACCAGCATCACCGCGATGGGCGCAAAGGCCAGCCAGGCGATGCGGGGCGCGACCTCCTGTTCCGGCGTATCCAGGCCCGCTTGCCGCAGCAGCAACCCCAACACGGCCAGCACCATCGCCGCCACGAAGGCCGGTGCCATGGCTACATAAGCACCCTTCACATCGCCAACGAAGCGCATGCGCAGGCCGCGCCAGCTGGTGTTGGCCAGACGAAACTGCATCGACGCCCGCAACAGCGGCGGCCAGACGAAGAGCATCACCACCAGCGCAACCAGGCCCGCCACGGCAGAGAAGTGTCCGGCACCGGAGTAGGCCACCAGCAGCAGCATGACGAGCACAAACCCGCGCAGCATCTTTTTCGGATCGCCGTGGAAATCCAGCGGATAGCCGCCCACTTTCGTGTTGCCGCAAAAGTAGCGCAACCTGCGCACCTTGGCCCACGGGTAGTACAGCCCCAGCGTCACGATCGTCAGCAGCAGATTCACCACCCAGATGCGAAAGTACTCGCTGCCCGAGCCGGTGAACTCGATCGGCAGCACATGTCGCCATGCGCTTGATCGCTCCAGCGTTTCAGCCCCCATCGATGTGGTGTAGTCCATCGTTTTCCCTCCCATTTCTAAATGTATCGGCGAGTGTAGAAACGCTGCCCCAGCCGCTGAAACGAGCCAACGCGACAGGCGCGCAAGAGTGCCGGGGGCGATCTACGTTTGTCCATAATTGCTGATCCACCACCGGAGTCACCATGCCCGTCCATCGTCGTCATCTGCTTGCCATTGCCGCCGCCATCGCCACCTTGTCGCTGACGCCCTGGGCGGCCGCGCAAAGCAAGCTCAAGGTGGCCGCCATCTATACCGTGCCGGTGGAGCAGCAATGGGTCAGCCGCATCGACAAGGCGCTGAAAGCCGCCGTGGCGCGTGGCGAAGTGGAGTACGTGTTCAGCGAAAACGTCACCAACGCCGACTACGAGCGAGTCATGCGCCAATACGCGGAAAAGGGCAACACCCTGATCGTGGGCGAATCCTTCGCGGTGGAAGCCGCCGCGCGCAAGGTGGCGAAGGACTATCCGAAAGTGTCGTTCCTGATGGGCTCCTCGGGCAAGCCACAGGCACCC
>JANMAS010000308.1:0-3125 GCA_031359975.1 Burkholderiales bacterium
GGTGGCCGGCTCCGCTCATGTCCCCCGGCCTGCGGCCTCCTCCTTGACTTCGCTGCGCCGGCCACCCGGCCCCCTCGGCCGGGCCGCGCTGTTGCCCTTCCACCCGCAAACAGCCTCGGTGGCTACAGGGCCAGGGCGGTGGGGTGCGGTGCGCAGCGAGGTCAAGGAGGAGGAGGCCGAAGGCCGACGGGGGACACGAGCGGCGCAGCGCGCCCCGCCGCCCTGGTCATGGCGACGCGACGGTGACGAGATCGCCGGTATCCGGGCTCGCGGTACGCAGCGCCGTGTCCACCACCTGACGACGCGGGCTCAGTTGTGCGCTGTTGGCCGGTGCGCGGCCGTCTTCGGCGCCGACGCGGCTGTGCTGCAGCGTGAGCACGCCGCTGTTGCCCTGCACGCGATAGCCAGCGCCTTGCGCCGACAAGCTCAGGGATGGCAGCACCGTGATGCGGAAGTCGAGGTGCGCGCTGCCGCTGATCGCGCCGCTGCCGCCGGATGCGCTGCGCAGCGCGGAGTCGGCATGGCAAGGCGAGACCAGCGCCGCGGCGAGCAGGCCTGCGATGGCTCCCAAGCGATAAACGCGACCAGCGCCGAGGTCGACGCGCTCGCTTTCCTGTGCATTGTTGCGATCCATCGGTCCAGCCCTCTTGCGTGGCGTCGCACGGCAGCTGAGGAGCGCATGACACCGGGGCTGGATCGCATGGCCTGAACGGGTTCAGGTGGGAGCTTGGTGCCAAGCGCACCGGCTCGTTCATGGCGACCCCGCTATCGTGATCCCGAAGGACCGTAGACCGGTGGCTTTGCGACCCCGGCTTTCGCACGGGTGTGCCTTTGTCATCGGAGGCCGCACCGCGCGTCCTCCTGAAGGCGCTATCGACCGGATTTCGCCCGACTGAAGCGGGGCAACACCATGAAGCGCACATAAGTGAAGAGTTCCCGCAACAGGCAGGAGGCAAATGTCTCGAGACCTCTCCGATAGGCAGGGGCTGCCACACGGCCGACCACCATAATTAATTTCACCGTCGATGCCGTGTCATGGCAGGACGGTTCACTCACTGATCGTCGGGAGAAAAAGCCTCATGAACACGTCCTTCATTCGCACCCTCGGTGCCGCCGCCGCCCTCGTCGCGCTGGGTGCGCCCATGCTCGCGCAGGCTGAATCGAATCTCCAGACCGGCACCGGCACCTTGAACGCCACCGCTCGGCTGGACTTCCGCATCACCGTGCCGAAAACGCTGTTCCTGCAGGTTGGCACCGGCACCTCGTTCGCGAACAACACCACCATCAACCTGATCGACTTCGTCGTGCCCGCGGCGAACGTGGGCGACGGCAGCGTGATCGCCGCCACCGCCGGCTCGGGCGATCTCGGCAACGGGTCTGTCACAGCCAAGGTGGTGGGCAACAACGGCAACGTCACCTTGACCTCCACCACCGTCGGCGCGCTGGGCAACGGCCTGGGCGACACGGTCTCGTTCGGCCAGATCTCGACGGCCTCGGCCGTGCTGACAAGCGCAACCGCGCTGGCTGCACCGGCCCTGGCCGACGCGGCGACCACCACCACCACGGTGCCTGCCACCGGCAAGGTCGTGAACCGCGACGCCAAGTGGACCTTCTCCTACCTGAACGCCGCGGTCGTCCCGCCCGGCACCTACGGTGGCGTAAACGCCAACAATAGCCGCGTCACCTACACCGCCAGCATGCCCTGACATGAGGCCCCACGCTGCGTGGGTTCGCCGCGCGCCTTGGCTTCTGGCCGCTTTGTGGGCCGCGCCGGCGTCAGCCTGGGTGCTGACGCTGACGCCGGGGCCCAAGCAGTTGTTCCTGATGGTGGGTGTGGGCACCGCGAGCGCCAGCAACACGACGGTCAACACCGTCTCGCTCGCTGTGCCCGCGGCCAGCGTGGGCAACGGCACGGCACTGGCCATGACCAGCGACAGCACCCAGTCGGCCAGTCCGGTCGACAACTTTGCCGTCTGCAATCCACCGGCCCAGGTGTACATCGGCGCCTCCTATCGCCAGCCCAATGCCACCGCGGGCTCGGCGTCGGCCACGCTGCAGGTCACGACACCGGCCAACCTGAACAGCGGGAGCGACACCCTCCCGTTTTCGCAGATCAGCTGGACCAGCACCGCCAACGGAAATCCAGCCGCCGACATTCCCGCCGGCACGTTCAACGGCGGGACGCTGCAACTCGCCAACGTCGGGCGCAATGTCTACCTCGAAAACTGCTTCAGCTACTCGTACGCCAACGCGGCAGTCGTGCCGGCGGGCACCTACTCGGGCCGCGCTATCTTCACACTGGCGGTGCCCTGAGGGTTCGCCGTGCGCCGGTAGGCGATTCTTCCAATAGACCCTCCTGCCAAGGCAGGTGTCGCGGCCTCGGTAACGATGGCATCATGACGGGCTTGGCAGGGTAGACGCCGCCGCGTGGGCGCGGCTCGCGGCGCCCTGAGAAACGGATGTGACGGGGGCGCAATGGAGCAGGTCATCAATCAAGGCGCGTCGATCGCCGGCAATCCCTTGCTGGCGCCATGGCACACGCCCTTCGGCGTGCCACCTTTCGCCGCCATCCGGGCCGAGCATTTCGAGCCTGCGCTGCGCGCGGCCATGGCCGAGCACGACGACGAACTGCAGGCGATCGCCAACCAGACCGAGCCGGCTTCGTTTGCCAACACCATCGCCGCCTTCGATCGCAGCGGGCGCCGCTTGTCGCGCATCGAGGCGGTGTACTGGAACCTCACCGCATCGCAGACATCGTCGGCCTTGCAGTCGGTGCAGCGTACGCTGGCCGCCCCCATGGCGGCACACGCCAACGCCACCTACCAGCACCAGGGCCTTTTCGCCCGCGTCCAGGCCTTGTACGAGCAACGCGATGCATTGGGCCTGGATGCGGCGTCGTTGCGGCTGATCGAGCGCACCCACCTCGATTTCGTGCGTGCCGGTGCGCGGCTGGAACCGGTGGCCAGGGCCCGCTGCGCGGTGCTCACCGAAAGGCTCGCCGAGCTTCACACCGCCTTTGCGCAAAATGTGCTGGCCGATGAGGCCGAGTTTGCGCTGGCCCTGATGGGTGACGCCGATCTGGCCGGGTTGCCTGATTTCCTGCGCGCTTCGGCTGCGCAGGCGGC
>JANMAS010000329.1:0-2757 GCA_031359975.1 Burkholderiales bacterium
GCCACATCGACGAGCAACGCGGCCAGGTCATTGGCACCATCGATCCCCTTGAGTTGCTGGATCAGGAACTTGGACAGCGTGGTGCGGCCGGTATGCATGTGGGAGTTCCCCTCAGTCTTGATTTGAATCGTCCGGTGGCCCATCGGCGAACACGCGGCTGGCACGGATGTCGGATTCGGCGATGGTCGTCAGATCGGCTTGTGTGAGCTCGCGATCACGATCGGCAAACAAGCGGCTGGCCTGGCGCAGGCGCGCTCTGTCCAGCGCGTTGCGCACGCTGCGCGCATTGGCGAAGTGCGGCATGCCGATGCGCCGGCCGAGATAGTCTTCGAAGGTCTTGCGGGCACCGTCTCCGAAACAGTAGTTCATCTGGCCGAGCATGCGGTCGGAGATCGACAGCAGTTCGTCTGCCGAGTAATCCGGGAAATCGAGGTGGTGCGCGATGCGCGAACTCATGCCGGGATTGGACTGGAAGAAGGTGTCCATGCGGTCTTTGTAGCCGGCCAGGATCACCACCAGATCGTCGCGCTGGTTTTCCATCACCTGCAGAAGAATCTCGATGGCCTCCTGGCCATAGTCGCGTTCGTTCTCGGGCCGGTAAAGGTAGTAGGCCTCGTCGATGAACAGCACGCCGCCCATCGCCTTCTTGAGAACTTCCTTCGTCTTGGGAGCGGTGTGGCCGATGTACTGGCCCACGAGATCGTCGCGCGTCACCGAGACCAGATGGCCCTTGCGCACATAGCCCAGGCGATGAAGGATCTGCGCCATGCGCATCGCCACCGTCGTCTTGCCGGTGCCGGGATTGCCGGTAAAGCACATGTGCAGCGACGGTGTCTGTGCCGTCAGCCCGAGATTCATGCGCAGCTTGTCGATCACCAGCAGCGCCGCCACATCGCGGATGCGTTGTTTCACAGGCGCCAGGCCGATCAGATCCCGGTCGAGCTCGTCCATCACGGACTCGACCTGGCTTTGGGCCAGCACCGCCGAGACGGTGCGCGGCGCATCGGCGCTGGGTTCGAGGGGCTTCGGTGCGTTCATTGCCTCAGGCTCCGACGGGTTTCGATGCCAGCTCGGCGCGCATCGCGTCGATCACCGCCTTGTAATCCGGCTTGCCGAAGATGGCACTGCCGGCCACGAAGGTGTCGGCGCCGGCCTCGGCCACCTGGCGGATGTTGTCGATCTTGATGCCGCCATCCACCTCCAGCCGGATGTCACGGCCGCTCGCATCGATCAGCTTGCGCACCTGCTCGATCTTGCGCAATGCGCCGGGAATGAAGCTCTGCCCGCCAAAGCCGGGATTGACGCTCATGATCAGGATCAGGTCGAGCTTGTCGATGCACCAGTTGAGCACTTCGAGCGGGGTGGCGGGGTTCAACACCAGGCCCGCCTTGCAACCCTGGGATCGAATCAGCTCGATGGTGCGATCGACGTGCGCGCTGGCCTCCGGATGAAAGCTGATGAGGTCAGCCCCCGCCTTGGCGAATGCCAGCGCCAGTTCATCCACCGGTTGCACCATCAGGTGCACGTCGAGCATGACGGCCTTGCCGTCCGGCCGCACACAATGCGGCTTGATGGCCTGAGCCACCGCCGGACCGATGGTCAGATTCGGCACGTAATGGTTGTCCATCACGTCGAAGTGAATCCAGTCGGCGCCGGCGGCCAGCACCGCCTTCACCTCCTCGCCGAGCCGAGCGAAGTCGGCCGACAGGATGCTCGGGGCGATGCGGTGCACGGTCATGTCGTTTTCCTTTGGTGCGGGTGTCAGTAACGTTCGCCTTCCGGCTTGTCGGTGGCGTAGGACGAGATACGGTAGCGTACAGAACGCCCTTCCACTTCCGTCCTGGCCAGGCCGAAGCCAGGCTCATTGGCAGGCCGATTGACGATGAACGACATGCGCGGAGACTCCACGCCCTGCGTCGAGTCGAATGCGGTAATACGCACATACAGGTTGGGGAAGGTCTTCCGGCACGAATTGATCTCCATCAGGATACCGGCTGGATCCTTGATGTCGAACATCGGGTTGCCGAACATCTCCCAGTAGGTGTTGCGTGGGTGGGGATCGTCGGTGTACTCGATACCCACTGCGTAGTTGTTCTTCAGGGCGTATTCGATCTGCAGGGTGATCTGCGCGTCGGTGAGATCGGGCAGATAGGAGAACTGCCCTTGCGTGAGGCGATTGCCGTGGTTGGTCATCATGATTGGTTCTCCTTCAGGCTGACGCGGTCGGGGTGTTCACGAAGTCCGCCGTATCGGTGGATTCATAGTTGAAGCTCACGTCACCCCAGGTGTCGAGAGCGGCTTTGAGGGGCGAGCACCACTTGGCGGCGTCACGCAGGATCTGTGGCCCTTCGTTCCAGATGTCGCGGCCTTCGTTGCGCGCCAGCACCATCGACTCCAGCGCCACGCGGTTGGCGGTGGCACCCGCCTGGATGCCCTGGGGATGGCCAATCGTGCCGCCACCGAACTGCAGCACGACGTCGTCGCCGAGGTAGGTCAGCAACTGGTGCATCTGGCCGGCGTGGATGCCGCCGGACGCCACCGGCATGACTTTCTTGATGTCGGCCCAGTCCTGGTCGAAGAACAGGCCGCGCGGCAGATCCTGCTTGGTGTAGCTGTCGCGGCACACGTTGTAGTAGCCCTGGACCGTCATCGGATCGCCTTCGAGCTTGCCAACGGCCGTCCCGGTGTGGAGGTGGTCGCAGCCGGCGAGGCGCAGCCACTTGGCCATGACCCGGAAGCTTACCCCGTGGTTCTTCT
>JANMAS010000405.1:0-4875 GCA_031359975.1 Burkholderiales bacterium
ACGTGACGCCCGGCTACAAGGACGCGGCTCAATCCGCCCCCTTGTTCGCCGCCGACGGCTGGCTCATCACCGGAGACGTGGGTTACATCGATGCGACGGGCCGCGTGTTCATCACCGGGCGCACCAAGGACTTGATCATCCGCGGCGGCCACAACATCGACCCGGCCGTGATCGAAGCGTGCCTGATGCGGCACCCCGCAGTGGCCGACGCGGGCGCGGTCGGCATGCCGGACGCCTACGCCGGCGAAGTGCCGGTGGCCTATGTCACGCTGCGGCAAGGCGCTTGCGTCACCGAGGACGAACTGCTCGCTTTCGCCAGGGGCACCATCAATGAACCACCCGCACTCCCGCGGCGGCTCTTCGTGCTGGAGCAACTGCCCATGACCGCAGTGGGAAAGGTCTACAAACCGGCGTTGCGGGAGGACTGCACACGACGGCACTTGCTGGAGGTGCTGCAGGGTGAACCGATCGTGGCCCTGGCCGTGCGCGAGGAATCCGGCCGGGGCCAGGTCGTGTGCATCGAGTTGGCAGCTGCCGAGGAGGGCGCCTCCCACGAAACTCGTCAGCGCATCGCTGCCGGCCTGAAGGGGTATCTGTTCAGCATCGAGTGGGCACCATCCCGCTCGGCCGAGTCGAAAGCGACATCGTGACGGCCGAAACCGGCAAGCCGATCCAGTTCTACTTCGACTTCATCTCACCATTCGTGGGGCTCATGGGGTCGAAGGTTCGGCCAAGGCGCTCCTGGTGTGGGCAGTGCCGGGCGCGCCATTGCTCGGCTTTCCAGCCGTTGGTGGCATCGGTAGCCGCTGCCTTGCCTGCTCACATTCCCCGCGCGTATAGTTCTGTGTCGCCCCTCCTCCTCAGTCTACGAAACCATGACAAAGTCGTCCCAAGTGGCACGTTCACCAACGTCAGTGCGGATCACAAAGCCGGCTTCCAAGCGAACTGGGACGCGTGCGCGTAAAAGCTCCAAACGGTCAGCGACGAATGTCGCCATCGCGACCGAGCTGGCCCCCGCCGTTGCCATCGCACTGTTGGACAAGACTGAACAGCCTCCGGGCGCTCCCGCGGCGGCACTGGACGTGTTGGCCGTAGCCGCGACGCCTTCGGAAATCGACGGAAACGTGCGCATGCAACTCATGTTCGAGAACGGAGCCGTTTTGCCAGTCGAGATGAGTGTTGATGCTGGCGTTGCGCTGTCGAAAGGGCTCCAAGAGGAGTTGGGGAAGGGCTGAAGCGCGGAATCGCGGCGAGTGCGGGGGACGAGATCTTCGAGGGTCTGCCGGTGCGGCTGCAAGTCGTCGGCCAGCGACACAGTGCCCATGCCCATCACTCACATCTCCGACACAGCCCAATGGGTCGCGATGTATCGCGCGTTCGAGTCGGAGCGGCCGATTCCATCTTCCATGATCCCTACGCGAGGCGGATGGCTGGCAATCTTGGCGACTCGATCGTTTGCGAGGTGCCCCGGGGCGAATCGATGGCATGGGCCGTGATCGTGCGCACCGCCGTGCCTGCCTGGAAGATCTCAAACCTCGGTGCAAACATGCGGAGGTAGCGCGTCTGAGCCGGCAAGACCGCCGATTGCTGCCGCAATTGGGCGAGGCAGAGCGCCGACGAATGTTTGGGTTTATTTTCGTTGTGTTGGCCAGCGAACAGACAGCGCGATTGAATGCTGTCAGCGTCAAGCCGCAGCCCGGGGGAAAGCATATGCGGTTCGAGGACAGGGACGACGGGGACTACCGGATCCATGCAGGCTCTTTGGAGCTTCGAGCCGGGCAGGGGCACTTGGCGGCGGTGATCGTCAATTCATCCAGTGACGGCAAGATCGGCGTGCATGAGGTCTACCGAGATACCGAGGCCTCGGGCGGCCATCGTTGGCTGACCTCTGATCAGGCTTTGCAGCACGCTCTCCAGCTGGGGGCCAGTGCGGTTGCCGCTGAGCGAAATCGAACCACGAGCCAGAACACCAGAGCATGTTTGAACGCAAGGTCGTCAAGGAGGTGAAGCGGCTGGTCTGGCGGATGAGCGCGATCAACCCGGCGGGGTCGTTTGTCTCCCCTTCCGGACGGCACACGAACGGCGAAGGCCCGGTCGACGTTCATGAGCGTGGGTTTCGCGCATCATCGTTGGAATTGTCAAACGGCTCGGACGTGATCGAGATAGAGATGGACACGCTGCCGGGTGAGCTTGTCGATGTACTTCTGAAGGGCGGTCGATGAGATGCGAATGGGCCGCCACTGGCGGTCACCGTCAACACGAGCTGAATGATTTGATCGCCGTTCATTTCGTCCACATTTTCTTATGCATGGTCAAGCGACCTTTGCGACGATCTTGTCGATGAATGCAACAGCGTCATCACGGTACTCGGGCGGTGGCGCACTTTTCTCGTAGCGTGACCGATACGGGATCCTGCACTGACATAGGCTGGACATTCACTTTCGCCGTCGGCCGGGCGCCGAAGGCGTCATGGTCGAGCGGTGCTCATGGAGCCAGGCCTTGAAGGCTGCGGCCACGGCCGTGAGTCGCTTTCCTTTGGCATATACCACGTACCAGTTCCGCATCAATGGGAAGCCTTGTACGTCCAACTGCGACAGTGTGCCCAGCGCCAGTTCCGCCGCGATGGTGGTGACCGACACCACGGCGAGCCCCAGACCGCCGGCCACGGTGTGCTTGATGGCCTCGGTGCTGGCGACTTCGAGCCGGTTCCTGAGGGTGATGCCGTGTGCGGTGAAGAATCTCTCGGTCGTCAGGCGTGTACCCGAGCCTGGCTCGCGCAGGATGAACGGCTCACTCGCCAGCCGCTTCGGCGACAGCTTGCGCTGCCCCACCAAGGGGTGTGCGGGCGGGGCCACCACCACCAGCGGGTTCTCGGCGAACAGCTCACTCGCCACGTCCAGTTGTTCTGGCGGCTGACCCATGATGTAGAGGTCGTCCTGGTTGGCGGCCAGGCGCCGCAACAGGCTTTCTCGGTTGCCCACGTGCAGCGCGACATCGATGCCCGGATGCGCGACACAGAAACCACCCAGCAGCTTGGGCACGGTGTACTTTGCCGATGTCAGGATAGCGACCTTCAGGCTGCCCTTTTCAAGCCCTTGCAGTGCCGCCAGGTCTTGCGACAGGGCCTCCATCCGACGCTCGATGTCCTGGCAGGCCTCTGCCAGCACCTGCCCGGCGGGTGTGAGAAAGATCTTCTTGCCCAGCTGGTCGAAGAGTGCCTGCCCCACGCTTTCAGCCAGTTGCTTGACCTGCAGTGACAGCGTGGGCGGCGACAAATGCAGCGCCTCGGCGGCGCGGGCAAAGCTGCCGTGGCGGGCGACCGCATGAAAGATGCGCAACTGGTGCAGGCTGGCGTGCTTCAGGTTCATCGGTGGCGGTTTAGGTTTAGAAAACTAAAACATAACGATCTAATCATTTTACTTTCCATAGCCGCACCACACCAGCACACTTTGCACAGGTTCAGCGCACGGCGCCCAAGCCAGGGGCGCAACAAGTGCGCTCACGTGCCACCAAGTGTCATTTGCATCAGGAGCGGATATGGCTGTCAAGACCTACAACGCCGGGGTCAAGGAATACCGGCAGACGTACTGGATGCCCGAGTACGCCCCGCTGGATACCGACATCCTGGCGGTGTTCAAGATCACGCCGCAGCCCGGCGTGGACCGCGAGGAGGCCGCAGCCGCCGTGGCAGCCGAGTCGTCCACCGGCACCTGGACAACGGTGTGGACCGACCTGCTCAGCGACATGGACTACTACAAGGGCCGCGCCTACCGCATCGAAGACGTACCCGGCGACGACACCTGCTATTACGCTTTCGTCGCCTACCCGATCGACCTGTTCGAAGAAGGTTCGGTCGTCAATGTGTTCACGTCCCTGGTGGGCAACGTGTTCGGTTTCAAGGCCGTGAGAGCCCTGCGACTGGAAGATGTGCGCTTCCCGATCGCCTACATCAAGACCTGCGGCGGCCCGCCGCACGGCATCCAGGTCGAGCGCGACCTGATGAACAAGTACGCCCGCCCACTGCTGGGTTGCACCATCAAGCCCAAGCTGGGCCTGTCTGCCAAGAACTACGGTCGTGCGGTTTACGAGTGCCTGCGCGGCGGCCTGGACTTCACCAAGGACGACGAGAACATCAACAGCCAGCCCTTCATGCGTTGGCGCCAGCGCTTCGACTTCGTGCAGGAAGCCACCCTGAAGGCCGAGGCCGAAACCGGCGAGCGCAAGGGCCACTACCTGAACGTGACCGCACCTACGCCTGAGGAGATGTACAAGCGCGCCGAGCACGCCAAGGCGATCGGCGCGCCGATCATCATGCACGACTACATCACCGGCGGCTTCTGCGCCAACACCGGCCTGGCCAACTGGTGCCGCGACAACGGCATGCTGCTGCATATCCACCGCGCCATGCACGCCGTGATCGACCGCAACCCGCATCACGGCATTCACTTCCGCGTGCTGGCCAAGATCCTGCGCCTGTCGGGTGGCGACCACCTGCACACCGGCACCGTGGTGGGCAAGCTCGAAGGCGATCGCGCCTCGACCTTGGGCTGGATCGACCTGCTGCGCGAATCCTTCATTCCCGAAGACCGGTCGCGGGGCATCTTCTTCGACCAGGACTGGGGCTCGATGCCCGGCGTCTTCGCGGTGGCCTCCGGCGGCATCCACGTCTGGCACATGCCGGCGCTGGTGAGCATCTTCGGCGACGACTCGGTGCTGCAGTTCGGCGGCGGCACCCTGGGCCACCCCTGGGGCAACGCTGCCGGTGCCTGCGCCAACCGCGTGGCGCTGGAAGCCTGCGTGCAGGCCCGCAACGAAGGTCGCGCGCTGGAGCGCGAAGCCAAGGACATCCTGACCGCTGCCGCCCAGAGTTCACCC
>JANMAS010000456.1:0-13346 GCA_031359975.1 Burkholderiales bacterium
CGTAAATCAGCAGCGAATCGGCCTTGGCCTGAATCGTCGCGGTTGCCGAAACGGACCCCGTCGCGTCCAGCGCCCAGGGCGTACCCAGCACAAACTCTTGCAGTGCGACGGGGTCGATCTTTCGTATCGCGCCGTCGATTAGCAAAGGGATTGCGTCTGCGCGGCTCAAGTCGGGGTATTCCGCCTCCGGCGCATCGTTGACGGATGGTGAAGCGGGTTCGGCATCGTTGATCAGTTCCACCAGGTGCGCTTCGCTCATCCCGACGGCGCTCACCCGCTTGTGGCGCGTTACGTCTGATACGCCGGTGAGGGCCCAGTCGGTGTCGTACACGATCAGATGATGCGTGTCCTTCAGATTATCGGCGGCGAGGTCGGTGAGCCGGCCCACGTTGTCTACCGCCTCAAACTCGATGGAGGTGGTGTCGAGCGTCCCGTCGGTTGGGGTGGTGCATCGCCAGATCGTTCCGCCCTGCAGGGTACCTTCAGCAACCACGAAGCTCGTCGCAAAGAGCTCGGCCCAGGTGTCGTACTCCGAGAAGCGTCCAGGAGTTCCCGACGCGGCCGCGGCCGCTTTGTAGACACCGTTCTCCGCAAGGGCAGTCTGGTTCTTGAGCAAGACCAGGTCGTTTGCGTCGAGCAGTACCCCGTCAACGGAGAGGTTTTCGCGCAGGGTGCTGATCGAAATATTCGAGGTGCTCGCGAGGCGGACGCGTCCGCGTTGGCGGATCGCCGCGAGTTCGGCGATCAGATCCTCAATGGTTGGTGGCATGACAAATGACTCCCTTGTTGCTTGTTGGTTCTTGGATGCAGTCGTGCGAGCGCGGTGCAATCCATCGCGCTCTCTTCCTGATCGCCTCGCCAAAAGCGCAGTGGCGGCATGCGGCCAGGGTGCGCGCGAATGTCGATGATCAACAAGCGCGCGATCAATCGTAACAATGGAAAGCGTATGAACCGGGGCAACTCGGTGGTGGCAGCCGAATCTCATCCACATTTTTGGGGATGGTGGTCGGCGCGGCCTTGGCGCAAACTCGCGCGCCCGATCACTCTGCCAAGGTGGTCGAGGGGAACGGTTGCCAAGAGCGCCCGTTGATACCCATCGGGCATCGCGCCCGCCACCAGCATGATGGAGTCGCCCTGATGTTTGCTTTGATTCGACGAACCTTTTTGGTCACCGGTGCGTTGACGCTGGGTGCCGCCTGCGCTACGGCCGCGCCGATCTACCGTATGACTATTCCGGAGCCCGTGGCGCCTTACGATCACATCAGCGTTGGAGTACTTAACAACCGAGGTGATACGGCCGCAAGAATGTATTTGGAGGTTGACTATCAGAACACCGTTCGCACGTTCATTCGGGCGTCTGACGGTCAGCTACAGGTTCTGCCCATTCCACCGGCTCTGGGATGGGATAGCGGCTACCTCGTCGCAATCAATGATGCCAAGCAGGCTATCTATTCAGATGAGACCAAACCAACTGCACGCTATTTTTGGGATCCGATTCGTGGATGGGTACAAATCCTTCCACCGGTTGAATGGAGTTATGTCGGCTACCACGTCACCGGATTAAATCAGAAGGGGGACGTAGTGGGCTATTTCGATGGATTGGCACCGCATGACGTTCAATCTACGACAGCTTTTTCGTGGACGATTATTGGGGGTTTCCGGCTCTTCAAACCAGATGAAACTGCATACTTTGTTGCCGTAAACAGCAAGCGCCAGGTGGCATCCAACTTGGCATTTTTGGCATTCGATCACCGTCCTCCTGCTGTTGCGGGTAATAGTGCGGTTCGATCGCAGTTGGGGCACGATGTACTGTGGGTGGGTGATCGTGCAGTAAATTCCGGGCGTGAGCTTCGATTGGCTGACAAGCTGGGATATAGCATTCAAAGTGCAGCGTACGACATCAATGAGGCCGGCGCCATGGCGGTAACTGCATCTGGTGCCGACCTCAGGTCAGCCATGTGTGTTTGGAGGCGCAAGGAAGAGTTGCGCTGCCTAGACTTACCCGATAACGCATCTCAATCGCTCTACGGTATTGGTGGAGCTGATGAGTTACTGTACGTCACCAACAACGGCAGTATTGGCGAAGAAGCGCATATTTGGCGCGTTGGCGAGGAACCTGTGGCGCTGAAGGATGCTTTGGAGCCAGGCAGCCCAGCTATTGGATCCGTGAGCGTCGGGGATATCAACGAATCTGGTGTGATCAGAGGTGGCGTGACCTTAGTTGACGGCACGCGCCGCAGCGCGATCTTCACGCCTTTGAACTGAAGCGACTGTCCTTTTCGCATGTGCGAAGCGGCATCAGAGTCAGCCGCAATCGCACCGAAAAGCCAAAGCTGTTCCGGCCGGCCCGCGCGCTCGGGGATCGAAATCGAAGCGTCGCCTCGATTAAACCTTCGCGGTATGGAACCGCAGCACCCGCCACAAGAGCGGCATCGCGATGCGCTTCCCGCGCATGTTGCGCATCCGGCGCGACATGCCTTTGCATGAGGCGGCCAGCTTGCCGATGTTGCAGGGCTTGCTGGCCGAGGGACCGATCTGGACTCAAGCGGAACGCGACGAGTTCATCACCTGGATTGCAATCAACCCGGAGGCGGGAGATCTCATCAAAGGCAGTGGTGGGTGCCGAAAGGTTCGATGGTCGACGTCGGGCCGGGGCAAGAGCGGTGGGGCTCGGGTGATCTACTTCAACGTCAGCGACGAGACGATTTGGTTGCTTATCGCTTACACGAAAGGCAAGTTCGACAACTTGCCAACCTCGTTCCTGGCGGAACTGAAACAAGGAGTCGAAGATGCCATCTGAAACGCAAAAATTCCAGCAGGACTTGCTTGAGTCGGTTCGCCAAATGAAGCACGGTAAAGCTGCTCGTGTGACGAAAGTTCAACTGCCTGCGGCAGCCGAAGCACGAGCACAGGTTGGGTTGTCGCAGCAGGATTTTGCAAACCTCCTGGGCGTGTCGGCGCGCACGCTGCAAGACTGGGAGCAAGGTCGGAGGGCGCCGAACGGTGCCGCAAAAACATTGCTGCGCGTCGCCGTGGCGCATCCCGAGGTCTTGCGCGAGCTGCATGGGTGAGGTGATGCCCGACCAGCCGCTCGAGCCGACGTCCGTCGGCATGCCCTGACGCACCGCGCGGTGGTCCAAGGCTTGGGCCGGTTGGCACCGAGATCGACAAGGTGATCCGCGCCCCTATGCTGGAGTGGGGCAGCCGTTGCTCATCGAGGCGCCCGCTGGCCGCGTCGATTGAGATCAGGCGCCCCACACCTCACCCATCACCTGCGCAAACCGCGCCGCGATCGCCGCCGACTGCGCGTGGCGGTGATCGTTGACGACAAAACGCCCGGCCACCATCACGTCGCGCCACGGTCTGGCGGGGGTGGAGAAGACCAGCGCGTCGAGCAGGTGATCGGCGGGCACGCCGAGCAAGCTGGCATCCTGCGTATCGACCACCAGCAGATCGGCGCGTGCCCCGGGCACCAAGCCCCAGGCCGCCATGCCCGCCGCAGGCCCGCTGCCGGCAAGCACGCGGCACCACAGGCGTTCGGCGGTGGCGCTGTGGTGGTGGCCGGCTTCGGCGCCGGCAGCCACGTTGCGCTGGCGCAGGCCCAGGCGCTGGCCGTATTCGAGCAGGCGCAGTTCGTCGCGCCAGCCACGGCTCACGTTGCTGTCGGAGCCGAGTGTCAGCGGCGTGGTGCTGGCCAGCCAGCGGGGCACGTCGGTGAGGCCGTCGCCGAGGTTGGCTTCGGTGCTGGGGCACAGCACCACGCCGGCACCGGATGCGGCCACCGCGTCGATCTCTTCGGGGCTGACGTGGGTGGCATGCACCAGTTGCCAGCGACGATCGAGCCCGCCTTCGCGGGCCAGCCACTGCACCGGCCGCGCGCCGGTGGCGGCGAGGCAGTCGTCTACCTCGGCCGTCTGCTCCGACACGTGGATGTGGATCGGGCCGTCGAAGCCGTTGGCGAGCGAGCGCAGCCGGGCGATCGACACCGGCGCGGCGGCGCGCAGCGAGTGGATGGCCAGGCCGGCGGTCAGCAGCGGGCGGCGTGCGTCGTTCACCCGGTGGGCGGCCTGCCATACCCCGTCGGCATCGAGACGGAACCGGCGCTGATCGTGGCGCAGCTCGGCCTGCGCGAACCCGGCACGTTCATAGAGCACCGGCAGCACGGTGAGGCCGAGGCCGGCTTCCTGCGCGGCATCGGCCAGCGCCCAGGTCATGGCCAGCGGGTCGTCGTAGGGCTGCCCATTTTCGGTGTGCTGCAGGTAATGGAACTCGCACACTTGGGTGAAGCCGCCGCGCAGCAACTCCACATACAGGTGCGCCGCGATGGCCTGCAACTGGATGGGCGTGAGGCGCAGCGCCACGCCGTACATGCGATCGCGCCACGACCAGAAATCGTCGGCCTGGCCGGCCTCGCGCCGCTCGGCCAGGCCGGCAAACGCGCGCTGGAAGGCATGGCTGTGGGCGTCCACCAGGCCGGGCAGCACCGGGCCTTGCAGCACGGTAGCGCCTGCGGGCGGTTGCGGCACGTCGGGTGTGATGGACGACCAGTGGCCGGACGCATCAATGTCGAGCAGCACATGCGTGTGCCAGCGCGCGCCATCGTTGCCTTGCAGCCAGGCGCGCGGGGCCCAAAGGCGTGTCGGCGCACTCATCTGGGCCTCCAGTCACGCAGCGTTTCGATCAAGCGCCGCAGCAAGGGCATCACCCCGTCGGCACGCCCTTCGCGCCAATCGGCGGGATCGTCTTCGTCGAGATAACAGCGCCAGCACATCTCGAGCTGCACCGCGTGCACCCCTTGTGCCGGCTGGCCGTGGTGCCGAGTGATGTGGCCGCCCTTGAAGCGGCCATCCACCACCTGCGTGAAATCGCTCTGCGATGCCAGCACATCCGCCAGCGCCACGCGCAGCGACGGTGCACAACTGTCGCCGTTGGCGGTGCCGAGGTTGAGATCCGGCAACTGGCCTTCAAAGAGCCAGGGCAGGCGCGACTTGATGCTGTGGCCGTCGAACAGCACGGCGTGGCCGTGTTGCGCCCGCAGCCGTGCCAGCTCATGGTTCATGGCTTCGTGGTAGGGCCGCCAGTACAACCCGGTGCGCCGTGAGACTTCGGCGTCATCGGGTTCGCAGCCTGGCCGGTACAGCGCATCGCCGGTGAAAAAGCGGGTGGGGCACAGCTCGGTGTTGTTGGCGCCGGGGTACATCGGCGCGTTGTCCGGTGGGCGGTTCAGGTCGATCACGTAGCGCGAATGGCGCGGCACGATCAGGCTGGCGCCGAGGCCTTGCACAAAGGCGTAGAGGCGATCGAGGTGCCAGTCGGTGTCTTCGACCTGCAGCGCGCGCGGCACGAGGGCGGCAGCGATGTCGGCGGGGATCGCACGGCCGGTGTGCGGCAGGCTCACCAGCAGCGGGGTGCGGCCGGGGTGTAACGAAAATGTCATGCGCGCTCCTTGCCGCCCACGATCACTCGCTGGCAGGGGTTGTGGCCGAACCAGTACGAGAGTTCGTTGGGATGCGACACATCCCACACCGCAAAGTCGGCGCGCAGACCAGCGCGCAGCTCACCCCGATCGGCTAGGCCGAGGGCACGCGCGCCATGCTGCGTCACGCCGCGCAAGGCTTCTTCGGGCGTCATGCGAAAGAAGGTGCAGGCCATGTTGAGCATCAGCAGCAGCGACAGGCCCGGCGACGAGCCCGGGTTGTGATCGGTGGCCAGCGCGATCGGCACGCCGGCATCGCGCAGCGCCTGCACCGGCGGCAGCCTGGTTTCGCGCAGGAAGTAAAACGCGCCAGGCAGCAGCACCGCCACCGTGCCTGCTTCGGCCATCGCCAGCACGCCGTCGTGGCTCAGGTGTTCGAGGTGATCGCAGGAAAGCGCCGCGAACTCGGCGGCCAGACGCGCGCCGCCCTGGTCGCTCAATTGTTCGGCATGCAGCTTCACCGGCAAGCCGAGCGCGCGGGCGGCTTCGAACACGCGGCGCGTTTGCGCTGGTGTGAAACCGATGCGCTCGCAAAAGGCATCCACCGCGTCGATCAGGCCCTGCGCATGCAGCACGGGCAGCCAGGCGCACACGGCTTGGATGTAGTCGTCGGCGCGCCCATCGAACTCCGGTGGCAGCGCATGCGCGGCCAGGCAGGTGGTGCGCACGGTGAGCGGCAACTCGGCGGCCACTTGCCGGGCCACGCGCAGGCAGCGCGCCTCGTGCGCTTCGCTCAGGCCGTAGCCGGATTTGATCTCGATCGTCGTCACGCCTTCGGCCATCAGCGCGCGGGCGCGGGTGATGGCGCCCTGCAGCAGCGCTTCATCGCTGGCCGCGCGGGTGGCGGCCACTGTGGAGCGAATGCCGCCGCCCGCCAGCGCGATCTCCTCATAACTGGCGCCTTGCAGACGCAGCTCGAACTCGCGTGCCCGCTGCCCGCCGTAGACAAGATGGGTATGGCAATCCACCAGGCCCGGCGTGACAACACGGCCGCGCAGATCGTGCGTGGCGCCGACACGCGCTGCGAACGGGGCGGGGAGCGCTGATTCATCGCCGACCCAGGCGATGCGATCGCCTTCGACCAGCATCGCGCCGTGCTCGATCCAGCCCCACGGCAGCGAGCCGTCCAGCGTCGCGAGGCGGGCGTTGTGCCACAGGCTGAGCGATGTCATCGGGGCGAGTCTCCATCGGGTGTGAAACCGAGCCACCAGCCGATGGGCGCGCCAGCCGGTGCTGCGGTGTCGGGCTCGAAACGGAAGGGCTCGTCGGCCGTGTCGGCCAGCCACAGCAAGGCCAGCCGAGGCAGCGCGGCCGACTCGCGCGGGCCATGCCAGCACCCGGCCACGGCGGTGAGCAGGCCGCGTTGAGCGAAGGGCTCGCACCAGGCCTGCCCGGCAAAGGCCAATTGCATCGTGCCCCGACCGCCGCGCAGCATCAGATTGAGATCGCGGGTGGCGCCTTCCACCGGCTCGCAGCCCGGCGCCGCGGCGCCCTCGAACTGGATCGGGTTATCGCCCGGGCGCAAGGTGATGAGGCCGTCGGCGAAGTTCAGACGAACGCCGCCGCCCTCGACCACCGCAAACCAGCGCCGCACGCCGGGGAACGGCGAAAACGGGCCGGCGGCGGTGATGTCGGCCACACTGATACGCACTCGCCAATCGGCGGCGGACGGCCACGCCAGCAGCTCACGCGTCTGGCCGCCGCCGTTGCGCCACGGTTGTGGCGTGAGGGTGTCGACTTCGATCACCGCGGGCGTTGTCCAGACCACTGAGCTGCCTTCGGGCTGCGCCCTGCGGTATTCGCCCTTGGGGCGGCCCGGCGGGCTCATGGCTTGAACTGCCCGTCGATCTGGTATCGCGAGCCGGGGTGCACCAGCCGTGCCAGCGTGATCGGCACTTCATGGCTCACCGTGCGGCGCAGCACGATCAGGCAGGCGGCACCGGGTTCGATATCCAGCAGGCGTGCCTCCTGCGCGGTGGGTGCGCTGGCTTCGATCGCGTACTGGGCTTCCCACAGCGGCGCCACATCGAGCAGGTAATGGGTGGGCGTGATGGTGGTGAAGTCCACCTTCAGGTACTCGGGCGCGCAGGCCGGATTCACGTAGCGATCCTCGCACTGCAGCGGCACACCGTTTTCGTGGTGCACGATCAGTGTGTGGAATACCGCGTCGCCGCTGGCCAGGCCGAGTTGGGCGGCCAGCGGCGCGCCCGCAAGCTCGGCTCGGCACAGATGCACCACCGCATGATGGCGATGGCCCCGTGACTCGATCTCGTCGTGCAGATCGCGGATGGTGAGGGTGGACGACACCCGATGCAGCGGCGCCGCGAAGGTGCCCACGCCCTGAACGCGATGTACCAGCCCCTCGCCCTGCAACTCGCGCAGGGCGCGGTTCACCGTCATGCGGCTCACGCTGAAACGGCCGACCAGCTCCGACTCCGAAGGCATCAGGGCGCCGGGCGGCCAGCGACCCTGCGACAGTTCGCCCTTCAGGAACTGCTTCACCCGCGCATACGGCGCCGCCGGAGGATGCGCGGCGGCATGTGCCTTGCCGGACTGGCGAATGAGACGGGTGGGGCGGGTGGGGCGGGGGAGGGTCGATTCCATGCAGCCAAGATCGTACTTGCCTTTACTTGTCTAGACAAGTAGAGTTCGGATCTTTCCGAAGCCCACACACCTTCGCCGCCCTGCCCAAAGGATGCTCACCATGACCGATCTCGCCCCGCTGCATTCCGTGGCCCAGCCCCGCCCGGTGAAAGCGCCCACCGGCACCCGAATCAGCTGCCGCAACTGGTTGATCGAAGCGGCCTACCGCATGATCCAGAACAACCTCGATCCCGAGGTGGCCGAAAACCCGGATGCGCTGGTGGTCTACGGCGGCATCGGCAAGGCGGCACGCAACTGGGATTGTTTCGAAGCCATCCTGAAAGCCCTGCGCGAACTGGGTGAAGACGAAACGCTGATGGTGCAAAGCGGCAAGCCGGTGGGTGTGTTCCGCACGCATGTCGATGCGCCGCGGGTGCTCATCGCCAACTCCAACCTGGTGCCCAAGTGGGCCACCTGGGAGCACTTTCACGAGCTGGATCGCAAGGGCCTGATGATGTATGGCCAGATGACGGCCGGCTCCTGGATCTACATCGGCAGCCAGGGCATCGTGCAGGGCACGTACGAAACTTTCGTTGAAGCCGGTCGCCAACACTTTGGCGGAAGCCTCGCCGGAAAATGGATCCTCACCGCCGGCCTCGGTGGCATGGGCGGGGCGCAGCCGCTGGCCGCCACCTTTGCCGGTGCCTGCTCGCTCAACATCGAATGCCAGGCCTCGCGCATCGAGTTCCGCATCAAGACGCGTTACCTCGACGAACAGGCCACCGATCTCGACGACGCACTGCGGCGCATCGCCCGCTACACCGCCGAAAAGCGCGCCGTCTCGATCGGCCTGCTCGGCAACGCCGCCGAGATCCTGCCGGAGCTGCTGCGGCGCGCCCAGGCCGGCGGCATCCGCCCCGATCTGGTGACCGATCAAACCTCCGCTCACGATCTGGTGCACGGCTATCTGCCGCCCGGTTGGAGCGTCGAGCGCTGGCGCCTGGCTCAAGCCGATGCGGCCCAGCACGAGGCGCTGCGTGATGCGGCGGCCAAGGGTTGCGCCGTGCATGTGCAGGCGATGCTCGATTTCCAGGCGCTGGGCATTCCCACGGTGGATTACGGCAACAACATCCGCCAGGTGGCGCTCGACGAAGGCGTAAAAAACGCGTTCGACTTTCCCGGCTTTGTGCCGGCCTACATCCGGCCGCTGTTCTGCCGCGGCAAGGGCCCCTTCCGCTGGGTGGCGCTGTCAGGCGATCCGGAGGACATCCGCAAGACCGACCTCAAGATGAAGGAGCTGTTCCCGGAAGATGCGCACCTGCACCGCTGGCTCGACATGGCCGCCGAGCGCATCGCTTTCCAGGGCCTGCCGGCGCGCATCTGCTGGATCGGCCTGGGCGAGCGCCAACGCGCCGGCCTGGCGTTCAATGAGATGGTGCGCAGCGGCGAGCTGAAGGCGCCGATCGTGATCGGCCGCGACCACCTCGATTCAGGCTCGGTGGCTTCGCCGAACCGCGAAACCGAAAGCATGCGCGATGGCTCCGACGCGGTGTCCGACTGGCCCTTGCTGAATGCGCTGCTCAACACCGCCGGCGGCGCCACTTGGGTGTCACTGCATCACGGCGGCGGCGTGGGCATGGGCTACTCGCAGCATTCGGGCGTGGTGATCGTGTGCGATGGCACCGATGCCGCGGCCAAACGCATCGAGCGGGTGCTGTGGAACGATCCGGCCACCGGCGTGATGCGCCACGCCGATGCCGGCTACGAGGTGGCGGTGGCCTGCGCGCGCGAGCACCGCCTCAATCTGCCGGCGATCCTGAATGGGTAAGGGCCGGGCTCAAGGCAAGGGCACGGTGATGAAGCGCGGGCGGTAGATCTCGGATCCGCCTGCCGCAAAGTTCTCCCAGAAATCGAAGGTGTTGACGTGGTAGCTGATGAGCAGCGAACCCGGTGTCGAAAGATGCGGATGCGCCTTGGCGCCATAAACAAACGTGTTGGGTGTCATGCCGATCTCGGGGCAATCCCAGATCGGGATGTCCTTGCCCCACGGGCCGACAGGGCTTTGGCCGTAGCGCACCGCCACCGTGCTGCCCAGCAGGTCAGTCATGTGCACGATCAGGAAACGGCCGTCGTCGAGGGGTTGCACGCTGAACTCCGGCGACACCCCTTTGGCGATCGACATCGCGCGGTGCTTGTTGTCCACCCAGTCGGCGCCATCCCAGTAGCGATACGCGGAAAAGTCGGTGATCTGCTCGGGCCGGACCCGTGCCACCACCATGCTTTTCTGGTAGGTGCCACTGCGGGTGCCGTAGATGTAGAGATAACCATCGGGATTGGGCGCTGCGGATTCGATCGTCAGCGGCATGACCGACAAGCCGAAGGTGGTTTCCTTGCGGCCCGAGGTGTCGCTCGGCGCAAACAAGGGCGTGTTCATCTGGGTGTACGGCCCGAGAAACGGCGCGTCGTCGGAGGCCCTGGCGCCGAGCAGCGAGACGCCGCTGGAGGCAAACGAAAACGGCGGTGTATTGGCTGTTTTCATGCGCAGCGCATACACGTAGACGTTGCCATCGCTCATCACGCCGTCGGCGGGCCAGAACCATTCACCGGCAAACCGGTCTTGCCCTGGCGTCACCATCGAGACGGCCTTGCCTGCCCGCGTGCGCACGTTGAACACGAGCTTGTCGGCCTCCGGCCGTGCGCCGGTGAGCGTGGCGGTGGTGTTGTTGACCATCGTCGTGGCGGTGCGGCTGCCATCGGCATTGACGGTGCCCACGAAGCTGTCGCTGAACATGATCAGGGTGCGGCTGCTGGCGCCCGAGCCCGGCCGTTCGTCGCCCGAGAGCGGGATCGAATACACGCCGTCGGCGCCCGTCCAGCCTTCGCGCCGATCGAACAGCTGCGTCCATTCGGGCGCGGGCTGGGCGCTGTAGGGCGCGATATCGCCGGCTTCGACGCGCGGCACGCGAGCCATGGGCGAGGCCCCTGGCGCCGCCATCAGCGAGGCGAGCGGGGCCGCCGCCAGCGCCAGCAGCAAACCGGCACGCCAACGATGAGCGGGCGCCGCGCCGGCGCCTTGTGTACAACAGAGGCCGTTCATTCAGGGTTACTCCAATCCATCACCGATTCAGTTGTATCCAGTCGTCATCACGGCCAGGCTTCGTGCTCTGCCTTCGCGGCTGTGCCCCGCCATCGTCGCTTGCGACTTCCAGAAATTCAAGCCACTCCTGAAACGACAACCTGGCCATCATCATGAACCATTCCCCGAAATCCCTGCCACTCGAGCCCGGTGCGCTCACGCTGGCGCATTTGCAAGCCATCCACGCCGAGCCGATGCAGCTCAGTATCCTGGCACCGGCACGGGAGGCGATCCGGGCCAGCGCGGCGGTGGTCAGGCGGGCCGCCGAGGGCACCGAGCCGGTGTACGGCGTCAACACCGGGTTTGGCAAACTCGCCAGCACGCGCATCAGCGAAGCCGATCTCGGCCGCTTGCAGCTCAACCTGATTCGCTCGCACAGCGTGGGTGTGGGTGTGCCCTTGCAGCCGCCGGTGGTGCGGCTGATGCTGGCGCTCAAGGCGGCATCGCTGGCGCGTGGCGCGTCTGGCGTGCGCGAAGTGGTGGTCGATACGCTGCTGGCCGTACACAACGCCGGCCTGGTGCCGTATGTGCCGGCGCAAGGCTCGGTGGGCGCATCGGGTGATCTGGCGCCGCTGTCGCACATGACGCTGGCGCTGCTGGGCGAAGGGGAGTTCCTCGTCGATGGCCAGCGCCGGCCGGCGGCCGAGGTGCTGCACGCCGCTGGTCTCACACCCCTGCAACTCTCCGCGAAGGAAGGCCTGGCGCTGATCAACGGCACCCAAACCTCCACCGCGCTCGCGCTGCATGGGCTGTTTGCTTTCGAGCCAGTGCTCGAAGCGGCGCTCGTGGTGGGCGCCTTGACGGTGGATGCCGCACGCGGCAGCGATGGCCCGTTCGATCCCCGCATCCATGCGCTGCGCGGCCAACCGGGCCAGATCGACGTGGCGGCGTACTACCGCGCCTTGCTAGCCGGTAGCCAGATTCGGCTGTCGCACCTCGAAGGCGATGACCGGGTGCAGGATCCCTACAGCTTGCGCTGCCAGCCGCAGGTAGTGGGCGCGTGCCTCGACCAACTGCGCCATGCCGCGCTGGTGCTGTGGCGCGAAGCCAATGCGGTGACCGACAACCCGCTCGTTTTTGCCGGCGTGAATGGCGCGCCCGATGCCATGATCTCCGGCGGCAACTTTCACGCCGAGCCGGTGGCCCTGGCCGCCGACGCGATGGCGGTGGCGATTGCCGAAGTGGGCGCCATCGCCGAGCGCCGCATCGCCATGCTGATCGACAGCAGCGTGTCGCGTCTGCCGCCGTTTCTCACCCCCGAGGCGGGGCTCAATTCGGGCTTCATGATCGCGCATGTCACCGCCGCCGCGCTGGCCTCCGAGAACAAGTCGTACGCCCACCCGGCGAGCGTCGATTCACTGCCCACCTCGGCCAACCAGGAAGACCACGTCTCGATGGCCACCTTTGCCGCGCGCCGCCTGCAGCCGATGGTGGCGAACACCGCGCACATCCTGGGCATCGAGTTGCTCGCCGCCGGGCAAGGCATTGATTTTCTGCGGCCGTTGACATCGTCGGCCGCGCTGGAGCAGGTGCATGCGCTGCTGCGCGCGCAGTGCCCGTCGATGATGGAGGATCGCTACCTCGCGCCGGACATCGAGCGCGCCACCACGCTGGTCACCGATGGCTCGCTATCGCGAGTGTTCCGCACCTTGCCCGGCCTGCCGGCCCTGTGGACGCCGACCTGATTCACCTGCTCGACGGCAGGCGCCAAGGCGGGTTCAGCCGGTTCTCGCCGGCGCGGTACAGGCAGATCACGTTGCCTGAAGGATCGCGCAGACGGGCTTCGCGCCACAGCCAAGGCTCGTCGCGGGGCGGCTGGTCGAACTGCAAACCCTGGTTTTCGAGCCGCTTCACCGTGGCATCCAGATCACTGCATTCGAAGTAGATCACCACCTGCGACGGCACCGGGAGTGCGTCGGTCCGATGCACGGAAAACGACGCCTCGCCCTCGGTGGCCTGAAAGCGCGCGTAGTGCGGCGAATCGACGATCTGCGTGAAGCCCATGCGGCGGTAGAAGGCCACCGACGCGGCGATGTCGTGGGCGGGCAGCGTGACCTGGTTGAGTTGCATGGCGTGGGCGTTCGATCGGATGGCCAACACCCATGATGCCAGCCATCACCGCCACCGCGTGGGCTGGCCATCCGGTGTTTG
>JANMAS010000467.1:0-3266 GCA_031359975.1 Burkholderiales bacterium
CGAACTCGATGATGTCGATGCCGCGCGAGACTTCGCCCTGCGCGTCGGTGAACACCTTGCCATGCTCGGCGGTGATCATCGCGGCGAGCGCGTCCTTGTGCTGGTTCACCAGTTCGAGAAAGCGCAGCATCACCCGCGCACGGCGGATCGGCGGCGTGTCGGCCCAGGCCGGAAAGGCGGCTTGCGCCGAGGCCACCGCGGCATTCACGTCGTCGATGTTCGCCAACACCAGGTGGCGCGCCACCGCGCCGGTGGCGGGGTTGTAGACGGCCTGGCGACGGCCGCTGGCGCCGGGCACGAGGCGGCCGTGGATGTAGTGGCCGATGTCGGCTGAGGAGGTGAAGGCGACGGGGGTGCTCATGACAAATCCTTGAAGCTGGGTTCAATTGAAGCGATCAGCGCAGCATCCATTCGTGCGCCGGATCGTTCTTGAATATCCAGGTGCGGCCGGGGCCGGCCATCACATTGAGATAGTAGAGATCGTAGCCGTGCGGCGCCACGCAAGGGTGATAGCCCCGCGGCACCATCACCACGTCGTGATTCTCCACCGCCATCGATTCGTCGAGGCTGCGGTCGTCGGTGTAGACACGCTGAAAGGCAAATCCCTGAGGCGGGTTGAGCCGGTGGTAGTAGGTTTCTTCGAGCAGCGTTTCTTCAGGCGCGGCCTCGCGATCGTGCTTGTGCGGCGGGTAGCTGGAGGCGTTGCCGGCGGGCGTGATCACCTCCACCACCAGCAGGTGCTCCGCCGCTTCGGTCTGCGGCAGGATGTCGCGCACATGGCGCGTGTTGCTGCCCTTGCCGCGCACGCTGCGGGTCATCGTGGCCGGGTCGATCAGGCGCTTCGGGTACTGGCCGGCGGCGGGGGCGCTGCACAGCGCGATCTCGGCGTCGCGCGTGGCGGTGATCGTCACCGGCTGGCCGGGCGGCACGTACACGGCAGCCGGAGGGGCGTCGTCGAAAACGCTGTCGCGGCGGCCCAGATCGGCATAGGTGGCGGTGCCGACGCTCACATCCACCGTGCCGGCGAGCACCACCATGCACAGCTCACGCGTGCCGGTATTCAGCGATTCGCTCTCGCCGGTGGCCAGACGCACAGCACGAAAGCCGACATGCGTCCAGCCTGCACTCTCGGGCGTGACAGCCACCACCTCGCGGCCTTGCGCCGCGGCCTTCACCAACAGTGTCATGGGGCCTCCAGTCGGTCGACGATGCCTCTGAGCGTCTCATAGCCCTTCTTGGCATACGCATAACTCGGGGCGACAGCCGGATCCTGTTCGGCCTCCACCACCAGCCAGCCTTCATAGCCCCCGCGATGCAGGGTGCCGAGCACGCGCTCGAAATCGATCGCACCATCACCGGGCACGGTGAAGGTGCCGTTGATCACACCTTCGAGGAACGACCAGCCATCGTTGCGCGCCTTGGCCACCACGGTGGGCCGCACATCCTTGCAGTGCACGTGCACCACGCGAGGCAGATGCCTGGCCAGCAACACACTCGGATCGACAGCGCCGCCGAAGTAGGCATGGCCGGTGTCGAACAGCAGGCCCACGCTGGGCCCGGTGACGGCCATCAGCTGATCCACATCCTGCGGCGATTCGACATACGCGCCCATATGGTGATGGTAGGCCAGGTGGATGCCGTAGCTGCGCTGCAGATGATCACCGAAGGCCGTGAGGCGCTCGCCGTAAGCCTGCCACTGGGCTTGTGACATGAAGCGGGGCCGCTTGGCCAGCGCGGTGTCGATCTGCCCCTGGATCGAGCCGGCCACTTCACCGTACACAACTACCTTGCAGCCATTGAACTGCAGCTTCGCCATGTGCGTGGCACAGCGCTCGATCTCGTCGGCCAACGTGCCTTCGGCCAGCCGGCCGGAATACCACCCTGAGACACACGCCACACCGAACTGCGCGAGCTTGTCCTTCAGGGCCTGGGGCTCGCTGGGGAACTTGTTGCCCAGCTCGAAGCCCTGGTAGCCGATCTCGGCGCCTTCGTGCAGAGCGGTCTCCAGCGACGTTTCGCCGCCGAGGGCGGGCAGGTCGTCGTTGCTCCAGGAGATCGGGTTGATGCCGATGCGGATGTTCCAGGTCATGAGCTTGTTCCGTCTGCCTCGCCGAGCCGTGCAGGCGAGGGGGTTTGATCACGTTTGGCTTCGAGGTACCTGGCGTGAGCGGCGCGCACGGCGGGCCGATCCGAGACTTCGGGAATTGCCACCTCCCACCAGCAGCCGCCGTCTTCGGTGCTGCGTTCGGGCGTGGTGTCGATCACGATCACCTGGGTGGTGCGCGCGGCGCGGGCCTTGATCATCGCCGCCTTCAGCGCCGCCACGCCGGGCACGTGCACCGCCGTGGCCCCCATGCTGGCGGCGTGCGCGGCGAAGTCGATCGCGGCCACCTGGCCACCTTCGGGCACACAGTCGTCGAGCAGGTTGTTGAAGTTGGCGCCGCCGCTGGCGCGTTGCAATCGGTGGATGCAGCCGTAACCGCGGTTGTCGAGCACGACCACGATGATCTTCAGGCCCAGCATCACCGAGGTGGCGATCTCGGAGTTCATCATCATGTACGAGCCATCGCCCACGGTGACGATCACCTCGCATTCCGGACGCGCCATCTTGGCGCCCAGGCCGGCTGCGATCTCGTAGCCCATGCAGGAGTAGCCGTATTCCACCTGGTAACTGCCGGGCGAGCCGGCACGCCAGAGTTTGTGGAGTTCGGCCGGCAGCGTGCCGGCGGCGCACACCACCACATCGCGCTGCGGCGAATCGGCGGCCGAATCACGCACCGCGCCGATCACCTCGGCGTCGTAGGGCAGGTCGTCCATCGATTCAGCGGTGGTGATCTGGGTGACGCGTTGGCGCCAGCTGGTGGCCAGCGAACGCGCGCGTTCGCTCCAAGCCGTGGCCGCTGCCCAGTCGCCGCAGGCCGCATCCAGCATCTCCAGGCCGGTGCGTGCATCGGCCACCAGCGGCACGCCGCGCCATTTGGTGGCATCCAGGGGCTGCACGTTCAGGCCCAGCAGCCTCGCGTTGGGGAACAGCGAATTCGAGCCGGTGCTGAAATCTTGCAACCGCGTGCCGACACCGATGACCAGATCGGCCGCGCGCGCCAACGCGTTGGCGGCGGGCGAGCCGGTGACGCCCAGCGCGCCGGCATTCAACGGATGATCCCAAGGCAGGCTGCTCTTGCCGGCCTGGGTTTCGGCCTCCGGGATACCGTGGCGCTCGGCCAGCGCGCGCAGCGCGTTCCAGGCCTGGCTGTTCAGCACACCGC
>JANMAS010000473.1:0-1925 GCA_031359975.1 Burkholderiales bacterium
GGCGGCCCGGCGCGGCGGCCCGTGGCGAACCGGTCGACACCGGATGTCTCTTCATCTCACCCGCCCTGCCGCACCGAAAGGCCCACGCGTGCCACGCCGGCCCGTTGTAGCTGGTCCATCACCCGCACCACCACGTCGTACTTCACATTGCGATCGGCCGAGATGACGACCGGCACATCGGCGCGGCCGTTCTGCACCTCGCGCACACGGCCCACCAGCTGGTTGAGCATCAGCGGCGCCGGCTCGCCCTTGTCGACACGCAGGCGCAATTTTTCGTCGATACCCACGATCACCTCGATCACCACGGGCGGCTGTTGCCGCGCCTTGCCGACGCTGGGCAAATCGACGATGCTGGGTGCGATCAAGGGCGCGCTGACCATGAAGATGATCAACAGCACCAGCATCACATCGATGAACGGCACCATGTTGATCTCGTTCATCATGCGGCGCCCGCGCCCGCGAGAAGCCACGCCAGGCATCAGCGTGCGCCGCCGGGGCTGATGCCGGCCGCGGGCGTGCCGGGCGCGGTGGCCGAGCGCTGCAGGATGTTGAGGAACTCGTCGGTAAAGCTTTCGAGCCGGATGGCGATGCGATCGATATCGCGGGCAAACCGGTTGTAGGCCACCACCGCGGGGATGGCGGCGAACAGCCCGATGGCGGTGGCCACCAGCGCCTCGGCGATCGACGGCGCCACCGTGGCCAGGGTGACCTGCTGCACGTTCGAGAAGCCGACAAACGCATGCATGATGCCCCACACGGTGCCGAACAAGCCCACGTAAGGCGACACCGAACCCACCGACGCCAGGAAGCTCAGGTTGCTCTCGATCAGATCGAGCTCGCGCTGGAAGCTGGCCTTCATCGCGCGGCGTGCGCCATCGAGCTGCAAGGAGGCGTCCATGCGGCGCTCGCGCAATTTCATGAACTCGCGCATGCCGCTGGCGAAGATGCGCTCGATCGGGGCGGTGCGCGCCTTGGTGCTGATCTGCTGGTAGAGATCGTTGAGGTTCTGGATGGCCCAGAAGTCGCGCTCGAACTCGTCATTGAGGCTGCGTACCCGCTTCAGCCCGAAGAGCTTGGCGAAGATCACCGTCCAGCTGGCCAGCGAGACGATCATCAGCCCCGCCATCACGAGTTGAACCACCAGGCTGGCCTGGCCGATGAGGGTGATGATGGAGAGGTCTTGGTTCATGTGATGCAGGTGAGCACGGAGTCGGGGATGCGGATGGGCTTGAAGCTGGCGGCATCGACAAAGGCGATGCGGATATCGCCCTCGGCGAGCAGGGTGTCGTCGCGCCGCGCCTGTTGGAACAGAGTCATCGAGGCGGCGCGAGGTTCCTTCACCTGCACGCTCACCTGGAGCAGATCGTCGAGCCGGGCGGGCTGAAGATAACGCACGCGGGTTTCGGTGACGACGAACATGCCGCCCGTTTCTTCGCGCATGCGCTGCTGGCCCACGCCGCGTGCGCGCAGCCATTCGGTGCGCGCGCGCTCGAAGAACTTGAGATAGTTGGCATAAAACACCACGCCGCCGGCGTCGGTGTCTTCCCAGTACACACGGATGGGGAAGTTCATGCCGCGTGGCGCCATCGGGCCAGGCGCGCGATGGCTTCGGTGAGGTGTTCCATCGAATTGGCAAACGACAGCCGCAGGTAGCGGGCCGTATCGTGGCGGCCGAAATCGCGGCCGGGGGTGAGCGCCACATGGGCGCGTTGCATGATGTCGAAGGCCAGCTCCCAGCTGCTGGGCGCGGTTTCGCCATCCAGCCACGCGCTGCAATCGGCCCAGGCGTAGAACGCGCCATCGGGGTTCACCGGCACCGGCAGGCCGATGCGCCCCAGAGCGGGCACGATCGCATCGCGACGCGCACGGAACTCGTGCCGCCGCGCCTCATAGATGGCGATCGATTCGGGCTCGAAGCAGGCCAG
>JANMAS010000482.1:0-2067 GCA_031359975.1 Burkholderiales bacterium
CCTGAGCAACTGGCCGCGGGCGTGATCTGCGCATCGGCCGGCAACCACGCCCAGGGCGTGGCGCTGAGCGCACGCAAACTGGGTTGCCGCGCGGTGGTGGTGATGCCGGTCACCACACCCAAGCTCAAGGTCGACGCGGTGGCGGCGCTGGGCGGCGAAGTGCTGTTGCATGGCGAGAGCTATTCCGACGCGTACTTGCACGCGCTGGAGGTTGAAAAGGCGCAAGGCCTGGTGTTCGTGCATCCGTTCGATGATCCCGATGTGATCGCCGGCCAGGGCACGATCGGCATGGAGATCCTGCGCCAGCACCAGGGGCCGATCGATGCGGTGTTCGTCGCCATCGGCGGCGGAGGGCTTATCGCGGGTATCGCCTCCTACCTGAAGGCGGTGCGCCCGGAAATCCGCGTGATCGGTGTGCAAACCCGCGATTCGGATGCGATGACGCAATCGGTGGCCAAGGGGCGACGTGTCACGCTGCGCGATGTGGGCCTGTTTTCCGATGGCACGGCCGTGAAGCTCGTCGGCGAAGAAACCTTCCGCATCGCCCGCAAGCTGGTTGACGAGTTCATCCTGGTGGATACCGATGCGGTGTGCGCGGCAATCAAGGATGTTTTCCAGGACACACGCTGCGTGCTCGAACCGGCTGGCGCCCTTGGCGTGGCCGCGATCAAGCAATACGTCGAGACACATCGGATGAAGGGGCAGACGTTTGTCACCATCACCTGCGGCGCGAACATGAACTTCGATCGCCTGCGCTTCGTGGCCGAACGGGCGGAGTTCGGCGAGCAGCGCGAAGCCCTTTTCGCGGTGACGATCCCCGAGGAGCGCGGCAGTTTTCGGCGCTTCTGCGAATTGATCGGCCCGCGCAGCGTCACCGAATTCAACTACCGCATCGCCGATGCCCGGCTGGCACAGGTTTTCGTGGGCGTGTCGATCAGCCGCCGCGACGAAGGCACCCGCCTGGCCAAACATTTCAAGCGACACGGATTCCCGACGGTGGATCTCACCGGCGACGAACTGGCCAAGGAGCATGTGCGCCACATGGTGGGTGGCCGTTCCGAACTGGCGCGCGACGAACGCCTGTTCCGATTCAACTTTCCGGAACGGCCCGGCGCATTGATGCGCTTCTTGTCGTCGATGCATCCGGAATGGAACATCACGCTGTTCCACTACCGCAACCAGGGCGCCGACTACGGCCGCATCCTGGTGGGCATCCAGGTGCCGCCGCAAGACCAGGCCGCGCTGGCGCAGTTTCTCGAAACCCTGGCGTATCCGTTTGTCGACGAGACCGACAACCCGGTGTATCGGCTGTTCCTGCGCTAGCGTCGTACGCCGACAGGCACCGCTGAGGCTTCGTCCCACGCCGGGGTGTCGAACCATGCATTGCCTCGCAGGGCCGCCGCCAGCATCGGCAGCGCGTCGAGGCCCCAGAAGCTGCGGCCATCGCATTGCAGCGTCGGCACACCGAACAAATCTTGGGCGATGGCGGCGTCGGTGTGCGCGCGCAACTCGTTTTTCACATCCGCCGACGCGGGGTCCCGCAGCGGCGCGAGCTCGATGGCCAGCGCAGCGAGCCGCGTTGCGCCGACCGGATCGCCACCCCCCTGCCACACGTGGCGGAAGATGGCCTCCACCACCCGACGATTCGGCAACCCACCGGCCGGTGAGCATGCGAGCGCCAGGCGCAGCAGCGGCAACGGGTTGAACGGGTGCACCGAAGGCATTCGCAGCGGGATGCCGTGGCTGTGCGCGAGCCAGGCGACCTGGCGATACGTCCACGCCCGTTTGGGCTCGACTTCCGCCGGGCCCTTCTGACCCCAATGGCCCAGCAGACCAGCCAACAGCACCGGGCGATAGTGCACCATCACCGAGTGCCCCTCGAGCGCTTGTGGCAGGCGCTCGAACGCGAGGTAGGCATACGGCGAGATCGGATCGAAGGTGAAAACGATGTGATGCATCACGACGGCTTCGTCATGGAGAACCCGCACTCACAGGCACGGCATCGATGGTCACCCTCCCGCGCCGATCATCGATCAGCCGCCACACCGCGAGTTTGTCGTCATCGTC
>JANMAS010000501.1:0-1630 GCA_031359975.1 Burkholderiales bacterium
TATGTGCAGGTGCTGTTCGTGATGCTCGACAGCGTGATCGTGCTGCTCGGCCTGCTGGCAGCCATGGCCTGGCTCGACATGCGGCTGATGGGCGTGGAGTGCTGTTGCTGCCGGCGGTGATCGTGATCGTGTGGTGGTATCAGCGGCTCTCCGCACCGGCGGTGGCGCGAGCGCGCGAGCTGCGCAGCGAGATCAATGCGCAGACGGCCGAATCGATTGCCGGCATGGCGGTGCTGCGCGCCACCGGCGCCACGCGGGCTTTCACCGAACGCTACGAGCGCACCATCTGGCGGCAGTACGAGGCGCGGCGCGAGGAACTGCGCGCCAATGCATGGCTGTTGCGGCCGGCCCTCGACTTTCTCAACCTGGCGTTGCTGGCGGCGGTGATTGCCGTGTTCGGCCTGAGCGCACAGGGCCCCGGCGCGCTCGGCACGGTGGAGATCGGGGTGCTCTACGCCTTTGTGAGCTACATCGCGCGCGTGGTGGATCCGCTGATCCAGATCACCAACCAGTTCTCCCAGCTGCAGCAATCGGTGGTGGCGGCGGCACGGGTGAATGTGCTGATGCGCGAAGCCCAGGCGGGCCCATCGGCAGCCCAGGGGCAGGTGCGTGCCGGCGCTGTCAGTGTGCGCGGGTTGAGCTTTGCGTACCTGCCCGGACGGATGGTGCTGCACGACATCGATCTGCAGGTCGCTCCCGGCAGCTTTTGTGGCCTGGTGGGCCACACCGGCAGTGGCAAGAGCACGCTGATCGCGCTGTTGCTGCGCTTTTACCCTGTGCGGCACGGCCACCTGGAGATCGACGGGCTGCCGCTCGACGCGCTGGACGACACCGCCTTTCGGCAGGCCGTGGCGCTCGTGCCGCAGGAGCCCTTTCTGATCGCAGCGAGTGTGCGCGAGAACATCGACATGGGGCGCGGACTATCGGCCGCCGCGATCGAAGCCGCTTCGCGCGACGCCCATGCGCATGCGTTCATCGAGCGTTTCGACAAGGGCTATGACACCCTGCTCGGCGAAGGGGGTGCGGGCCTCGCGGTGGGCCAGAAGCAGCTCATCGCGATTGCCCGCGCACTGGCGGGCCAGCCCCGCATCCTGCTGCTCGATGAAGCCACCGCCCACATCGATACCGAAACCGAAATCGAGGTGCAAAAGGCACTGACCGCGCTGCGCGGCCGCATCACCGTGATCGCGATCGCCCACCGTTTGTCGACCATCCGCGAGGCCGACCAGATCGTGGTGCTGAGCCACGGGCGGGTGGTGGAGCGGGGGTCTCATGCGGCGCTGATGGGCATTGAGGGGGGGACTTATCAGCGGTTGGTTGAGTTGCAGGGGATGGAGGGTGGGGTTGGTTGATTGGCTTGCGCTTTTGGGCTGCGCGGGTGGGGCTGGGGCGAGGCCACGCCGCCTGGCGTGATGCCGTGTAGTTGGCCTTGTGGCCGGGCACGGTGCCGGGTCTCGGCCCGGCGGCCGAGTTACTTTCTTTGCTTCGCCAAAGAAAGTAACCAAAGAAAGGCGACCCCGGGCCGGCGCCCGCTGCGCGGGTGCCCTGCGATGCTCGGGCTTGCGGACCGTCGCCCAACTCACTGCGTTCGCTTCGCTCTCTGCGTTCAGACAAGGGGCGACAAGTCAGA
>JANMAS010000502.1:0-2210 GCA_031359975.1 Burkholderiales bacterium
GGCGGAGAGGCCGGCGATGCCGGCGCCGATGATCAGCACATCGGCCCGCCGCTGCACCGAAGGCTCGGGCCAGGCGCCGGATTTGGCCTCGCGCAGGCGGTGGCCGCGATCGGCCGAGGCACCCACCCAGCCGCCCTCCCACGTCGGCGCATCCTCGCGGGCCCGGCACGCCGCGAGCCCACCCAGCGCGGCGGTTGCCGACAGGGCCGCCGCCGCGCCCAAGCAGTGGCGACGCTGCATGGTCACTGGATTCCCCTCCGCGCTGCGCGCTCCGGGACGAGCGCTTGGGAGCGGCCCGGCGCGTTCACTGGAGTACCTTCGTGCTTCGCACTGCGGTATTCGCCCTTGGGGCGGCCCGGCGGGCTCATGGCCGCAGGCTGCCCCACTCGTCTTCGAAGGTGCGCACCAGCGTCTGGTTTGACAGCCGGTTCGGCTCGGCGCTCACCCGCGCCATGTCCGGCGGAAATTGCAGCAGCGCCGGCAGGCCGGCCAGGCTGAGAAAGCGCAGGCCTTCGGGCAGGGCGGTGGGTTCGCGCCAGGGCCGGTGGCTGGCGATGATGAAGCCCCATTCGCCGAAGCTCGGCACGTGGGCGTGGTAGGGCGTGGTCGTCAAACCCGCGGCCTCGATGGTTGCGGCCACCGTCCAGAAACTGTGGCGGGCGATCAGCGGCGAGGTGGTCTGCACCACCGCGTAGCCGCCGGCCGACAGGCGCTGGTCGAGCAGTTGATAGAAGCTGGTGGTGTAGAGCTTGCCGATGGCGAAATTGCTGGGATCGGGAAAGTCCACCACGATCACGTCATACACACCCGCATCGGCCTGCAGCCAGCCAAAGGCATCGGCGTTGACGACGTGGAGCTTGGGTGAGGTGAGCGATTGCGCATTGAGCGCGGTGAGCATCGGCTCGGCGGCAAAGAGCTGCGTCATGTGCGGATCGAGATCGACCAGCGTCACCGATTCGACACCCGGGTACTTCAGCACCTCGCGCGCGGCCATGCCGTCGCCGCCGCCGAGGATCAGCACCCGCTTCGGCGCGCCGTGCGCAGCCATCGCCGGATGCACCAGCGCCTCGTGATAGCGGTATTCGTCGCGCGAGTGGAATTGCAGGTTGCCATTGAGAAACAGGCGCACACCGGCCGCGCTGGCGGTCACCACCACACGCTGGTATGGGCTGCTCTCGCGGTAGACGATGTGGTCGCCATAGAACTGGTCTTCAGCCCAGGTGCTGATGCGATCGGCTCCCGCGAACGCCGCGCCGAGCGCCGCCACCACCGCCACGCAGGCCAAGGCGTGCGCGCTGAACCGGCGGATCTCGCCGCGGAACAGCCACAGCGTCCACACCGCCACGGCGGCATTGAGCAAGCCGAAAAACGCGCCGGTGCGCACCAAGCCCAAGTGCGGCACCAGCCACAGCGGAAAGGCGATCGACACCACCAGCGCGCCGAGGTAGTCGAAGGTGAGCACCTGCGCCACCAGATCCTTCAGCGCATAGCGCTCGCTGGCGTGGCGCTTGAGGATGCGCATCACCAGCGGGATCTCCAGCCCCACCAGGATGCCGATGAGCAGCACCATGGCATAGAGCGCGAATCGAAACGACGATCCCGATGCGGTGTGCAGCGCAAACAGCGCCACCGGCATGAGGCCGCCAAACAGGCCCACCAGCAACTCGATACGCAGGAAGTTGGCCACCAGTTGGCGATCGATGAACTTCGACAACCACGAGCCGATGCCCATCGCGAACAGATAGGTGCCGATCACGGTGCTGAACTGCAGCACCGAGTCGCCGAGCAGGTAACTCGCCAGGGTGCCGGCGCCGAGCTCGTAGACCAGGCCGCAGGCGGCGATGGTGAACACCGATGCCAGGAGGGCGACTTCGGCGGGGCGTACCGAGGGGGCGCTTGGTTCGACTGGCGTGGTGGGCAGGGTGTTGCCGGTGGTCATGGCGGTGGAGCGTAGCGCACGGGTGGGGTGGCAGCCGACTGCGTTGGCGGGGCTGCTGTTTTTTTTGGCTTTGCGGCTGGGCACGGTGCCGGGTCTCGGCCCGGCGGCCGAGTTACTTTCTTTGCTTGTGCAAAGAAAGTAACCAAAGAAAGGCGACCCCGGGCCGGCGCCCGCTGCGCGGGTGCCCTGCGATGCTCGGGCTTGCGGACCGTCGCCCAACTCACTGCGTTCGCTTCGCTCTCTGCGTTCAGACAAGGGGCGACAAGTCAGA
>JANMAS010000510.1:0-7144 GCA_031359975.1 Burkholderiales bacterium
CACGCATCGGTGCGATCGAACCCGGTGACGAGCAAGCCCGCCGGCCGATGCGCCATGTAGCTGCGCAGCAGGTGCTCTTCTTCCTCGGCGTTGTAGTGGGTGACGCCGATCAGGGTTTGATAACCCGCCGGCAGCAGCGTGGCGTGCGCGGCTTCGAGCAAGTCGACGAACAGGTTGTTCGACAGCAGCGGGATCAGCACCACCACATTGGCGCTGCGTGCGGAGGCCAGCGCGCGCGCCGCCGGATCGGGCACATAGCCCAGCCGCGCCGCCGCTTCGCGCACCCGCAGCACGAGTTGCTCATCCACATTGCGCTCGCCGCGCAGCGCACGCGAGGCCGTGATCGGGCTCACCTCGGCGGCATGCGCCACATCGAGCAGCGTGATGCGGCCGGTGGCGCGGGTTCGGGGAGGGCGCGGCATGGATGAATCGGGTAAACCCTAGTACACATCGACGTTCGATTGCCTAGGATAGCGCTATCCCAACTGATTTTGCAAGCGTCTCGATCAACAGGCCCTCCAGCCTCTCGATGCCAGACGATGCCGACCCCACCCAGGCGAGACACCCTCCTCGCCGTTTTTTGATTCTCTCTGGATAGCGCAATCCAACAGCGCTCTCCGGCCAACGACACGAGCAGCAGACACATGAATTCACTGGTCATCATGGGCGTCTCCGGATGCGGCAAATCGAGCCTCGGCGCGGCAGTGGCGCGCGCACTCTGTGTGCCGCTCATCGAAGGCGACGATTTCCACCCGCCGGCCAACAGCGCCAAGATGGCCGCCGGCCAGGCGCTCACCGATGCCGATCGCCAGGGCTGGCTCGATGTGCTGGCCCACCGGCTGGCCGAAGGTTCCAGCGGTGCCGTACTCACCTGTTCGGCGTTGAAGCGCGACTACCGCGATCGCCTGCGCGCCCCCAACCCCGGCCTGCGCTTTGCGCATCTGCGCATCGATCGCGATGACGCGCTGGCCCGTGTGGCCGGCCGCGCCGGCGAGCATCTTTTTCCACCCAGCCTGGTCGACAGCCAATTCGCCGCACTCGAATCGCCGCTCGGCGAACTCGGTGTGATCGAGGTGGAAGCCACGCTGCCGCTTGACCAACTCACACGCCACATCAGCGCGTGGATGCAAGGAGACCGTGAATGAGCCTTACCCCCCAACCCGATGCCGCCGGCGGTACCAAGCCGGCGCCGATCACCGCCCGTATCTTCGACAGCGCGATGGCCCTGTGCCTGGCGGTGATGGCCGGTGCGGTGTTTGTCAACGTGGTGCTGCGCTACGGCTTTGGCAGCGGCGTGGCGGCGAGCGAAGAGCTGTCGCGCTTGCTGTTTGTGTGGATGGTGTTCATCGGCGCCACCGCCGCCTATCCGCGCGGCGAGCACATGGCCTTTACCAGCCTGCTCAATCCGCTGCGCGGCAAGCCGGCGCTGGCCTGGGTGGTGCGCGGCATCCACCTGATGGTGGTGCTGGCCAGCTTGCTGATCGCCTGGGGCGCGTGGCAGCAGGTGCTGGTGGGCATGGGCAGCCACAGCGTGGTGCTCGGTTATTCCACCGCGCTGCTGCCGCTGCCGGCCCTTCTGTGCACCGCGGCGATCGCGGTGATGGCCGCCATCAATCTGGTGCGCGGCAAGTCCATCGATTTCGGCCACGAATCCGACGTGGAGTGACCACCATGAACCACCCCTTCCAACTCACGTTCTCAACACCGCAGGCCACCTCATGAGCCCCGAAGCCCTTGCCTTTGTCGTCTTCTCCGTGGGCATGCTCGCCTTCATGGGCGGGGGCATTCCGATGGCCTTTGCCCTGGTGCTCACCGGCGCCGGCATGTCGTATGTGCTGGGCTTCTGGGATACGCAGCTGCTGGCGCAAAACCTGGTGGCCGGTGTCGACAGCTTCCCGCTGCTGGCGGTGCCCTTCTTCATCCTTGCCGGCGAGCTGATGAACGCGGGCGGCATCAGCCGCCGCATCATCGAGATGGCCCGTGCCTGGGTGGGCCATGTGCGCGGCGGCCTCGGCTACGTGACGATCGGCGCGGCGATCATGATGGCCAGCATGAGCGGATCGGCGCTGGCCGATACCGCGGCGCTGGCCACCATCCTGCTGCCGATGATGCGCCAGCACGGCTACCCGATGCACACCTCCGCCGGCCTGATGGCGGCCGGCGGCATCATCGCGCCGATCATCCCGCCCTCGATGCCGTTCGTGATCTACGGCGTGACCACCAACACGTCGATCTCGTCGCTGTTTCTTTCCGGCATCGTGCCGGGGCTGATCATGGGCGTGGGCCTGGTAATCGCGTGGAAGCTGCAACTGCGCAAGTTCGATGTGGTGCAAGAGCCCAAGCTGCCGCTGCGCGAGCGGCTGCGCGCCACGGTAAAAGCCTTCTGGGCGCTGCTGATGCCCCTCATCATCATCGGCGGCATGAAGAGCGGTGTGTTCACGCCCACCGAGGCGGCGGTGGTGGCGGCGGTGTATGCGCTGGTCATCGCCTTCTTCGTGCACCGCGAGATGACGCTGGCGCAGTTTCACGCTGTGCTGGTGCGCGCCGCCAAGACCACCGCGATCGTGATGTTCCTGTGTGCCGGTGCGCAGGTGGCGAGCTACATGGTGACGCTGGCCGATCTGCCTTCCACGCTGGGTGGCTGGCTGGGGCCGCTGGTGGATCATCCCAAGGTGCTGATGGCGGTGATGATGATCGTGCTGGTGCTGATCGGCACCGCGCTCGACCTCACCCCCACCATCCTCATCTTCGCGCCGGTGATGCTGCCGATCGCGGTAAAGGCGGGCATCGATCCGGTGTACTTCGGCTTGATGTTCGTGCTCAACGGCGCCATCGGCCTGATCACGCCGCCGGTGGGCACCGTGCTCAACGTGGTGGCCGGCGTGGGCCGCTTGCGGCTCGACGAGGTGATCAAGGGCGTCAACCCGTTTCTCATCACCTACGCCGCCATCCTGGTGCTGTTTGTGATCTTTCCGCAGATCGTCACCGCGCCCATCGCCTGGATGCGCTGATTCCTCATCCCCCATCCTCAACCGATTTTTACTGGAGACTTTCAATGAACCCGATTCGCCGTTCCTTCGTTGCCCTTGCCGCCGTTGCCGTGCTCGCCGGCGCTTCTTTCTCGGCCGCTGCGCAAGACATCAAGCCGCGCCTGATCCGCTTTGGCTACGGCCTCAACGAGCAATCCAACCAGGGCCGCGCCGCCAAGCTCTTTGCCGCCGAGGTGGAGAAGGGTTCGGGCGGCAAGATGAAGGTGCGCGCGGTAGGCGCCGCCGCGCTCGGGCCGGATACCCAGATGCAGCAGGCGTTGATCGGCGGCGCCCAGGAAATGATGGTCGGCTCCACCGCCACGCTGGTGGGCATCACCAAGGAAATGGCGCTGTGGGATACGCCCTTTCTGTTCAACAACGCCAAGGAAGCCGATGTGGTGCTCGACGGCGCGATCGGCCAGAAGGTGAAGGCCAAGCTCGACGAAAAAGGCCTGGTCGGCCTCGTCTACTGGGAAAACGGTTTTCGCAACCTCACCAACAACAAGCGCCCGGTGACCAGGCTCGAAGATCTCGATGGCATCAAGCTGCGCGTGATGCAGAACAACGTCTTCCTGGAGAGCTTCAAGGCGCTCGGCGCCAATGCGGTGCCGCTGCCTTTTTCCGAGCTGTTCAGTGCGCTCGAAACCAAGGCGGTGGATGGCCAGGAAAACCCGTTCAACACCATCGTGTCGAGCAAGTTCTACGAGGTGCAGAAGTACCTCACGGTCACCAACCACGTGTACAGCCCGTGGATCGTGCTGGTGAGCAAGAAGTGGTGGGATGGCCTGTCGAAAGACGAGCAGAAAGTGTTGATGGACGCCGCCGTGAAGAGCCGCGATTTCGAGCGCACCGATACCCGCGACGAAGCCGCCAAGGCCCTGGCCGAATTGAAGACCAAGGGCATGGTGATCAACGAGATCGCCGCTCCCGAAGCCGCGCGCATGCGCGACAAGCTCACCCGCGTCAACGCCTCGGTGGGCGCCAGCGTGGGCATGGATCTCTGGAACGAAACCCAGGCCGAGCTGGCGAAGATCCGCGCCAAGAAGTAGGGCGCCGCTACAGGTTGTTGGCGATCGCCACAAACCAGTTCTGCGAGCGATCGGTGAGGTCGCCCTCGCTGCCCAGGCGCACGGCGCGCCGGGTGACCGAGTGCATCACGTTGCCGCCAATTGAATGGGCCACACCTTTGTCGACCGCCACCACGATGTCGGTGTGGCTCATGTAGCTGCCGATGCCGCGTGCGTTGTCGAACGTGATCTTCGTATCGCCACGCCAGTAGCCGATCAGATCACCGGGTTTGAGTCGGTAGCCCTTGAGCTTGTGGCCCACCAGCGCGGCGGTGGGATCCGATGCGTTGCGGATCGCGGTGTTGATGAATTTGGCGTGCGCGGCGGAATAGGGAAACTGATCGCCAGCGCCCGCTTCATGGAAACAGAACGAGATGAACGCGGCCGACCAGGGCGTGCCGCGATCGCGCCCGGTGAGGTTCTTGAACGGCCCGCCGATGAACTGCCAGTAGTCGGCCACGCGCTCGGCGATGCCGTCTTCGTGCTCCTTGCGGCCGACGAATGTTCGGCCATCGAGCGCGATCGTCGAGCGCTCGAAAAACTCCCACTCGCGCTCGGCAAAGCTGATGAGGTCGGTGATGATGGATGCCATGGTGAATGCCCTCAATCAATGCGGGATTGAACGTTTGCGGCTCTACTTGGCGCGGCAGGTGGCCAGCAGGTCCAGCTTCTTGGTTTCGTCGGCGATCGCCAGCTTGGCCACCGAGTCGAAGCACGCGGCGCTGCCGAGGCCTTCGTAGTACTTCTGCAGGCCGGCGGCCAGGCTTTGTGAGGCGACGCCGGTTGAGAAAACCTTGCCCAGGCCCACGCTGGCTTCCGATGATTTGCCGACGATTTCGCCCTCGAACCGGCCGTAGACGGAATAGGCATCCTTGCGGTTGAGCGTGTCGAGAATCTGCTGCGCCTCCACGGCCTTGGGCTGCAGTTTGTCGGCGGCGGCTTGGGCGTCTGTGGCGGCCTGGGCTGCGGCCGTCTGCGCGGTCTGCAAGGTTTTCAAGGTGGTGTCGGCATTGGCCATCTCGAGCTGTTCGGCTTCGGTGAACAGCGGCGCGCTGGCGGCGGCAGCGGGCTGACGAGCCCTGAGGGCGCCAACCCGTTTTGTGGCGACACCAAGCGCGAGTTTCGTGTCGTCTGCTGTCAACCTGGCCACCGTAGCGGCCTTGCGCGCTTCGTCGTAGCGCCGAATGTCGTCTTTGGCCTGCGCCTCGCTGGGCCCGGTCTGGTGCGAGCCTTCCGTCGTGGTGGTGCCTTCGAGGGTCTGCAACGCGTAGATGGGGCTGGAGCAGTCGATATTGGCCTGCCCGGTGTCGCAGGGCTTGGCCACCGCCACCGGCACGTAGGCCGCGTCCACCTGCTTGTAGCCCACCGCGAACGAGAAGCCGGGTGTCTCGGTGGAGGTGCCGGCCACGTCCACACCCACAGTGATCTTCGATGAGTAAACCAGTGGCGCCTGTTGCAGCGGCGCGCAGGCGCTGCAGGCGGCGCCGACCACGATCCAAACGCCATGTTTTGCGTTCATGTCATTCTCCTTGGGGTACGAGACAAATTCGGTTCAGATCCGGGCCGTTGGCCTTGAGCCAAGCCAGCGTGCGCTCTGCCGTTTCGGCGTCGGGCAGAACGATCACCACACGGCAGTCGTCAGGGCTGTCGCCCAGGTAGACCTTCCATTCAGACAACCAACCCACGCTGAAACCGGTGTCGGATCGAAAGACACCGAGGCCCTTGGATCGCACGATCAGCGGGGACCCGGCCGCCGCGGCCGGCAAACCGCACGCGGGTTCTTCGCAGGCGGAATGGCCTGGTGCGCGGATCGAACTCGTCGAGGCACATCCCGCCAGCCCGAGCGCACACACGGCGGCGGCGCAGATGGCGAGCGGGTTCGGTGCGGGCATGGAAGAGTCATCCTTTCAACGCGGCGGTGTCGGCATCGGCACCCATGCGTTGAAGGCAGTATTGGCAAACGCCGCAGCGCTTGCATCACCAGAGCGATCTAGGTATTTGTGATGACGGGGGCGAGCCATCCCGGCGTGGGATTCGCCGGTGCGGGCCAACTTACGGCGTGGAGCCACCGGCGTCGTGCCACCCAGGCGCGCGGCCGAAGAAAAGCCTGCACGTGGCGGGCTTTGGCAAGCAAGGTGGCGCTGGTGGGCTGGCTACTTCTTCTTCGTCGCCTTCGCAGGCGCTGCCTCACCCTGCCCCTGCAATCCTTGCGACATGCCGATCAGCACGCCGCTGACCAGCGCTGTGTAGCCGTCGACCAGCGCTTGCGCGGCCTTCAGGCTGGAGGCGCGGTTGGTGCGGATGGCGGTTTGGGTGTCGGACATCAGCTTGCTCACCGCGGCGTTGGCGCCTGCGCCGGTGCTCGAGCCCTTGATCTTCATCGCTTCGAGGGCCTGGCCCCAGGGACCTTGCATCGGGTCGTCGGCCGACTGGGTGGCCTTGGTGACGGCGGCGAAGAAGGCATCTTCCATCTTCTCCAGATTGTCGACTGCCGATTTGAGGCCCTTTTCCTGCAGGCTCACACCTTGGTCGACAAACTGCTGCAGTGCCTTGCGGTTGGCTTCCACGGCTTGCAGCAGGGCCGAATCGATGCCGGCCAGCGCCTTGCCCAGCAGGGCTTCCACATCCATCGGCGGCGCGATGTTCTTGGCGGCGCCGGTGGAGGCGGCTTCGGTCACCGTCTTGACCACGGCCTTGATGTTTTTCATCGTCAACTCGCGGCCCTGCAAGGCTTTCAGCGTGGCATCGCTGACGGCCTTGCGTACCGCCTCGCCTTGTTTGGCGCTGGCTTGCGTAAACATCTCGATCAGGGCTTCTTGATCGATTCCGAGTTTGCTCATGGTGTCTCCAAATGGCGGTGCTAAAAAGGGGGTGGGGGTGATCCGGTGCCGCCGAGGCCAGGTGGGCAGCCTCGGCGCGAGGCCATCACTGCATGTGCTGGCCACCGTTGATCGCGATGTTGGCGCCGGTGACGAATGCCGCCTCTTCCGAAGCCAGATAGATGATCAGGCCGGCCACTTCTTCGGGCTTGCCCAGCCGGCCCACCGG
>JANMAS010000513.1:0-3549 GCA_031359975.1 Burkholderiales bacterium
GTCGCCCGAGGTTTTTTCCGCCAAGCCTCAGCACGAGGGAACGGGCGGGTGCGTTGGCGTCGTTCATGTACGTTTCTACCGACTCCCAACCAAACACCTCGTACGCATACGCGATCACCGCGCGCGAGGCCTCATGCGCCAGGCCCAGGCCGCGAGCGTGCGGCAGCAACCACCATGTCAATTCACGCGGCCAGCCCTTGCCCTGCCAGAAGCCACAGGTGCCGACCAGGTCGCCCTGCTCGCGCCGTTGGATCACCCACACGCCAAAGCCTTGCAATCGCCACGATTCGGCGTCTGATGCCAGGCGTGCCGATGCCGCGCCGCCGCTCAGCGGGCCGCCGTAGGCCCGGGATGCATCGGCATCGGTGTAGAAGCGTTCGTACACATCCTCGCAGCCGTTGCCGGGCGGCAGCAAGTTGAGGCGCTCGGTGTGGAGGGTGGAGATGTGCATGGGGCACGGGCCGGATCGATGGAAGCGTCAAACGCGAAGTGTGATGCTAGCTGCCGGCGATGCGCTTCGGGCATTCATCACCGGCGATCGGCCAAACCCACTCGGGCACGGGGTCGGTGAACGCAAAGCCGGCAACCTGGCCGGGCACGCCGGCCTCGTCGGGCGTGCATTCGAACACCGCGAGCACCTTGCCATCGGCGACGCGGCGCAGCTTGTAGATGATGGTGCTGGCGCCATGAGGAAGGCGCTGCCGATAGGCCACCGCCGCGCCGCCATGCTGAAAGCGCCAGTCGAAGATGGGTGGCACGTCGGTGATGGATCGAATGACCTTGCCGTGCCCGAACACGACCAATCCGGTGGGCAACGGATACGAGGTGCAGCAGTTTTCAGTGAGCACCAGCCACCCGACGAGGTTGCGATCCGGCGACAGGCGGGCATCGCTGAAACCTTGTTGCCCGGTATGGGTGCGCGGCGCCAGGAATGATCCGCGCGCGGTAACTATGCTGAGCGTGCGCTGATCGTCGGCGACGAGGGCGGCGTTGTATTGGCCGGCGATGGATGAGCCGGCGAGCAGCAGTGCCGCGAGTGGAAGAGATGCATTCATGCGCTGCCGCCCGTCGCAGGCACGGTGCGGGGTGACATAGCTGGGGTCACATCGGGTTCGAGCTGGGCTTTGACTTCGCCGCCAGCAGCGCAGAAATGAAACTCTGGTCGTCGAAGAGAATTTTGATGCCATTTTCCAGCGCTCGATTCAGCGCAAGCCTGGCATTCTCGCCGCTCATGAGCTGCGTATTTGGCTCCATGCCTTGCGCGACGATCTGCCGTGAATAGGCTGCTCCGCCGGATTTCGATCTGACGTTGACTGACATATTGAGATCTGCGACTGCGTCACCCGCGAAAAAGCCAACCTTGTGGTCGTTGTAGAAGCGAGTTAGATCGGCAGCCACTTGAACAGAGTCGGCTTGGGCAGCTATTTGAAAACCACGAGCCGCAAGTTCTTTCTCGATCGCGCGACGAACCGTGATGGAGACTTCTTCCGTTGAAACGATGGGGGCCATCTCCATACCGAATCCATTCTTCTTGCTGCTCACCTTGCTCTTGTCTTGGCGCTGATCGACTACCTCAACAGCTACCGAGACAGCGCTCGCATTTGCTATCGGCGCCACACCTTGCTGCTGCGTGTACTTGATCTCAATTCGATCCGTCGTGAGCGCGCAGCCTTGCAGCAATGCGGCCGCCAGAAGAACACTGATGGCGTAGAAACGGGTGTTCATGATCTTTCTCCTTCCCGGGTTACATCACGCTCTGGTCGCTACCAGCTAGCTATCCAAAGTGAATCACGATAACGCAACGGGCACGGCGAACTCGATGCGAACGGCTGTGCATCGTCATCACTTTTGATGAGCCCCTGGATTCGCGAATGACCGGTACTGTCCTATCGCGTCCGACTGCGAGATCTTCGTCAGCGGCACGCACTTGCAGCCCCGCAAGCCACCGCGCGAGGAACTGGCACCTGAACCCCTCGCTTCTCGCCCGCTGCGCCCGTGGCGCTGCCGCCTAGAGTCCCGTATGCCCGTCAGCACCCCCCAGTCATTACGCCTCCTGTGCATCGGCCACAGCCACCTCCGCTGCGTGCGCGAGGCCGCCGGGCTCGCCGCTGACTCCCTCGCAGCCGCCGGCATAACGATCAACACGCTCGTGCTCCAGCAGCCGCGCATGAATCCCGACCTGACCGCTGCCGACCCCGATGCCGAATGGCTCACCGATGCCCAACACCACGAGCTGCTCGCCCTCGCGGAAGATGCCGACGACGTGCTGCTCTCCGTCGGCGGCAACGCTCACATCGTCTTCGGCCTGGTCGAGCATGCGCAGCCCTTCGACTTCGTCATGGACCCGGTGCCCACGCTGGCCACCGGCCGCCAGCCCGTGCCCCGCGCCCTGGTGCACGCAGCCCTGGCCGGGAGCAGCCTGTACCGCCGCCACAGCGCGCTGCGCCACCGCCTGCATGGCATCCTGCGGGGTGCGGTGCGCAGCCCGCTGGCGCAGATCGAATCGCCGCCTCCGGCGCGCGACGATGCGCATATTCGCCGCCACCCCGGCTTCTACCGCGATCTGATCGCCGAGCGCGGCGTGGCGCCTGCCGTGCTGCGGCACAAGCTCTGGCGGCTGCATTCGGCGCTGGTGGCGCAAGACTGTCACGATCACGACATCGCGTTCATCGCTGCGCCGCTCGCGGTGCAGGATGCCGCGGGCTACCTGGCTGCGCCAGCCCTGGCTGACGATCCCACGCATGCCAACGCCTGGTACGGCCGCCGCCTCATCGAGCAGCTTGTGCGCCGGCATCGGCCAGAGTTCGCACTGCCAGAGCCGGCCTGACACCGGGCCAGGCCCGCCGCGGCCGTTGTTGCCCCTGCACCCGAATTCCCCCTCGAAGCTCCCGCTTTTCAGCCCGCTGCAGCCACCGCCGCTGCCTACAGTGGCGCCATGAACCGTTCCGCCGCACCGTTGCGTCTGCTGTGTCTCGGGCAAAGCCACTTTGGCTGCGTGCGTGATGCGGCTGCGGATGCGCAAGACGAGCTGGCGCAAGCCGGCGTGGCGCTCACCACGCTGGTGATGAACCAGCCGCACTTCGAGCCGCATTTCAACAGTGCCGAGGATTCCGGCGGCCCCGATGCCTTGCATCCGGCGCTGCAGGCCGAGGTGCTGCGGCTCAATGCCGAAGCCGATGCGGTGTATGTGTCTGTCGGGGGTACGGCACATTGCGTGCTCGGCCTGCTGGAGCATCCTCGCCCGTTCGACTTTGTGCTCGAGGGCGATCCCGCAGTGCCCTTGCTGCCCGGCCGCGAGCCGCTGCCCGGCGCTGTGGTGCGCGCGGCGCTCACACACACGTCGCTGTTCCGTCATCAACGTGCGCTGCGGCGCTTTCTGCCCGCGCTGCTGATGCGCCCGATCGCGCACATCGACTCACCGCCGCCGCCGCCCGATGGCCCGCTGCTGATGGCCAACCTGGGTGGTTATGGCCGCAAGATGACATCCGCCGGCGTGGCGCCCGCGCCGCTGCGGCGCAAGCTGTGGCGCCTGCATTCGCAACTGGTGGC
>JANMAS010000419.1:0-4018 GCA_031359975.1 Burkholderiales bacterium
GGCAGACATGCAATCACTGAAGTCTCTCGCACTCGCCGCCGCCCTCATCGGCACGGCCACCGGCGCCTTCGCGCAGGCCAAGGAGCAGTTTTTCCCGCTGCTGGCCTACCGCACGGGGCCCTACGCACCGAACGGCACGCCGTGGGCCAACGGCAAGCAGGATTACATCAAGATGATCAACGCGCGCGACGGCGGCGTCAACGGCGTGAAGATCACCTTCGAAGAATGCGAAACCGGCTATGCCACCGACAAGGGTGTGGAGTGCTACGAGCGCCTGAAGGGCAAGGGCGCCAGCATGATCGATCCGCAGGCCACCGGCATCACCTTCGCGCTCACCGAAAAAGCGCCCGCCGACAAGATCCCGCTGCTCACACTCGGCTACGGCCTCGCCGCTTCGCAGGATGGCAACGTCTTCAAGTGGAACTTCCCGCTGATGGGCAGCTACTGGACGGCCGCCGACATCCTGATCCAGGCCATCGGCAAGAAGGAAGGCGGGCTCGACAAGCTCAAGGGCAAGAAGATTGCGCTCGTCTATCACGACTCGCCGTTTGGCAAGGAGCCGATGCCCTTGCTCGAAGAGCGCTCCAAGACCCACGGTTTCGAGCTGCTCAAGATCCCTGTCACCGCGCCGGGGCTGGAGCAGAAATCGGCCTGGTTGCAGGTGCGCCAGCAGAAGCCTGACTACGTGCTGCTGTGGGGCTGGGGTGTGATGAACTCCACCGCGCTGAAGGAGGCCGTGGCCACCGGCTATCCGCGCGACAAGATGTACGGCGTGTGGTGGTCTGGCGCCGAGCCGGATGTGAAGGATGTGGGCGATGGCGCGAAGGGCTACAACGCGTTGAATCTCAACACCTCGGGCCAGAGCCCGAAGGTGATCCAGGACATCCTCAAATACGTGCACGACAAGGGCCAGGGCACCGGTCCGAAGGACGAAGTGGGCTCGGTGCTCTACACCCGCGGCCTGATCATCCAGATGCTCGGCATCGAGGCGGTGCGTCGTGCGCAGGAGCGCTACGGCAAAGGCAAGGTGATGACCGGCGACCAGGTGCGTTGGGGTCTGGAAAATCTCGCTCTCGACCAGAAGAAGCTCGATGCACTCGGCTTCTCCGGCGTGCTGCGGCCGATCAGCACCTCGTGTGCCGACCACATGGGCTCCACCTGGGCGCGTGTGCACACCTGGGACGGCAGCAAATGGAACTTCTCTTCCGACTGGATGCAGGCCGACGAGCAGATCATCAAGCCGATGGTCAAGTCAGCCGCCGACAAGTACGCCGGCGAGAAGAAGCTGACGCGGCGCACGCCCGAAGACTGCCAGTCATGACAACCCCCCGGCCGGCGGGTACGCCGCCCGACCCCCCGAGGGGGTCCGGGCCGGCTTGGGAGCGGCCCGGCGCCCGGCCAGGCGGCTGTACCACCCGGTCGGTGTTGCTTGACGTCAACGGCATCGAAGTCATCTACAACCACGTGATCCTCGTGCTCAAGGGTGTTTCGCTGCAGGTGCCCGAGGGCCAGGTGGTGGCCTTGCTCGGTGGCAACGGCGCCGGCAAGACGACCACGCTGCGCGCGGTGAGCAACCTGCTGGCCGGCGAGCGCGGTGCGGTGACCAAGGGCTCGATCGAACTGCGGGGTGAGCGTGTCGAAAAGCTCGGCACCGCAGAGATGGTGAATCGCGGCGTGATCCAGGTGATGGAGGGCCGGCATTGTTTTGCCCACCTCACGATCGAAGACAACCTGATGACCGGCGCCTGGACACGCCGCGATGGCAAGGCCGCGGTGGCGCAGACGCTGGAGAAGGTCTACACCTACTTTCCGCGCCTCAAAACACGCCGCACCAGCCAGGCCGCCTACACCTCCGGCGGCGAGCAGCAGATGTGCGCCATCGGCCGCGCGCTGATGGCCAACCCGACGATGGTGCTGCTCGACGAACCCTCGATGGGCCTGGCGCCACAGATCGTCGAGGAGGTGTTCGAGATCGTGAAGGATTTGAACAGCCGCGAAAAAGTGACCTTCCTGATCGCCGAGCAGAACACCAACGTCGCGCTGCGTTACGCCCACTACGGCTACATCCTCGAAAACGGCCGCGTGGTGCTGGATGGCGATGCCGCCGGCCTGCGCGAAAACGCCGACGTGAAGGAGTTCTACCTCGGCATGGGCGGCACGGATCGCAAGAGCTTCCGCGATGCCAAGAGCTACAAGCGCCGCAAGCGCTGGCTGGCCTGATCCGACCCACTCCGGCCGTGCCCGCACCATGAGCGACGACGACACCTTCGCCCTGCCCCCGTTCAAGCCCGCCGACGCGCTCGTCTTGCTGCAACGCGCCCTGCGCGATGTGCGGCCCTTGGTTCAGCGCCAAGCCGAATTCACCTGGAAGGGCCAGGTGGTGATCAACCTGAACGCGACCGACACCGCACTCACCGCCCGCCTCGCCAAACGGCCGGCGCGCGTGCCGGAGTGGGACACATCGACGCTGGCTTCGAGCGCCGATGTGCGCAAGTTCACCGACGAGGTGAAAAAGCGCGTGGGCCGCTGGGGCGACGACACACGATGAACAACGATCTTGACGCCGCCCACTACGACGCGCTCGAATCACGCGACGCGGCAGCGCGCGAGGCCGCGTTGTCGTCGCAACTGCCCGCCGCGCTGGCCCACGCCTGCGCGGCCAGCCGCGCGATGGCGCAGCAGCTGGCCGGCATCGACCCGCAGGCCGTGCGCAGCCGCACCGCGCTGTCGCAACTGCCTGTCACTCGCAAGCACGAGTTGCTCGAGCGCCAGCAGGCCGAGCGCGCATCCGATCCCTTCGGCGGCTTCTCGGCCATCGGATGGCGTGGTCTGGCGCGAGCATCCGGCGCGCGACGGGTGTTCCAGTCACCCGGCCCGATCTACGAACCCGAAGGCCATGCGGCCGACTACTGGCGTGTGGCCCGAGCGATCCACGCCGCCGGGTTTCGCGCCGGCGATCTGGTGCATTGCAGCTTCAGCTACCACCTCACACCCGCCGGGTCGATGATGGATACCGGCGCGCAGGCGCTGGGCTGCACGGTGTTTGCCGGCGGCGTGGGCCATACCGATCTGCAGCTGCAAGCCATTGCCGAGCTGCGTCCGCACGGCTACATCGGCACACCGAGTTTTCTCAAGATCCTGGTCGACAAGGCTGAGCAGACGGGTGCCTCGATCACCTCGATGCGCAAGGCGATGGTCAGCGGCGAGGCCTTTCCGGCCGGCCTGCGCAGCTGGCTCGCCGAGCGAGGCATCGACGGCTACCAGTGTTACGCCAGTGCCGATCTGGGCCTGATCGCCTACGAGACCAGCGCCCGGGAAGGCCTGGTGGTGGACGAAGGCGTGATCGTCGAGATCGTGCGGCCCGGCACCGGCGATCCCGTGCCCGATGGCGAGGTGGGCGAGGTGGTGGTGACGACGCTGAATCCCGATTACCCGCTGATCCGTTTTGGCACCGGAGATCTGTCGGCCATCCTGCCCGGCACCTGCCCCACCGGCCGCACCAACGCCCGCATCAAGGGCTGGATGGGCCGCGCCGATCAAACTGCGAAGGTGCGCGGCATGTTCGTGCATCCGGGCCAGGTGGCGCAGATCGTCGGCCGGCACGCGCAGGTGGTGCGCGCGCGCCTGGTGATCAGTGGCGACTTGGGCAACGATCGCATGCTGCTGCGGGTGGAGGTGGCCGGCGCGCCGGGCGCACTGGCCGAGCAACTCGCCGGCTCGGCGCGCGACATCACCAAACTGCGGGCGGAGATCGAGCTGGTCGCACCCGGCAGCTTGCCCAACGACGGCAAGGTGATCGACGACACACGCGCGATCGGTTGACCGGCCGAACCCGATAGGGGCTACTCCCCAGCGATTCGCAAGGCGCCGCCGCTTACAGTCACGCTATCGACGATGCACCCCGCAGGAGACTCATCCGTGAAGAAGCTGATCATTGCCGCCGCCTCGGCCTGGCTCACCACCACCGCGCTCGCGGCGTATCCGGAGAAGGAAATCATCATCGTGGTGCCGTTCACCG
>JANMAS010000535.1:0-20289 GCA_031359975.1 Burkholderiales bacterium
GGCCTCGTCGATCGTATCGGCGGGGGCGTCTCCCGGCTTGGGCGGCTGCTCGGTGTCAAGCGGCCTTTGCTGTCTTTCGAGGTGGCGCTGACGCAGTACCTGGGCCTTTTCGACAAAGAGCACTATCTCGGGCAGATCCAGGCTGACCAACTGGGTGGGATGTCACCGTTGCGGCACTACGTGGCGCACGGTGACGCGATCGGCCTGTCGCCATCGCCCTTGTTCGACACCCGCTACTACGACGCCCAGTTCCTGCAGCCTCACGGCGTGAATCGTCTGCTGCACTACGGGCTGGTGGCGCGCTTCCGCGGCGCCTCGCCCACGCCGTGGTTCGATGTGGAGTACTACACGCAGAGCAATCCCGATGTCGCGAATTCGCGCATCGATGCCTTGCTGCATTTCCAGCGTTGGGGCTGGCGCGAAGGCCGCAGCCCGCTGCCGGGCCTGGACATGCACCGCGTGCTGAGCATGCAGCCCGCGCTGCGTGTGGCCAAGTCCAATCCGCTGGGCCTGCTGGCCGACGTGCACCCGTCGGACGTGCATCGCAACGCCGTGGCGGAGTCGGACAAGCGCCAGAACATCAGCGAAGCCGACCTGCTCGACCCCGCCAAGTGGTCGCGAATCGCGCCGCGCCGATACGCCGCCGAGCCGGTCATCGACGTGATCGTGCCTGTTTACGGCGGCACGCAGGAAACGCTGCATTGCCTTTGGTCGGTGCTGACCGCCGACGTGCTCACGCCGCACGAGGTGATCGTGATCAACGATGCCGGCCCGGCGCCCGAGCTCAACGCGATGCTGCGGCTGCTGGCCAACCGCGGCCTTTTCCGGCTGGAGCAACACCGGCAAAACCTCGGCTTCGTGAAAACCGCGAACCACGGCATGCGGCTGCACAAGGATCGCGACGTGATCCTGCTCAACAGCGATACCGAGGTGTATGGCCGCTGGCTTGATCGTCTGGTGCACTGCGCCAACCAGAACCCACGCGTGGCCACGATCACGCCGTTGTCGAACAACGCCACGATCTGCAGCTACCCGGAAACCAATCGCGACAACCGCGGCGTGCTGGAGGTGTCGCACGCCGAGATCGATCGCCTGGCCTCCCGGGCGAACACCGGCAAACATGTGGGCGCACCCACGGGTGTGGGCTTTTGCATGTACGTGCGCCGTGAAGCCATCCGCGAGGTGGGCCTGTTCGACGAGCGGCGCTTCGGACGTGGTTATGGCGAGGAAAACGACTTCTGCCAGCGCCTGCAGCGCCGCGGCTGGAGCAACGTGATCGCCTGCGATGTGTATGTGCGGCATGTGGGATCGGTGAGCTTCAAGGCCGAAGCCGCCGAGCGCATTGCCAAGGCGCTCAAGACGCTTCGAAAACTCCACCCCGACTACCAGGCCCAGGTTGACGCGCACATCGCCAAGGATCCGGCCTGGATCTACCGCGCGCGCATCGACCTGGAGCGCCTGAAACGCGAGCGGCGCCAGAAAAACGTGCTCATGGTGTGTCACAACCGCGGTGGCGGCACCGAGCGCCATTTGCTGGAACAAGCCCAGGCGTTGCTGGCCGACGGCACGGGGGTGTTCGAACTGCGCCCGTCGCGGCACGCCGATCATTTTGCGTTGGTCCATCCCGGCATCTACGGCCTGCACAACATCGCCGCGATCCCGCTCAACCATCCCGAATTCCTCGAAGAAGCGCTGCAGGCCCTGTCGATCAGCGAGGTGCACATCCATCACCTGATCGACCTGCCACCCGGTACCGGCACGGCCCTGCAACGGCTGAGCGACAAGCTCGGCGTCAAGCTGCGCATGGCGGTGCACGATTACTTTGCGATCTGCCCGCGGGTCAATCTCGTCACCTCCGAAGGCCAGCACTGCATCGATCCGACACCGGCGCATTGCAACACCTGCCTGGCCAAGGATTCGATGATCGACCAGGTGGGCCCGATCGAGCACTGGCGCCAGATTCATGTGGGCTTGCTGCGCACGGCACATGAAGTCGTCGTGCCGTCGGACGACGTGGTCAAGCGCCTCGCGCCTTTTTTGCCTGGCAAGGCCATCACCGTGCAGCCGCACGACGAATCGCCGCCGGAGGCCGTCCAAGCACCACCGGCCCTGGCGGCTGGAGAGTCGCTGCGAATCCTGATCGTGGGCGCGATCAGCCGCATCAAGGGATACGACGTGGTGCAGTCGCTGGCCGAAACGGTGCGTGCCCAATCCCTGCCGGCGCAGCTGGCGCTGCTCGGTTATTCGATGAACGACACGCGGCTCGCCTCGCTGGGCGTGACGCTGCTGGGGCGTTATTTCGACAACGATCTGCTGGAGCGGATCGCCTCCTACGACCCGCACGTGGTATTGATACCGTCCATCTGGCCCGAGACCTACTGCTACGTCTTGTCGGGCGCGCTGCGCAGCGGGCGCCGCATCGCGGTGTTCGACCTCGGCGCCCAGGCCGGCCGCGCGCGCGAGCACAGCCCTCGGCACATCCTGATCCCGCTCGAGCTGGCCAACCGGCCGGAAGAGCTGACAGGTTTGCTGATGAGCGCATTGCGGGCCGACCAGGACGCTTCGCTGCGCGTCGCCGCCTGATGCTGGGACGGCTTCGTTGGCCTTGGGGCAAGACTCGGCCCGCCTCCGGCCAGGGGCCGGGCACCCGCCACACCGAGCGCGCCCTTCGATCTTCCTCGGCCGCCGCGCCGGCAAGGCCGATTCGAGCCGTGGTCGAACGGTTCGATGCCACGTCGATCACCGGGTGGGCTGCCGGCGCCGACGGCGCCATCGGTGAGCTGCAACTGCGGATCGACGAGCAACCCGTGACCTTGCCCATTCGGCGATTCGACCGACACGATGTCGCCGACGCGCTTGGGGCGCCAAGGGGTGGGCTTTACGGCTTCGAGGTGATGCTGCCGCCGTGGATCTGGTCACTGGTACCGCCGCGTGGCGAATCGCGCATCACGGTGTGTGCCGACGGCCAGCCGATCAACCGGCCGATGACCTTGTCGTGCGCGCCGTTCAACACCTGGTTGCGGCGGTATGCGGCCGTGATTCCTGGCACCACGGGCGCACCGTTGGCGCCGAACACACCCGGCGCAGGCGCGATCGATGGCATCGATGGCTTGCTGGTCAGCGGCTGGTTACGAAACCCTCCGGACAGCAACGCGCCGATCGAGGTGCTTTGCGCCGGCCAACCGATCGATTGCACCATCGTCAGCGTCGACCGGCCCGAGGTTCGGGCCGCCCTGGGTTCCGCCAGCCAGGCGTCTGGATTCGAATTCCTGCTGCCGGGGTTGATCTGGCAACACAGTGATGCCAGTGGCTCATTGCAAATACATGTGCGTGCGGGCGGCCAAGACCTGAGCGCCTCTCCCTTGCGCATCGAGGCCACGCTCCTTGAAAGGGAGATCGCCAACCTGCGCGCCGCCGATCCCGCATCCGCGCAACACGGCAGCGTGCTGGACCCGGCGGAATGCCAGTACCGATCATTGTTGTTGCTGGAACACGCCACCGCAGTTCCCTCCATCGCGAATCTGTCCAGCAGCGCATCCGACTGGCTGCGCGAGGAAGCCGCCCGCTACGGGCTGATCGGCACGCTGGCCAAGCGGCACGCCGAGGGCGCGTTGGCCGATCAATCGCCAATCAACCTGCCGGCAGACGACGGCACGGCCGTGCATTGGCGGGTGTTGCGCGACATCAATGATCGACTTGCCGGCGGAGCGCACGAGATCTGGCCGGCATTTGCCGATGCCTTCGCGAAGACCACCACCACCGAGCAGCGCTGGCAGCTGCTGGGTGCCACCATGCCGACGATCTGCACGCTGGGCTACGCGCCGCGTCTGCAGGGGTATGTCGATCAAGCCGTTCTGGCCCGGCTGACGCAGGCCGACGACGTCTGGGGGCTCTCGCTGGCGCTGGCCATCGTGGCCGCGCAAGGCGATATCGCGCAGGCCACCGAACTGCTGGAAAGGATGCTGCCGCTGATGCATCACGGCTGGCTGAATACCGAATGCATGCACGCGGCGGCCACCTTGGTCGTCGAGCGGCTGTCTCATGGTGATATCGAGCCGCCGGTGGCCGAATCGTTCTTCAGCGCCCTGGTGAAGACGCTCGAATCCTACGGCCACGTCCATGCCTCGCGCACCCATGATCACCAGTTGATCGCCTGCATGACGACCCTTCTGCGAGGTTCGCCATGGATGACCGACGCCACCTGCCGTCGGGTCGCACAAGTGGCGCTCCGTCGCTTCGGCCTGCAGCCGGATTTCTGGCGCTTGATCGACGCCGATGTGAGCAACGGCGAGTTGTCCGTCGGTGATCCGCTGCGAGCGGCCCGGGCGACGTTTGACCGTATTCACGCGCGGCTCCAGCAGGGGCAGTGGGCGCGCTGGCCCGACCTTCAGCATCTCGACGACGAGCTGCAGCCCCTGCGCACCCTGGGTTGCGGGGAGTGCGACATCGTTCAGCGCCAGGCCCTTCAGGCCCTGCTGCAACTCGATGAAAAGCCCGATGCCGAGGCCATTCGCAGCCTGTTGGCCGTGTCGGAACGCATGTCGAGGGAAGAAGTTCTACGCAGCGTGGCGTTCCCCGGGGCGCACGGCGGCGACATCATCTCGGCGCTGGATGACATGAGCGATCGGATCAGGGCCTTTCGCATCGTCGCCACGAATCCCAACCTGACCATGCAACGCGCGGCTTGCGAGGGTCTGCTTGAGCTGTCGCGCGCTGCGCGCTCGGCGCCCATCGCCATCGACGCAGCGGCCGTTGACGAGCTCACGGCCTAGATCGCGGTGCTCACTCATCCCGGTGCGGGCTGGGTGGGCATCGGCCTGCGCGCCGCGCTGTGGGCGCTGCTCAGGGATCGAGGGCAGAACGCCACATCGCATCTCGCGGCAATACGCGAAGCGATGCTCAGAGCCTGCGCAGAGGTCCATGCCAATGAGCCGCCCCCCGCCGCGCTGACGGATGCGCTGCACCTCTTGATACTGGCGAATCTTCGACAGCCCGACAGCGCCATCATCACCTTGGTGGACGACGTGAAGCACCGCTGCGTCGAAGCGCACCCCCGCATCGCCGAAGCGCTCGCCGGGGCCTGCTCGCCGGCACATCCGATGGCCTTGCCGGCAGACCCCGGCAACGACACGATCGTCATCATCTACTCGTGCCGCAAGTATCTGGGCACGCGCATCGAAGCGATTCGATCGACATGGGTCCGCGATCTGGTGGCTTGGGGCGTGCCGTACCTCATCGTCGTCGGCGATGGTGACGATCGTGTCGATGGCGATGTGCTCGCGCTCGACGTATCCGATCGCTATGAAGACCTGCCCGGCAAATCGCTGAAGATGATCCAGTGGGTGTTTGAGCACACCGGTTACCAGCATCTCTACAAGATCGATGACGATTGTTTCGTCGACGTGCGCAAGCTGTTCGGCGGCGGCCTGCACCGCGCTCACCACTACTACGGCCGCCGCCTGCATCGCGACCCCGGCTCCACCGATCGCGTGTGGCACCAGGGCAAATCGTCGACGACTCGGGCCGCGCACGCGATCGACAAGTCGCCCGAGCCATCGACTTACGCGGATGGCGGATGCGGCTACAACCTCTCCCGGTTTGCGATGGCGAGCATCCTGATCGCGGCCACCTCGGACAGAGGTCAACGCCTGATCCGCAACTCGTTCATGGAAGACAAGCTGGTGGGCGATCTGTTGTCCCTCACCGGCATCAGCATCGCCGATCACGATTACCACACCATGATCCGCCGCCGCACGTTCGCCCAGGCGACCCCGGTGAACCTGTGGGACAACGTCTTCCTGCCGTCGCGCCATTCACCCACCGTGATGGTGCATCTGGATACCGAAACACACATGGCATCGGTGCGTGCGCAGCGGGATATGTCCGATCTCCTGCCAAAGCGCCTGTGGCCTACGCATGCGCGGCCATCCCTGGTGTGGTCCAGCAGCCAGCTCGAGCAGTTGTCGCCCGCCAGCCGGATGCGCGAGTTGCGCGATGCGCCGATGGTGGTGGTCGCCGTGGCGCGCAACGAGTCGTTGTTGCTGCCGCATTTTCTTGCGCACTATCGCCGGCTCGGCGCATCGCACTTTGTGATCGTCGACAACCTTTCCACCGACGGCACGCGCGAGCTGGCGCTGGAGCAACCCGATGTGACGGTCTACTCATGCGACACCGATTACAAGCATTCGCACTTCGGTGTCACGTGGCAGGAAACCGTGCTCGGTGCCCACCGCCTGGGCCGGTGGGCGCTGGTGGCCGATCTGGATGAATTCCTGGTCTATGGCGACAGCGACAGCCAGCCGCTGCCCGCGTTGGCTGCCAGCTTGCAAGCCGAAGGCGCCGACGCGGCCCGTGCCTACATGATCGACATGTATCCGAAGGGCGACCTGGCCGATGCCGATTTCAAAACCGCGCCACCGTTTCTGGCTGCGAATTGCCACGACCGGGCGCCGTTGATTCGGTGGCGTCTGGGCGCCGGCTCCTTTTCCAACGCCCCGACATTCGTCAGTGCGCTGCGCCATCGCCTGATCCCGAATTCGGCGCCCAACATGTACACCTCGCAGAAGATCGCCCTGCTGCGCTACCAGCCCTGGATGCGGTTTTCCGAAGGCTTGCACTATGCGGCGGGTGTGCGGATGGCTCAACGGCCGTTGGCGTTTGCGCACTTCAAATACCATCGCGGTTTCCGCGCCAAGGTACTGGATGAGGTTGCTCGCAAGCAGCATTTCGACAATGCGAGCGAATATCGGCGCTACATGAACATGCTCAGCGAAGCCAGCGCCGTGTTCTTCGACAGCGATCTGTCGCAGGAATATGCGGGAGCCGATTCTCTGTGCGAGATGCTGCAAGCGCTTCAGTCCGCACCCTGAGCGACTGCCTCCACCCATCGACATGACACTGCCCAAATTTCTCTGCATCGGCGCCCAGAAGGCAGGAACAACCTGGCTGTTCGAGCAGTTGATTCGCAATCCGGGCGTATGGATGCCGCCGGTGAAAGAACTGCACTTCTTCGACCATGTGCATGTGGAGCAGGTCAGGAGCTGGACGCCCGGGCACATCCAGCGCGCCGTTCACAAGATGCTGCAATCGCACCTCGCCAGCAAAGGCCCTGTCGACTGGCGCTATGTGAGCTACCTGGCGGATATGGCGGGGCGTTCCATGTTCACGCCGCAGTGGTACCAACGCTGCTTCGATCGCCCCAAGGCAAACAGCCGCGTCTGTGGCGACATCACTCCGGCCTATTGCGCCATCGGCGAGGAGGGCATACGTGATGTGCTGGCGATGCTGCCGGGCGTGAAGGTGATGTACATCGTCCGCCACCCGGTGCAACGCGCCCTCTCGCAACTGCGCATGAACGTTGCTCGCCGCACCGTCGAACCCGACGGCGCCACGCTGCTGAAGATGTGCGACGAGTGGGATCTGCTGAACCGGGGCGATTACCTCAACCACATCCCGAAGTGGCGCGACGTCATGCCCGCGAACGACCTGCTCATCATTCCGTTCGGCGGCATCAGGGCCGATCCGGCCGCCTTCATGCGCACGATCGAGCAGTTCATCGGCGTGGATGCCTTCAACGGATACCACCTCGATACCGTGGTGCATCAGTCTCGCAAGATTCCCATACCGGAGCCGGTGATGGCGTACCTGAGCGCCAAGCTCGCACCCCAGGTGAGCTATCTCGAGAACACCTTCGGGCGCGACTTTCTCGAGGCCACGCTGTGAGTCAGGCCGGAAAGCTGGCTTCCGAATGGGCGGCGCGCCTGCGGATCGGGCGCCGCGCAACGCAGTTGCGACCCGTCAAGGTAGACCGCGAGGCCATCTCCAAGGCCTGGTGCATCCTGGTGTGCTGCGTGCGCAATGAGCGAACGCGGCTGCCCCGGTTCCTCGGCCACTATCGCCACCTCGGTGTGTCGCATTTCCTGATCGTCGACAACCAGTCCAACGACGATCTCCATGCCTACCTCGCCCAGCAAGGCGATTGTTCCGTGTGGCTCGCCGATGGCAGCTACAAGGCGGCCAATTTCGGCATGGACTGGTGCAATCACCTGTTGATGCGGCACGGCGTGGGCAAGTGGTGCGTGACCGTGGATCCCGACGAGTTTCTTGTCTTTCCGCACTGCGAGCAGCGTGGCCTGCGAAGCCTGACGCGCTACATGGAAGGCATTCAGCAGCCCAGCCTGCTCGCTCCGTTGATCGATGCCTACAGCGACAAGCCTTTGAGTCAGACGCACCTGGCAGCCGATACCGATCCATTCGCCGCCTGCCCGTATTTCGATCGTTTCAACCTGACGCAGCGCTACAACGCGGAGAACGACAATTTCTGGATCCAGGGCGGCGTGCGCATGCGCCGCCTGTTCAGTCGGGATCCCCACCGCGCGCCAGCGCTGAACAAGGTACCGCTGGTCAACTGGCCCCGAGGCACGCGCTATGTGTCGTCCATGCACCATTTGAATCGGCCTGCGCTGAATTGCACGGTGAAGGGCAATCCACATGCGGTGTCCGGTGCGCTGTTTCACTTCAAATATGTCAACCTGTTGACGGAAAAGGCCGCCGAAGAGATGCGCCGTGGTGAGCACTACAGCGGCAGCGTCGAATACAAAGCCTACCTCGATGCCGGTGACGCGGTGCTGTTCGACCCCGATGTGTCGGTGCGTTATCGTGACAGCCGGCAACTCCAGCAATTGGGATTCATGCAAGCCGGTGCGTGGTATTGATTGCCGGGCATCCATCGTGCATGTCGGCTGATTCCCAACCCCATTCGACCCGTTTCAAGAGATCAAATTGAAGGTTTCCATCAAGTCCCCCAAACAAGGCGGTCTCCAGTTGAAGCACAAGGCGTTTGTGCTCGTGGGCATGATGCGCAGCGGCTCGAACTTCCTCGAGCGGCAACTGAATCTGCTGGCCGATGTGCGCTGCCACGGCGAGCTGTTCAACCCCGCTTTTGTGGGTCTGTCGCATGAGGTGGGTGCCAAGTTCCTCGGGTACACCCGCGAGAACATCGAACTGCGCAATGCGGACGACCTGGGTTTTCTCCGCGCCATCGATGCGGGTTCCGACCGCGATGTGTTCGGCCTGCGGCTGTTTCTCGATCACAGCCCGGCGATCACGGCCCAGTTGCTGTACGACCGCAGCGTGACCAAGGTGGTGTTGTCGCGCAACCTGCTGGAAGCCTTTGTATCGCTGGCCACCGCGCAGGAAACCGGCGTGTGGCTGACCACCGAGGCGGCCAAGAAAAAGTCGCCCCAGGTGAAGGTGAACATCAGCAAGCTGGTCACCTTCGCGCTGCGCCAGTCGCTCTACTACAACGACATTCTCACCATCCTGCATCGCACCAACCAGAAGTTCCTGCAGATCGACTACACCGAGATCAAGGAGCTGAAGCGGCTCAATGAAATCGCCGAGCTGATCGGTTCGAAACATCGCTTCACGACCGTGACCGAGCCCATCCAGAAGCAGAGCCCGGAGCCGATCGAGGAGCGTGTTGAAGACTTCCCCAAACTGATGGACGAGCTGCGCAAGCGGCAGATTGCCCGGTGGTTGCGCTGATCGGCCACAGCTTGACCCCATCGTCGCGCGCTCATCAGGCAACCTCCGTGCTTCGCACTACGGTGAATGAGCCTTTCGGGCGGCCGGGCAGGCTCATGGCTGAGCCCCGGGCATCGCGATGAAGGTCGCCGTCCTCGTGCTGTGTCACGAGTCGCCGGCACTTCTGGCCCAGCGATTCGGCATGTCCTTTTTCCGCAGCGATGCGGTGAAGGTCTATGTTCACTACGACGCCAACCGGTCTGCCGATCGGCTCGCAGCCCTGAAAACCGCCCTGCCCGGGGAGGTTCAGTTTCAGGTACTGGACAACCGCGTCGCCTGTGCCTGGGGTGAGTACTCGCTGGTCGAAGCCACGCGCCGGCTGATGCAGGCCGCCACATCCGACCGCAGCTTCGATGCCGACTATTTGCTGCTGTGTAGCGGCTCCTGCGTACCGATGCGGCCCCTGGCGAGCCTGCTGATTTTTCTCGAACAGCACCGCGGCACCGACTTCATTCAAGCCCACGACATCGCACGCGGGCCATGGGTGAAAGACGGTCTCGAAGAGGAGCGTTATCGCTACTACTTCCCGCTCAACTTCCTCAAGCGCAAGCGCCTGTTCGATCAATTGACCAACTGGCAACGCGCGATGAAAGTTCATCGCAAAGTGCCGCACGATCTGCGCATCCACTTCGGATCGCAATGGTTTTGCATCGGCCGCGACACCGCAACGCAAGTCGTGGCGCAGTTCGCATTGCCAGGGCTTGCCGAGTTTTTCCGCCACTCGTGGATACCGGACGAATTTGCGATCCAGACCTTGGTTGCGGCGGTTCAAACGCCCGAGCGCATTGCCGGCTTCGGATTGACGTACTACGAATTCGACAAGGAAGGCCGGCCACTGATTCTCGACAACGGGCACGAGGATCACCTGGCGCGGCAACCGTTCTTCATTGCGCGCAAGGTCGCCCCCGAAGCGAAGCAACTGCTGGCCCACCTCGAAGGCGTCGCGCAGCAGCCCGAAACCGACCTTGCCTACTTCGCCAGCGTCGGCACGCCAACCGTCGACTATCAACGCTTTCTGGCCGATGCGATCCTGCGCAAGTCGTCGCGCGCGCATGTGGGCAACATCGCAGACGAATGGCGCGGCCCGATGGACACCAATCGGCGGCGCTACTACGTGCTGGTCGGCTCGTCTCGCAGCCACATGCTGGCGGTGCTGCAGGCGGCCAGCCGATCAGCGAACCTGCCGATCTTCTGCATGCCGTTTGCCCGCCCCAACGGCGTGATCGCCCCCGTGGGCGGGGCGGCCTACGGATTCGGCGCCGAAGACGGCCCGCGCCGCGACTACGACCCCGGCGCCTACCTGTTCGAGTTGGCGAATGCGGATCCGTCGACACCCGCCCTCTTCGGCGTCGACGGCGCGCAGCTGGGCTGGGTTCGCGACTTCCTGCCTTGGGATAGCCACGCCACGCTGGTCGACTGCGACCCGGACGGCCTGTCGCTGGAACAGCGCGCCGTCGCGGCCATGAGCGAAGCCGGTGACGCGCGCGACGGCGAGCTGATCCACGACACCTTGGCCGCGGCACTGTCGGGATCCATATTGCCGCGCGATCTGTTCCGCTTCGCACAGGCCGAGTCCATGCGTCGGTGCCACTTGCTGAGGCTGTGCGATGTGGCCGAAGACTGGGGCGACCCGACGTTTCGTGCGGTTCACGCGGCTTGGAGCTCGATCCATGCCATGGCCTATTTCATATCGCATCAGGAGGCCGCTCCCGTCATTTGGGATCGGTGACGAGCCGGCGCGTGCGGGGCGCGCCAGCTCGCCGACGCGACGACACGCCGGCATTCGGCAGCCACGCCATGTGCCTGCCTAAAATCATGACCATGCAGCCCTTCATCATCTGGACCTTGCAGCGAACGGGCGGCACCAATCTCACGCAGCGTCTGGTCGAAAGGTCCGGCTTGCCGGGAACCGAGCATGAGCCGTTCAACATCGGCCGTGTCTTCGGCGGCATCACCCAGCGCTGGGCCGAATCGCGCGACGCCCTTTCGCTGCGTGCCGAGATCGACGCGGTGTGCCGCAAGCGCGTCAACATCAAGCACTGCGTGGAAATGGTGCCCTGGGAGGTGACTCAGGCCCTCATCGAGCAATCGAGCGCGGTGGGGGTTCGTCACCTGTTCCTGTTCCGCCGCCATGCCGCTCAGCGGCTGCTGTCGCTCCACTTCGCCAAGCAGAGCGGCATCTGGGGCCCGGCGCACGAGGGCCGGCTTTCGACCGACATCGACAAGCTTGAAACGCGCCTGCCCGTTGCCGCCCTGGTGCAACACGAAGGCCGGTGCGCGCAATGGCTGCAACGCGCCTGGGACTTGCTTGTCGCGCGCGATCAATACCCGATGGCGATCGCCTTCGAAGACATCTATGCCAGCGATCCCGCTGTGGCGAGCCGCGCGCTGCTGGCCACGCTCGCCGCGCTCGGCTTGCTGCGCGATGCGGGGAGCAACACTCGATTCGTCAACACGGTGCACAAGGAAGGCAACCAGGGCACACGCGATGCGTACACGCGATTCATCGGTACGGTCGAGGTCGAACAGGCGCTTTCCGCGTTGCCTTCGTTCAAGCCCGAGGCGCCTGCCGCGTACCTCGACGTCAGGCCTGTGGAGCCATTGCATCCGTGGGTGCTGCGCGCCCTGGTGGACAAAGCGCCGCCGCTGTTCACCACAGCCATGGCAATCGATGTGAGCGGCGTGGTCGTGCTGAGCCCTTTGGCACCCAGGAAATGTCGCCTTCTGCTCGTGGGGCCAGCGGGCAAGGTGCCGGCCAAATGGGGCATCGTCTCGCGTTGGATGAAGCAGCAATTCCCGGATAGCCCGAACAGCGGCCACGCGCGTTTTGAAGTCATCTGCCGCGGCGCCGGCGCGCCGCTGCGGCTCATCCTCGAAAACACCGAGGATCCGTCGCAATTCGTCGAGCTTTTCAACGTCGATACCAAGCGCCTTGCGCCGGAGCGCCTGCTTCAGGTGGCTACCGCCGCACTGAAGTCCACGCCCGTCGACCCTGCTTTGCGCGCTCTTTATCGCCGTGAGCTGGATGCGGTCGCCGCCGATCAGCGGGGTGCAGACTGGCAACTGGCCGCCGTCGCGGTGGATGCCGCCTTTGCGGAGGTGACCGCCCACACGCTGGCGCGCTTCGCGCAAGCGGCGACTCTGCCGCTGACTTCCGTGTCGTCGGGCGAGTTCGACAAGGCGATGCGCCTCGTGCGCGCCGCCCTCGAATCCTTGCCCACGCGCGATGCCGAAGCTGTGGCTGGCGCCGTGGCGCCGGCCACGCGCTGAAAATCATGCCCCATCGAGCGGGCTCCTCCGGCGGCACGATGTCGCCGCGATTCCTGGTGTGGACACTCGCCGGCTCACGCGGAGGGGATCTGTTCGATTGGTTGGCCCAGGCGCGTGGCGTGCGTATCACCAACGCGCCCTTTGCCGATTCCGGGCCTTGGCACGCGCTCGTCCGCGCCGGTGGTGCCGAGTTGGAAACCGACGAACTCGCCACCCAACTGGCCGTCGAACTCGACCGTCACGACGGCGCGGTTGTTCACCCCATCGACGGACACGACTTCCGCTTCAACGCCGCACTGGTGCATGCCGCGGGCCTGGCGGGCTACCGGCACCTGCTGTTTTGCCAGGTCGATGCTGTCGAGCGCCTGCTCGCCTGGCGCAAAAGCATGCAACTTGCCGAAGCGCCCGTCGACGCCAGAACCCGGATCCAGGCCCGCATGGTTTCGTATGCCCGGTTGACGCATCATCGTTTGGCACAAGTGCGTCAACTGGTGAAGATGCGCGGCCACCATCGGCGGGCGGAGACCTACGAAGCGCTGTTCGCGGCGCGTGAGAGTGCCGATGGCCAGCGGCGGCGATGGCGTGATCTGCTGGGCTTTCTCGGCATCGCGGTGCCCCCACCCGACGCGCTCGACGCCCTCATCCAGCAGCTTGCGGATCTCGAGCAGCGGCGCGCGCCCAACCTTGGGCCTGATAGCGCCGAGGTCGCCGCGCTACGCCGCGAGCTCGCCTGGGTGGCCGACCCCTGGATCGAGCGCTCTTTTCTGCATGCCGCCGTCGAGATGGTTCATCCACCCTTGGGGCCGGCGCGTGTGTTCAGGCTCGATCGCATTCCGGCGTTGATCGATACCGGCGAAGCCATCCCGGTGGACGGCGCTGCGCTTTTGAGCAAACCAACTTCGACACCGGGGCAGATGAGCCTGTTTGACGGCGCCCACTCTCAGGTGCTGGACTGGCCGCTGCCTTCGCCCAGACTGGCGCGCCAGTTTCCGAAGAATTCTCGCGCCGCCCACAGCGGCTTTCGCGGCTCACCGGTGGTGGCATCCGCCGGATCGACCTGGCGCTTTGCGCTGCAAGAGGCCGGTGCCGAAGAATCGCCCGTGGCCCATGTGAAGCTCGAGGCGATACCGCGGGCCCGCATGACAGGCATATTCGTCGCCCCATGGTCGATCGGCTACCAGGCGATCCCCAAGGTGGCATGCACATCCATCAAGGATGCGCTCTTCACCCTGGTGACCGCGGAGCAGCCCGTTCGCACCAACCTGGCCGGCAGTCAGAATGTGCACACTTATTTTGGCGCCCGCGCCAGCGACATGGGTGGCGCCAAGTTCAAGTTCGTGGTTCTGCGCGATCCGATCAAGCGTTTTCTATCGGGCTTCAACAATCGGGTGGTGCAATACCGGGAGTTGTCCGAGGCCTACCTGCGCAGCCAGAACCTGCAGGCTGTGCTGGATCTCGACGGGTTTGTGCCAGACCCGACACTGGCCCAGTTTGTCGACCGCATCGAGCTCTACATGCGGGTTCCGACCATTCACCATCACTTCAGGCCCGTGTCGGAAATCATCTCGCCCTTGGCTGCGTTCGACAAGGTTTACCCATTCGAGGAGCTCCCTCAAATGTGCAGGGACATCGCGCGTCTTGCACAACGGCCGTTCTCCTTGCCTCACGCACAGCGAACCGCCGCCAAACACACGACGAAGAATCTGTCATCGACGCTGCGCGACCGCCTGCTGTCGCTCTGCGCGTCGGATTACGAGCTGATGCGGGACTACTACGCCCCCGCCGGCCCGACGTGAAGGCACGCGCCAAGGGACAATCCCCGGCCAGCGGAGCCGCCCCATGACCCCCTTTTCCACCAACCCGTCGCGTGCGAGTCGCGCCGCCGATGGGCCCCACACCGACGATCCGTTCATCATCTGGACGATGCGCCACGGCCGCTCCGCCGCGCTGGTGGCCTGGCTGGCCCAGTGCGGCCGCCCGCGGCCGTTGGCCATTGATCCCTTTGTGCCCGGCAGCCATTGGCATTCCCTGCCGGCCATCGCCGACAAGACCGTCAAGGCCGCCGAATTGAACGAGGCGCTGGCCCAGGTGCTGGCAGAGCGCCCCGTGATCGTGCACAGCGTGGATGACCACGACGAAGCGTTTCAGCTGGCCCTGGCCGGCGCCGCGACGCGTGCGCAATACCGGCATTTGCTGGTCTATGAGCGCAATCCGCAAGAGCGCCTGCTGAATCTGGTCGAGTTCCGGCAGAACCAGCCGGTTGCCGCCACCTCGCCGCCTGCCGCCGGCTCCACGGCATCGCCGGCCGGAATCGACGTTCCCCTGCTGATCGCCCACGCGCGGGCCACGCACAAGCGCCTGGCCTACGTGCGTCACTTCCTGCGCATTCGCAGCAGCCCCAGGCGCACCGAGGTCTATGAAAACCTCTTCGACGACCGCGATACCGCTTCGGCCAGGCGCACCCGGTGGGGCGAGATGTTTGCCAGCATGGGCATCGCGCCGGCCAACAGCGCGCAACTCGACACCTGGATTGCCGCGGCGCCCCGGCACGACCCACTCGCCACACGCGCGCCCCGCCTGTCACCCGACGAGATGCAGTGGCTCAAACGCGAGCTGTCCACCTTGCCGGGATTCGAGGTGCAGCAGTGTTTTCTGCATCCCGAGCTCAAGGTTCACGGCGACCCGAGGCAGCGGGTGCGCATCTTTCGCCTGTCCGGGTTGCCGCCATTTGTGGACGAGGGCGACATGCTGGCGATCAACGGCACCGCCGTGCCCACGGCCCCACCCATGGAAGCCGGCACCGGCTTGTCCGTCGAGACCGCAGACGTTTCACGGGTGGTGAAATGGCCTTTGCCGTCGCCGGCCCTGGCCTCGCAGTTGCCCGCTGAACCCCTGGCCGGGCAATCGCGCTTCCGTGCCGCCGAGCTGCCGGCCCGGTCCGACGAACCCTGGCGATTCATGATCCGCACCGGCGCCGACGACCCCGCGGAGATCGCCACCCTGCGATTTGTCCCCGAACCCAAGCATCTGATGCGCGGCGTTTTTCTGGCGGGCTGGTCGATCGGCTATCAGCCCGTGCCGCTGGCCGCGAGCACCGCCGTCAAGCAGGCGCTGTTCCTGCTTGCCACCGGATACCCGTTTTCAGACGCCACGTCAGGCGGCGCGGCCACCATCCATCAATACTTCGAGCAACGCAGCGCCGATGTCAGCGGCGCCTGGTTTCGATTTACCGTCGTGCGAAATCCCATCGATCGATTTGTCGCCAACTACGAAGCCTGCGTCGTGCGAGCGCGCGAGCTGTCGCTCGAAGCCTTGTGCCTGGGTCGGCCGCCAAAGGCCGCGGTGCGGTTGGGCAAGCTGGCCGATCCCTCGCTGGAGGCGTTTGCCGCCAACTTCGACGCCTACCTGAAGTTTCCGTCGGTTGCGCGACGTTTTCGTCCGCTCGCCAGTTGTCTGGCGCCGCTCGGCGCTTTTGATGCGATCTACCGGATCGAAGACCTCGACAAACTGGGCCGGGATATGCGCGAGCGGGTGAATCGCCCGTTCGATCTGTCGTCGAGCCCTCCCGCAACAGGCGCACAGCCCATCGAGCTGACGCCCAAACTGCGTCAACGCATCGCCACGCTGTGCGCCCGCGACCTCGACTTCCTCAGCGCGCACTACCCTGAATCGGGCACCCCGGCCGACCCGGTCGCCAAAACGCCTGCTCGGGCCGGAAAAGCCAATCCATCGGCACCTCAAAAATGAAACCAAAAGATTCAGCGAGCGAACCACAGTCCGCCCCGGTGCCCAAACCGCCGTTTTTCATCGTCGGCTGTGTGCGCTCTGGAACAACCATGCTGCGCAACATCCTGCGCTTGCATCCCAATCTGGCCAGCCCGGAGGAGACGCATTTTTATCGCTGGGCCGAGCCATTCGGCACCGAGGCTTACATCCGGGTGGTGACGTCGAACCCCGTTCTGAAGCGCCACCGCGAGATTGACGGCATCACCGAAGAAGAGTTTCGCGGCATGGTGACGAGCGCCAAATCGCGCGATGAGCTGTATTACAAGTACATGCGCCTTTTCGTGCAACGTCGCAAACCCACCGCCAACCGTTGGTTCGACAAAACCCCGCAGAACATCTATGGCGCCGCCTTGGCCGCAGGCAAGATGCAACGCGCCAAGTTTGTGCATATCGTGCGCGATCCGATCAATGTGGTGGCCAGCCTGCGCATCGGAAAGGTGATGAAGGTGGAGCGCCTCATCGGCGCCTGCAACTATTGGAACGAAGCCGCCGACATGATCACCGTGCTGCGCAAGGCCTACCCGGGGCGGGTGCACGAAATGATCTATGAAAAATTCGTGCGCGATCCCCAGAGCCATCTGCGCGACCTGCTGGCGTTTGTCGACGAGCCGTACGAAAAAGACTGGTTCGACCAGTTCAACACCATCGAGGTGGACCACCGCGAGGAAGGTGTGCTTTCCGCGGAAGAGATCGCGCGCGTGCGTACCCATTGCGCAACCGGCATGAAGCGCTATGGCTACGTCGACAGCGACGGCTCGGCCCGCGTTTGAACCTGGCGGCGGCCTGCCGATGTCGCGCCTGCGCGCTCAAGCGGGCGCGCAACTTGCGAATCGTGCCGGAGAACACGCACACGAGCCGGTCTGAAGCGTTTTGACAAACACCTCATGCTAACCTTCAATGCTTTGACAGGCTCGCCCATGCTCGGGGCACTGGCGGCCCGATGTCGAGGAATCTATGTCTAAGTCTTCCGAAGCGCAGCGCTTGGCGATGGTGCGCAAGCTGACCGCAGAAATGCACGTGCTCCAGGAGCGGATGAATCAAACCATCGATCAGGTTTGTGATCTGCTGGCCGGGCGCGAACTGAACGAGGCGATCAGCACCAACTCGGTGGCACCCACCGTCAATGGCACGCTGACCGAGCGCACCATGGTGCCGTCGTTCCTGCGCCTGCCGGCGGCGTCCGTTTATGAGAGCAACCCGCAGTCGGGCTTCGAGCTGGGCGGTGATTGCCGCATGTTCAGCGACTACAAAAACGGCACGCTGCAGCTGCTTCAGATGCCCTCGCGCCGCGGCGGCGATGATTCCAAGTACGGCTTGATCATCAATCACGCCGAGTTCGATGGCACCTTCTTGTCGTTGGTGCTCGACGCCCGGGCGCTGCTGGCCGGATTGCCCACAGGTCGCGCGCGGCTGGGCCTTGTTTTCGACGCGCGCTCGATGCCGCAGATCCCGCTGCATGCCAAGTGCGCCTGGAAGATCGGCGATCAGTGGTCAGAGCATCGCCTGGAAACCAGCAGCAGCCGACTCACCGTATCCAGTTTCGAGATTCCCTTGCTGGATCCCGCACGCGTCGAAGCCCTCGATTTCCATTTCATCTTCACGCCACATGCGCGCGGGACGATCGAAATTCAGCGCCTGTCGATCGCCTTGAGCGTCGAGACGCTGCAGTCCGAGGTGGCGGCTGCGGCCCCCGGAGTCTTCGAGAGCACCCCATAGCGCCGATGCCGGCTTCGGCCGCGCACTGATCCTCTTCGATCTCACTCACCCGGCCTGGGCCTGCCCACCAGCCCGACGACTTCCCGCAGCGCATCTGGACGACCGCCATGAACCAGTCAGCCGACCACGACTCCATCGCCTCTCACGGCCTGCCGCTGCGTGACGCGCGCATCGATTGGGCGCGTGGTCGCATCATCGGATTTTCGGTGCCGGCCGGCCGCGACGATGCATTCGACGTCGTTCAGTTGCACCTGGATGGGCACGGCGTGCTCTCGACCATCGCCAACCGCTCGGTCTTCGACCTTTCCAAGGATCTTGCCGGACTGGAATTGCCGGCACGCGAACACTCGGCCTTCGAAATCCAGATTCCCGCGCGCAGCCTGCATCCGGGCCTCGCCCGCGCCTCGGTGGTGCACCTGGAAATCAAGACAGCTCGCGGCGAACCGATCTTCGACCACTTCCTTTCCGGCCTGCATGAATTGCTCCGTCTGACGGATGAGCCGCCGTCGGACATCCTGTTCGACGTGCGCTTCCGTGGCCTGTCGGGTGGCGCGCTGTACGGATCGGTGGTCGACAAGCACCGTTGCGGTATCCGCCCGGCACTCAAGGTCGGCATCAACGAACATCCGGCCGAGCCGCTGGCGATCTACGAGTCGAGTGGCGACGGCACCGTGCATCATTTCAGCGTTCCGTTGACGCCCACCCGCCTGGTGGATGGCGCCAACAGCATCGCGATCTTCGGTATCGACGGCGCCAAGATGGCGATCTACCCGATGGTGCTCGGCGCCGCCGACGCCGGCGACACCGAACGGCGGGTCACCACGCTCGAAGCGGAAGTGGCGTTTCTGAAGCGGGTGATGCTGGGGCAAAACCTCGAAGAAGCCTTGACGGCGCGGCTGGCCTTGCTCAAGGGCGAAGTGATCGGCATCTGCTCCGAAATGCTCACGCTTCAGCGCACCAACTTCGAACGCGAGTTCGCGGCGAGTGCGAGTGATGTGGCCGCGGCACTGGCCGCCGATCTGGTGTCGCCCGACTCCGGAAAACTGCGCCCCAGCAGCAAACGCGTTCGCGAAGGCGCCGCCGAAAAGACCGAGTAGCTCTCGCCATCAACCCGACCCGTCGCCCGCTCGACCCGATCCGCTTTGGCTAACGTCAACCATCCCGCCCCTGCATTGCGCGCCGGTGTCCGGCCGCGCTTGTACGCGTTTTCGCCCCTGCCCCCGCAGCGCAACGGCCTCGCTGATTACATCGTCGAGTATCTCGGCCCGTTGGCCCGCGACTTCGACCTGCACCTCGTGGCCGAAAGCGGCACCACCGCCGCGGTACAAGCCCATTTCGACGACTTCTATCGCGGCAAATCGCCGTTTTCGGTGATCAGCGAGTCGATGTTCGCCGCGCGCCAGCCCGACCCCGGCGCCCGCATGCTCTACAACCTGGGCAACAACGGCGACTGTGGCTACATGCTGGATTACCTGCATCGGTATCCGGGCGTGGTGATGCTGCACGACGTATCGCTCTTCTATCTGCACCAGATCATGCTGCAGTCGCAGCGCGCCAACGGCTTGATGGGCAGCTGGATCGAAGACGAGGGCTTCACCGTGCCCGACTACTTTCTGCACCCCGACGGCAGCCTCGCGCGCAGCCCGGGCCTGCTTTACCAAGAGTGCCTGATGGTGCGCCGTGTGGTCGCCTCGGCCAGCTCGCTGATCGTGCACAGCCGCTACGCCAAGCAGCGTGTGCTTGGCGCGATGCACGGCGCGATGCATCCCGTCGAATTGCAAGCCAAGGTCGCCCTCATCCCGCACTTTGTGTTGCCACCTTCGGCGCCCGCGGCCACCCAGGAGGCCGCAACCCTGGCGCGCTATCGGTTGCGCTCGACCGACTATGTGCTGGTGTGCCCCGGGTTCCTCACCGGCAACAAGATGCTCTATG
>JANMAS010000566.1:0-4963 GCA_031359975.1 Burkholderiales bacterium
CCGGTGGCCCCCTCGTCGCGGATCTCGCCGCCGGCGCCGGTGGAGGCGCCCGGGAACGGCGAGATCGCGGTGGGGTGGTTGTGCGTTTCCACCTTCATCAGCACATGCGCGGTTTCGGCGCGTGCGCCGTACAGCGGCGCATTGGTAAAACCCTCCGGCGCCCAACGCAGCACCGGGCCGCCTTCCATCACGGCGGCGTTGTCGCTGTAGGCGACGATACTGTGCCGCGGGTTGAGCTGCTCGGTGTTTCGGATCATGCCGAACAGGGTGTGCGGCTGCTCCTGCCCATCGATGGTGAAGCGCGCGTTGAAGATCTTGTGCCGGCAATGCTCGCTGTTGGCCTGCGCGAACATCATCAGCTCGACATCGGTGGGGTTGCGCTCCAGCGTGCGGAAGGCGCTGACCAGATAGTCGATCTCGTCGTCGCTGAGCGCCAGACCAAACTCGGTATTGGCGCGTTCCAGGGCGGCGCGCCCCGTGCCCAGCACGTCCACCCGCGCCAGCGCCTCGCCCACCCGCTCGTCGAACAGGTGCGCGGCGGCTGCGCGCTCGAAAGCCACGCTCTCGGTCATGCGGTCGTGCAGCAGATCGGCGCAGGCGCCGCGCTGTTCGGCGGTGAGCGGCTTGGCGCGGCCGAGCAAGCCGCCCTTGATCTGCAGCCGGAACTCGTTGACACGCTCCACCCGGTGCAGCCGCAAGCCGCAGTTGCGGGCGATATCGGTGGCCTTGGAGGCCCACGGCGACACGGTGCCCAGCCGCGGCATCACCACGATCAGCTCGCCCTCGTCCTTGCCGCCCGCGCCTGCTGTGGGCGCCGCGTCACCGTATTCGAGCAAGGCGCGCAGCTTGTCGATCGCCTCGGCGGCGAGCGGCTCATCGCTCCACACCCAGTGCACGTGGCGTGCGCGCACCGCATCGACGCCCGGATGGGCCTGCCGCAGCAGCGCCAGCAAGGCCACGGTACGGAAATCGGGCAGCGCGGCGCCGCCCGGGAAGTGGAGCAGGTTCTTGGTCGGGGTGGCTGGCACGGGGTGGTCCGGAATTGAGGTGAAACGCTGCGAGAGCGGCCAAAGCAGCAAAAGCGGGGCCCGAAAAAGGGCTGGCCAGCGCAGATCACCGATTTTACGGGGCCGATGGAATAATCCGGCTCATGGCGATCACCCTGAAAACTGCACAAGACCTGGCCGGCATGCGCGTGGCCGGGCGTCTGGCCTCCGAGGTGCTGGACATGCTCACCCAGCACGTCAAGCCCGGCGTCACCACCGACGAGCTCGATCGTCTCGCGCACGACCACATCGTCACGGTGCAGGAAGCCATTCCCGCGCCGCTGAACTACGCGCCCGCCGGCTACCGCCCTTACCCCAAGTCGATCTGCACGTCGGTCAACCACACCGTATGCCACGGCATCCCGAACGATCGGGCGCTGAAGACGGGCGACATCATCAACATCGATGTCACGGTGATCAAGAACGGTTGGCATGGCGACACCAGCCGCATGTACGTCGTCGGCGAAGGCTCGATCGCCGCCAGGCGGCTGTGCACCTTCACCTACGAGGCGATGTGGAAGGGCATTGCGCGGGTGAAGCCCGGCATCCGGCTGGGCGACATCGGCCATTCGATCCAGACCTTCGCCGAAAACGCCGGCTTCTCGGTGGTGCGCGAGTTCTGCGGCCATGGCATCGGCGAGCGTTTCCACGAAGACCCGCAGGTCCTGCACTACGGCCGCCCCGGCACGCTCGAAGAGCTGGTGCCGGGCATGGTGTTCACCATCGAGCCGATGATCAACGCCGGCCGACGCGAGATCCGCGAGATGGGCGACGGCTGGACCATCGTCACCCGCGATCGCTCGCTCTCGGCACAGTGGGAACACACCGTGGCCGTCACCGAGACCGGCTTCGAGGTGCTCACCGTCTCCGAAGGCAGCCCGCCGCCGCCAGCGTTTGCGCAGGCGTGAACGCCATCGCGCCCCAGGCGGCTGCGTAGCGATGTCGCCCGGGTCAAGCTCCACCCGCGACGCGCCGGCCGCCCTGGTCGCGCTCAAGGCCACCTTCCGCGCCGGCAAGGCCGAGCTGCTGGAGCACTTTCGCACCGCGCGGCCCACCGTCACCGCGGCCACCCGCTTTCTGCGCGCGCTCACGCGGCATGTCGATGCCACGTTGTCCGAACTCTGGAGCCTTACCGATATGCCCGCCGATGCGGCGCTGGTGGCCGTGGGTGGTTACGGGCGCGGCGAGTTGTTCCCGTATTCCGATGTCGACGTGCTGGTGCTGCTGCCGGCCGATGAGCGCGATGCCGACGAGGCGCTGCGAAGCCAAGTCAGCGCCTTCCTTACCGCCTGCTGGGATACCGGCCTGGAGATCGGCTCCTCGGTGCGCAGCGTGGCCGAATGCGTGGCCGAAGCCCAGCGCGACGTGACGATCCAGACAGCCATGCTCGAATCACGCTGGGTGTGTGGCGCCCGTTCCGCCTTCGCCACGTTTGGGCAAGACACGCTGGCGGTGCTCGAACCGCGCGCTTTCCTGCGCGCCAAATCGTTCGAGATGGACCAGCGCCACATCAAGTTCGACGACACGCCCTACGCGCTCGAGCCCAACTGCAAGGAGAGCCCAGGCGGCCTGCGTGATCTGCAGGTGGTGATGTGGGTGGCCCGCGCCGCGCGACTGGGCCGCACCTGGAGCGAGCTGGCCGCCAAGGGCATCATCACGCCGTTCGAGGTGAAGCAATTGCAGCGGCACGAGGGCACGCTCAAGCTCATCCGCGCGCGCCTGCACATGGTGGCTGCCCGCCGCGAAGACCGGCTGGTGTTCGACCTGCAAACGGCCGTGGCGGAATCCTTCGGCCTGCACGCCACACGCACGCAGCGCGCCTCCGAATCGCTGATGCACCGCTACTACTGGACAGCCAAGGCCGTCACCCAGCTCAACCAGATCCTGATGCAGGGCATCGAGGAGCGCATCGCCGGCTGGGAACAGGCGCCGATGCGGCCGGTGAACGCCCGCTTTCTCGACCGTGGCGGCATGCTGGAAGTGACCTACGACGACCTGTACATCGACAACCCGCACGCCATCCTCGAAACCTTTCTCGTCTACCAGCAAACGCCGGGCATCGAAGGGCTGTCGGCGCGCACGCTGCGGGCGCTGTACAACGCCCGCAACGTGATGGACGCGCGCTTCCGCCGCGATCCGCTCAATCGCGAGCTGTTCATGGATGTGCTGCGCCAGCCCTCGGGCCAGACACACGCCTTGCGCTTCATGAACCAGACCTCGGTGCTTGGCCGCTACCTGTGGGTCTTCCGGCGCATCGTGGGCCGCATGCAGCACGACCTGTTCCACGTCTATACCGTGGACCAGCACATCCTGATGGTGGTGCGCAACATGCGGCGGTTCTTCATCCCCGAGCATGCCCACGAATATCCGTTCTGCTCGCAGCTCGCAGGCGGCTGGGACAAGCCATGGATCCTCTTCGTGGCCGCGCTCTTTCACGACGTGGCCAAAGGCCGGGGTGGCGACCATTCCCAACTGGGCGCAAAGGAAGTGCGGCGCTTCTGCCGTGATCACACCATCGACCGCGACGACACCGAGCTGATCGAGTTTCTGGTGATGCACCACCTCACGATGAGCCATATCGCGCAGAAAGAAGACCTGAGCGATGCCGACGTCATCCAGGGCTTTGCAACCTTGCTCGGCAGCGAGCGCCGCCTCACCGCGCTTTACCTGCTCACGGTGGCCGACATCCGCGGCACCAGCCCCAAGGTGTGGAACGCCTGGAAAGCCCGGTTGCTCGAAGATCTCTACCGCCTCACGCTGCGCGCGCTCGGCGGTGCGAGGCCCAATCTCGATGCCGAGATCGAAGCCCGCAAACAGGAGGCCCGGCACATCCTGGCGCTGCGCGCCGAGCCGGTCGGGGTGGAGGCCGCCCTGTGGAAAACGCTCGACGTGGGCTACTTCGCGCGCCACGACGCGCCCGATCTGGCCTGGCATGCGAGAGTGCTCGGCGGCAGGCTCGATACCCGAGCGCCGATCGCCACCGCCCGCCAGTCGCCGCTGGGCGACGGTCTTCAGGTGCTGGTGTATTCGCCCGACCGGCCCGATCTGTTCGCCCGCATCTGCGGCTATTTCGACAGCGCCAACTTCTCGATCCAGGACGCCAAGATCCACACCACCAAGACCGGCTACGCGCTCGATACCTTTCAGGTGGTGAGCCCGGCACTCGAAGGCCAGCCGCCGGCCGCCTATCGCGATCTGATTTCGCTGGTGGAAACCCAAGCCACAAAAGCCATCGCCTCCGACGGCCCCTTGCCCGATCCGCGCAATGCGCGCGTATCGCGGCGCGCCCGCTCGTTCCCGATCACGCCGCGAGTTTCGCTGCGGCCCGATGAACGGGCCCAGCGCTGGCTGCTGTCGATCAGCAGCGGCGATCGCTCCGGCCTGCTCTACGCCGTCTCACGTGTGCTGGCACGCCACCAGATCAACCTGCAGCTCGCCAAGGTGTCCACGCTGGGCGAGCGGGTGGAAGACACGTTCCTGGTCGACGGCGCGGCGCTGCAGCGCACCCGTGCGCAGATCGAGATCGAGAGCGAGTTGCTCGACGCGCTCACGGCCACTTGACGCCGGCGCGCGCCACCCAAAAAAAGCCCACCCGGGCCTCACGACACGGGTGGGTTTTGCTGGCCAGGTGCCTCGCTGGCCCTCAATTCACCGGCACGAAGGCAGCTTCGCCGCGGCGATGCGCGTGCTCCAGTTGTACGAGCCATCCTGCTTCAGGTACTCGCCCGTCGTCCAGAACGTGCAGTCGTCGTCCGGATCGATCGTCGTCTGGGAATAGTCGCCCCAACGGGTGAGGTTGCCGGTCTGTGCGCCGGTGCCGGCCACGATCAGGGATTCTCGGGCCATCACGCCCAGGGGATCCTTGGCCAGGTGCCCCGCCACGTTCAACGACGCAAACTGCGACGCCCCCGCCGTGT
>JANMAS010000579.1:0-1665 GCA_031359975.1 Burkholderiales bacterium
GGCAGGCCGGCGAGCAGCGCGCCGATACGGGCGATGTTCATGCCCTGCGGCCCTTCGGGAATCGCACAGCCGACGATCGCATCCTCGATCGCCTTGGGATCGAGCGTGGGGGCCTGCAGCAGCGCCGCGCGGATGGCGACGACGAGCAGGTCATCCGGGCGCGTGTTGCGAAAGTAGCCGCGGCCGGACTTGCCGATCGGGGTGCGCGCGGCGGCGACGATGTAGGCGTCTTGGAGTTGTCTGGTTGCCATTTCTGGGCTCCTCAATTCAGGCTCGTCAGTTGAGGGACAGGACTCGCTTCGCTTCGTCTGGCCCACAAAGACTTGATCAGATGAGGACAGAGCTCTCGGGCACGCTGCGCGTGCGTCTCGAGGTCTGTCCCCAAAGGCATTAGTTTCTAACCGGTTTCCCGTCCTGCAGCATCCCCATGATCCGTTCCTGCGTCTTGGGATGGTCGAGCAAGGCGCAGAAGCGTTGGCGTTCGAGGGTCATCAGGTACTCCTCGGTGACCATCGATCCGGCGTCCACATCGCCGCCGCACACCACCTCGGCGATCGCGCTGCCGATGTGGAAATCGTGCTGGCTGATGAAACCGCCATCGCGCATGCCGACGAGCTGGGCCTTGATGGTGGCGATGCCGTTGCGGCCAACCACCGGGAACATCGACTTGCGCGGTGCGCGGTAGCCGGATTCGGCCATCGCGCGGGCCTGCTGCAGGGCCACGTGCAGCAGCTCGTCCTTGTTGGGCACGATCACATCGCTCCACAGCAAGTAGCCGAGTTTGCGGCTCTCGATCGCGCTGGTGCCCACCGCGGCGGTGGCGGCAGCGGTGAAGCCGTCTTTCAGGTGCGCGAACAGGCTGGCATCGGGGGCGGCTTGCGCGTTTTCGGCGGCCCGACGGGCAATGTAGGTGAGGCCGCCACCACCGGGCAGCAGGCCCACGCCCACTTCCACCAGGCCGACATAGGTTTCCATGTGGGCCACGCGGCGCGCGCAATGCACCGCGATCTCGCAGCCGCCGCCCAGGGCGATGCCGCGCATCGCCGCCACCACCGGCACGCTGGCGTAGCGGATGCGCAGCACCATGTCCTGCAGCTTCTTCTCCTCGGGCTCGATGCCCTTGCCGCCGCTCTTCATGAACACCGGCATCATCGATTCGAGGTTGGCACCGGCGGAAAACACGTCGTCGGGTGACCAGATCACCAGGCCCTTGAACTGCGCCTCGGCAAGTTCCACCGCCTTCAGCAGGCCCTCGGTGACGACCGGGCTGATCAGGTGCAGCTTGGCGGTGATGGTGGCGATGAGCACATCGCCATCCAGCGTCCACACCCGGATCTCCTCGTTGCGATAGAGCTCGGTGCCGGCTTTCATCGGATCGGCGGCGTCTGAGCCGAACACGGCCTCAGGGAAGTACTGGCGCTGATACACGGTCAGCGATGAACGGGGCACAAAGCGGCTCTCGGCGGCGCTCCACGAGCCCGCGGTCGAGTGCACGCCCTGGTTGGCTGCCACCGGGCCTTCGAACACCCATGCCGGCAGCGGCGCGGTGCTCAGGGCCTTGCCGGCGTCGATGTCGGCCTTCACCCAATCGGCCACCTGCTTCCAGCCGGCCGATTGCCACAGCTCGAACGGGCCTTGCTTCATGCCGAAGCCCCAGCGCATCGC
>JANMAS010000592.1:0-8505 GCA_031359975.1 Burkholderiales bacterium
TGAAAGCCGAGCCGGGCGAAAAAGCGCTCGTCACCTTTCACACCGTGGCCTTCGAAGGCTCGATCGGCTTCGTGAACCTGCTGCAGGCCACCCGCCTGCAGCGCAAGGGCTTCGACACCAGCATCCTGCTCTACGGCCCGGGCGTGACGCTGGGTGTGAAACGCGGCTTCCCCACCCTGGGCGACGAAGCCTTTCCCGGCCACCAGAACTTCAACAACCAGATCACCAAGTTCATCGCCGAAGGAGGCAAGGTCTACGCCTGCCGCTTCGCGCTGCAGGCGCTTTATGGCCACGGCGAAGGCGCGTTGATCGAAGGCGTGCGGCCCATCAGCCCGCTCGACGTGCTCGACATCATCCTGCTGCACCGCAAGGCCGGCGCCTTCATCCTCGATACCTGGACGTTGTGAGCCCTTCCCCCGCGTCGAGCCCGAGCGCCGGGCCGCCCCAAGCCGGGCTCGATCCCCTCGGGGGATCGTCCGCGGTACACCGCGGACGAGGGGCTGTCGTCCGAGCAGCAGCGGTCCAGATCGCGCCGGATCTGGATTCGCCGAGGTGCACGATCGAGCGCGTGTTGGCGGCGATCGACGAGGCGGCGGGGAAAGGTGTAAACCTCATCGTGTTCCCCGAGACGCTGGTGCCCTACTACCCGTACTTCTCGTTCGTCAAGGCACCGGTGGCGCAGGGCGCCGATCATCTGCGACTGTATGAACACGCGGTGGCGGTGCCCGGCCCGGTCACGGCAGCCGTGAGCGCTGTCGCGCGGCAACACGGCATCGTGGTGGTGCTGGGCGTGAACGAGCGTGATCACGGCAGCCTCTACAACACCCAACTGGTCTTCGATGCCGATGGCACGCTGGTGCTCAAGCGCCGCAAGATCACGCCCACGTTCCACGAACGCATGATCTGGGGCCAGGGCGATGCCTCAGGCTTGAAAGTGGTGCCCACGGCCGTGGGCCGGCTCGGCGCGCTGGCCTGCTGGGAACACTACAACCCGCTGGCGCGTTATGCGCTGATGGCCCAGCACGAGGAGATCCACTGCGCGCAGTTTCCGGGCTCCATGGTCGGCCAGATCTTCGCCGACCAGATGGAGGTGACGATTCGCCACCACGCGCTCGAATCCGGCTGCTTCGTCGTCAACGCCACCGGCTGGCTCACCGACGCGCAGATCACCACGATCACGCCGGATGTGGCGATGCAGAAGGCGCTGCGCGGCGGCTGCTGCACGGCCATCGTCTCGCCCGAAGGTGTGTTGCTGGCGCCGCCCTTGCGCGAAGGCGAGGGCATGGTGATTGCCGATCTCGACATGGCGCTCATCACCAAGCGCAAACGCATGATGGATTCGGTGGGGCACTACGCGCGGCCTGAGTTGCTGAGCCTGGTGATCAACGATGCACCGATGTCGCCTCTCAAACCTCCATCGGAGATCGCACCATGACGCCCACCAGCCGCCAGCTCATGACCGAACTGCAATCCTTCGGGCTGCGCCTGGCCGATGCCTCGGTGGCCAACGCCGGCGTGGCGAGCCGGCGCGGTGGTGCGGGGCCATCGGATCACAAGGCGGTGACGGTGGACGGCCACACGATCATGGTGCCCGTGCACACCGGCAGTGCATTCAGCTCGCCGTACCTGGCGATGGCACCCGATGAACAGGGGCTGAGTACGGTGATGAAGGGCAGCATCCCGATCGCCAGCATCCGCTTTCCCACCTCGCCCCGCTTTTACAAGCTGCAGACCTTCGACGGCGTGCCGTACTCGCACATCGCCACGCTGCACGGCGCCGACGTGCTGGCCACCACCGTGCTGCAGACCTGTATCCGCTACGAGAGCCGGCGCAAGGCGTGCAAGTTCTGCGCGATCGGCCAGTCGCTCGCCGCCGGCCGCACCATCGCGCACAAGTCGCCCGAGCAGCTGGCCGAGGTGGCCCGCGCCGCCGTGCTGCTCGATGGCGTGAAGCACATGGTGATGACCACCGGCACGCCGCCGGGCAGTGATCGCGGCGCACAGGTGCTGGCCGAGAGTGCATTTGCGATCAAGGCGGCGCTGCTGCCGCATGTGAACCTGCCGATCCAGGGCCAGTGCGAGCCGCCCGACGACGACCGCTGGTTCACCCGCCTGCACAACAGCGGCATCGACACGCTGGGGATGCATCTGGAGGTGGTCACGCCCGAATTGCGCGAGCGGCTGATGCCGGGCAAGGCCACGGTGCCGGTGTCGCGCTACCTCGATGCGTTCGAGGCGGCGGTGAAGGTGTTCGGGCGCGGGCAGGTGAGCACCTACATCCTGGCCGGTCTGGGCGATACGCACGAGGCCATCCTGTCGATTTCCGAGAAGCTGCTGGCGATCGGCGTGTACCCGTTCGTCGTGCCCTTCGTGCCGATCAGCGGCACGCCGCTCGAGGATCATCCCGCGCCCAGCCCCGAGTTCATGAAGGCGCTGCTGGAGCCGTTGGGCGCGATGGTCGGCGCCGCCGGCTTGCGCTCGGGGGACATCAAGGCCGGCTGCGGCAAGTGCGGCGCGTGTTCGTCGCTGTCGGTCTACGAGCGCTGAAGGAGTTTGCGATGGCCACGATCGAGCCGATCACCGGTGGTTCTGAAGAGCCACAAGCGGCATTTGCACCGTGCGAATTTCGCATCAAGTGGGCCGACAGTGCCTGGGAGATCGCGCAGGCGCGTGCCTTGCGGCGTGCGGTGTTCTGCATCGAGCAGGCCGTGTTTGTCGGAGACGATATCGACACGCTGGATGCGCACGCGACCACGCTGGTGGCAGTCTCCACGATCGGCGGTATGCCCGATCAGGTGGTGGGCACGGTGCGCATCCACGCGGCTGCCTACGGCTGCGATGAAGCCGAGGCCTCACCGGGCATCTGGTGGGGCTCGCGGCTCGCGGTGCACGCGGCCTTCCGAAGCCACGGCCGCATCGGCGCCACGCTGATCCGGCTGGCGGTGAGCAGTGCGCATGCGCGCGGCTGTACGCTGTTTCTGGCCCACGTGCAAAGCCAGAACGTGGCGCTGTTCGAGAAGCTCGACTGGCGGCTGCTCAAGCACGAAACGCTGCATGGCCGTCCGCATGCCCTGATGCAGGCCGATCTGGCGGCCTATCCGCCCTGCCACGATGCGATCACCGGCTTCGTGACGCGGTCCGTAACGAAGAGCGGCGCCGCATGAGCGAGTCGATGGCGCAGCTTTGCGGCGCGCTGCGCGCCAGCCGAGGTTTTGCCCACAAACGCGACATCGGCGACGTGGTGGATGCGCTCGCCCGCCACCTGCCGGGCGGTGCCGCCGATCTGGCCCAGGCGGTGGATGTGGGTGACGATTGCGCAGCCATTCCCATGGCCGGCGGCGAGGGTTACCTGCTGTTTGCCATCGAAGGCTTTGTCGACGACTTTGTGCGGGCCATGCCGTGGTTTGCCGGCTGGTCGGGTGTGATGGTGAATGTGAGCGACATCGCCGCGATGGGCGGTTGGCCGATCGCGGTGGTGGATGCGCTGTGGAGCCGGGGCGACGAGCCCGGCACGATGGTGCTCGCCGGGCTGGCGGCGGCGGCGCAGCGCTATGGCGTGCCGATCGTGGGCGGCCACAGCAACTGCCGCAGCGATCGCGGGCAGCTCGCGGTGGCGATCCTCGGCCAGGCGCGGCGGCTGCTCACCAGCTTCAACGCGCGGCCCGGCGACAGCCTGGTGATGGCGGTGGATCTGCGTGGCGCTTTCGAGGATCCCTTTCCGTTCTGGAACGCGGCCACCGCCGCACCTGCCGAGCGGCTGCGCGCGGATCTGGAGATCCTGCCGCTGCTGGCCGAGTCCGGCCTCGCCGATGCCGCCAAGGACATCAGCATGGCCGGCGCCATAGGCACCGCGTTGATGCTGCTGGAGTGCTCGCGCGTGGGCGCGGTGATCGATATCCCGGCCATCCCGCGGCCGGCCGGTGTGCCGCTGCAGCGCTGGCTGGAGAGTTTTCCGAGCTACGGCTTCATGCTCAGCGTGCGCGAAGCCCAGTCGCAGGCGGTGGTGCAGCGCTTCACCGATCGGGGCATCGCCGCAGCGGTGATCGGCGAGGTGACAGCCGCGCCACAACTGTGGCTGCGGGACGGGCGGGAGGGGCGCGACACCGCGCAGTTGTGGGATCTGGCGCTCGAGCGTTTCATCACGCCGCGTGCCAGGCCGCATGCCACCGAGCCCGCTCAATCGTGTGCCATCGGTCCGCACCCTCCGGAATTCACCCTTGGGGCGGCCGGGCAGGCTCATGCGTGACGATGCCGTGTGGCCGCTTCGCATTGCGCTGCTCACCCATTCGGTGAACCCGCGCGGTGGCGTGGTGCATGTGCTGGAGCTGGCGCGCGCGCTGCACACGATGGGCCATCTGCCCACGGTGTTGGCGCCGGCGATGGCCGGCCAGCGGATGTTCCGCGAGGTGCCGCATGCGCTGGCGCTGGTGCCGGCCGGACCGGCGCCGACACAGCTGGTGGATCTGGTGGGCCAGCGTATCGGCGAGTTCAAGTCGCACCTGGTCGAGATGTTGGCGAAGCAGGCTTTCGATGTCTTCCACGCGCACGACGGCATTGGCGGCAATGCGCTGGCCGACCTGGCCGATGCCGGGGTGATCGACGGCTTCATGCGCACCGTGCATCATCTCGATCCGTTCGACGATGCCCGCCTCGCGCACTGGCAAGCGCGCTCGGTTCGTGGCGCCAGCCAGGTGCTGTGTGTGAGCCGGATGTGGCGGGATGCGCTGCGGCGTGATTTCGGCATCGATGCCTGGCAAGTGGCCAACGGGGTGGATCTCGCACGCTTCACGCCACGCGGGGATGGGCGCGACAAGCCACTGGCCGCACGCCTGGGCCTACGGCCGGGTGCTCCGCTCTTTTTGTGCGTGGGGGGCATCGAGGCGCGCAAGAACACGCTGCGCATCCTGGAGGCCTACGCCGCGATCCACGCGCAGCAACCGCGCGCGCAGCTCGTGATTGCCGGTGGCGCCAGCCTGCTCGACCACAGCGCCTATGCCGCTGATTGCCACGCGCTGATCGCGCAGCACGCGCTGAAGGTGGGGCCTGGCCGATCCGTGGTGCTCACCGGCGCGCTGGCCGACGACGACATGCCCGCACTGTTCCGCCTCGCCGATGCGCTGGTGATGCCCTCGCTGCGCGAAGGTTTCGGCCTGGTGGTGCTGGAGTCGCTGGCCAGCGGCACGCCTGTGGTGGCCTCCGGCATCCCCCCTTTCACCGAGTACCTCGACGACACGGTGGCCGCAGGCCATGCGGTGTATGCCGATCCGCAGGATACCGATTCGGTGGCGGCGGCGATGCGGCGGGCCGCCGAGCCCGAACGGGCCGCGCGCCTCGCCCTGGCCACGCCCGAGGTGTGCCTGCGCCATGCCTGGCCGCACAGCGCGGCGCGCCATGTGGCGCTGTACCGGGCGCATCGCGCGCTGCAGGCGCGGCCTGCGCCGGCTGCGGCCGCCCACTGACCTCGCCGCCTCGGAGCGCCCCATGCCTGCGATGCACTTCCACCTGCGTTGGCCCGATGGCAGTGAGTCGCGTTGTTATTCGCCGTCCCTGGTGATCAAGGATTATTTCGTGCCGGGCTCGGCTTATCTCTTGCCCGAGTTTCTCGGCCGAGCGCGCGAATCGCTCGGTATCGCCTCGGAGCGGGTGCGCCAGAAATATGGTTTTGCCTGCTCGCGGGCGCTGGACCAGTTGGCCGACATCGAAGCCACCGCGGCGAGCTTCGAGCGTGCGCAAGACGCACGGGTCGTCGTCACCGCGTTCGACGAATCACCTTGATCGGAGTTCCTGAGCATGAGTGTCGAACATCACCACGTCGTCATCGTCGGCGGCGGCCAGGCCGGGCTGTCGACGAGCTATTGGCTGCGGCAGCGCAGCATCGAGCATGTGGTGCTGGAGCGGCGCACGTCGATGCACACCTGGCGCACCCAGCGCTGGGACACCTTCTGCCTCGTCACGCCCAACTGGCAGTGCAATCTGCCGGGCTGGAACTACGCCGGCCCGGATCCTCATGGGTTCATGACCAAGCCCGAGCTCCTCGATTACCTTGACGGTTTTGCCCGCCATGTGGCCGCGCCGATGCGCGAGGGTGTGAGCGTGCGCCGCGTGAGCCCAAGGGCCGAAGGGGGCTTCGACATCAGCACATCGGCCGGCGAGATGACGGCCGACCAGGTGATCGTCGCCATCGGCGGCTATCACCTGCCGATCATCCCGCGCATGGCCGAGCGATTGCCCGCCGATATCGTGCAACTGCATTCCGAGCAGTATCGGCACGCCGACAAGCTGCCCGAAGGCGCGGTGCTGGTGGTGGGCTGCGGCCAATCGGGTGCGCAGATCGCCGAGGATCTGCATCTGCAGGGCCGCCAGGTGGTGCTGGCCACCGGCAACGCGCCCCGCTGTGCGCGTTTCTATCGCGGCCGCGATGTGGTGGATTGGCTGGCCGAGATGCGCTACTACGAGATGCCGGTGGAGGCGCATCCGCTGCGCGAAGGGGTGCGCGACAACACCAACCATTACGTGACCGGCCGCGACGGCGGACGCGACATCGATCTGCGCCGCTTTGCCCTCGAAGGCATGCAACTGTATGGCCAGCTCACCGGGCTCGAGGGCGAGGTGCTGCGCTTTGAGGGCAACCTGCGCGAGCACCTCGATCACGCCGATGCCGTGTACAACGGCATCAACGCCTCGATCGACGTCTTCATCGCCCGCGAGGGCCTCACCGCGCCGCCACCCTCGGTGTACGAGCCGGTGTGGCAGCCATCGCACGAGCGGCTCACGCTCAACCTGCGCGAAGCCGGCATCACCAGCGTGGTGTGGTGCATCGGCTTCCAGCCCGACTTCGGCTGGGTGGACGCCCCGGTATTCAACGGCCGCGGCCATCCGGTGCACCGGCGCGGCATCACCGCGCAAGGCGGCCTGGCCTTCATTGGCCTGCCGTGGCAGCACACCTGGGGATCGGGGCGTTTCTCGGGTGTGTCGCGCGATGCGGCGTATCTGGTGGAGCAACTGGCGCAGCAGCAGCGGGCCGTGGTGCCGGATACCCGAGAGGTGGAACGCGTGGCGTAGCCGGCGCCGCGTCCGGGCCAGGGCCTGATCGCGCCGGCTTGCGGGCGTTGACAGGCCCTAGGGAAAATCCCGAAGGTGATTGCGGAAAAATTGCGTACATTCTTGTATACCAGCTTGCGTGCGAGTGTTTGCGTGATTACCGGAGGCTGGTCGCCCTCGTGCCGAGCCGTCTCGGCAGATTGGCTGTACGCGCCGGCCCGGCTGGGCCCCCATCAATCGACTGGAGATGATCCGATGGACATCCGTAACCCGTCGCCCGATCTGTACAACGAAGATCTGGCACCCGCGAAGGAGCGCAATTGGGGCGCCTTCAGCATCTTCAACGTATGGACGTCGGACGTGCACAGCCTGTGGGGCTACTACCTCGCCGCGAGCTTGTTCTTGCTGTGCGGCAGCTTTCTCAACTTCGTCATCGCCATCGGGCTGGGCTCGTTGATCATCTTCGTGCTGATGAACCTGATCGGCTTTGCCGGCGAAAAAACCGGCGTGCCTTATCCGGTGCTGGCACGCGCCTCGTTTGGCGTATGGGGTGCCAACCTGGCGGCCATGGTGCGGGCCGTGGTGGCGTGCTTCTGGTACGGCGCGCAAACGGCGGCGGCATCGGGCGCGATGGTGGCGTTGCTGATCCGCAGCGAGGGCATTCTCGAATTTCACAAGACGACCCACGTGCTCGGCCACTCGGGCCTGGAGGTGATCTGCTACGTGATCATCTGGGCCTTGCAACTGCTCATCATCCAGCGCGGCATGGAAACGGTGCGCAAGTTTCAGGATTGGGCCGGCCCGGCGGTATGGGTGGCGATGCTCGTGCTGGCCATCGGCCTGTGCGTGAAGGCGGGCGGCTTTTCGTTCGACCACGGCATCCCGATGGAAATGCTGCTGGAGAAGACGAAGGACGCCGGCGTCAGCGGCGAACCAGGCTCGTTCTGGGCCCTGATGGCGGTGGGCGCCACCTGGGTGACGTACTTCGCCGCGCTGTACCTCAACTTCTGCGATTTCTCCCGCTACGCCAAGAACAAGGAGGCGGTGAAGAAGGGCAACCTGTGGGGCCTGCCGGTCAACCTGATCGCGTTTTCTCTGGTGGCGGGCATCACCACCATCGCCGCGTTCAAGGTGTATGGCGAGGTGCTGCTGCACCCGGAGCAGATCTCGGCCAAGTTCGATAGCTGGGTGCTTGCGCTGATCGCCGCGGTGAGCTTTGCCGCGGCCACGTTGGGCATCAACGTGGTGGCCAATTTTGTGTCGGCGGCGTTCGATATCTCCAACGTCTTTCCGCGCCGCATCAGCTTCAAGCGCGGCGGCTACATCGCTGCGGCCATCGCGCTCGTGCTCTACCCGTTTGCACCCTGGGAAGGCAACGCCGCGCACTTCGTCAACGCCATCGGCGCCACCATGGGCCCGCTGCTGGGCATCATCCTGGTGGACTTCTACCTCATCGCCAAAGGG
>JANMAS010000016.1:0-5217 GCA_031359975.1 Burkholderiales bacterium
ACGCAGGCCGAGACGCCCCAGTCGGCCTCCAGCAGCTTCCTGGCTTCCATGCTTTCCCGCAGGATGGTGCCGCTGCCGAGCAGGTTGACGTGCGCGCCCTTGCCGCCCTTCTTCGGCGCTTCTTCGAGCAGGTACATGCCCTTGAGGATCTGCGCCTCGGTGCCGGCTTTCAGGCCGGGCATCGGGTAGTTCTCGTTGAGCAGGGTGATGTAGTAGTAGATGTTGTCCTGCTGCTCCACCATGCGCTTCAGGCCGTGCTGCATGATCACCGCCACTTCGTGGGCGAAGGTGGGGTCGTAGCTGATGCAGTTGGGGATCGTGCCGGCCAGGATGTGGCTGTGGCCATCCTCGTGCTGCAGGCCTTCGCCATTGAGCGTGGTGCGGCCGGACGTGCCGCCGAGCAGGAATCCACGCGCCTGCATGTCGCCCGCCGCCCAGGCCAGATCGCCGATGCGCTGGAAGCCGAACATCGAGTAGTACACGTAGAACGGAATCATCACGCGGTTGTTCGTCGAGTACGACGTGGCCGCGGCGATCCACGAGGCCATGCCGCCCGGCTCGTTGATGCCTTCCTGGAGGATCTGCCCGGCCTTGTCTTCCTTGTAGTACATCACCTGGTCCTTATCGACCGGGGTGTACTTCTGGCCTTCGGGGTTGTAGATGCCGATCTGGCGGAACAGGCCTTCCATGCCGAAAGTACGTGCTTCGTCGACCAGGATCGGCACCACGCGCGGGCCCAGTTCCTTGTCGCGCAGCAGCTGGGTAAGAAAGCGCACATAGGCCTGCGTGGTGGAAATTTCGCGGCCGGCGGCGGTGGCATCGAGTACCGACTGAAAGGCCGACAGCTCGGGCACCTTGAGGCTCTCTTCGGCCTTGGTGCGGCGCTTGGGCAGGTAACCGCCGAGCGCGGCGCGGCGCTCCTGGAGGTACTTCATTTCCAGCGTGTCGTCGGACGGGCGATAGAACGGGATGTTGTCGTTGGCGAGCTGTTCGTCGGTGACCGGAATGTTGAACTGATCGCGCATGTGACGCATGTCGTCGACCGTGAGCTTCTTGGTCTGGTGCGCGGTGTTCTTGCCCTCTCCGCTCTTGCCCATGCCGAAGCCCTTGACCGTCTTGATCAGCAGCACCGACGGTTGACCCTTGGTGTTCACCGCGCGGTGATAGGCGGCATACACCTTCTGCGGATCGTGGCCGCCACGGTTCAGGCGCCAGATGTCGCTGTCGCTCATCTTGGCCACCATCTCCAGCAGCTTGGGATGCTTGCCGAAGAAATTCTTGCGCACGAAGGCGCCGTCGTTGGCCTTCATGGCCTGGTAGTCGCCGTCTACCGTATCCATCATCACCTTGCGCAGGATGCCTTCCTTGTCGCGCGCCAGCAGGGGATCCCAGTACGCGCCCCACACGAGCTTGATGACGTTCCAGCCGGCGCCGCGGAACTCGCCTTCGAGCTCCTGGATGATCTTGCCGTTGCCGCGCACCGGACCGTCGAGGCGCTGCAGATTGCAGTTGATGACGAAGATCAGGTTGTCGAGCTTCTCGCGTGCGGCCAGGCCGATGGCGCCCAGCGACTCGGGCTCGTCCATTTCACCGTCGCCGCAGAACACCCACACCTTGCGCTTGCTCGTGTCGGCAATGCCGCGCGCGTGCAGGTACTTGAGGAAACGCGCCTGATAGATCGCCATCAACGGCCCGAGGCCCATCGAGACGGTGGGGAACTGCCAGAACTCGGGCATCAGCTTCGGATGCGGGTAGCTCGAGATGCCCTTGCCATCGACTTCCTGGCGGAAGTTCAGCAGGTGGTCTTCGGTGAGCCGGCCTTCCATGAAAGCCCGGGCATAGATGCCGGGCGCCGAGTGGCCCTGGATGTACAGCAGATCGCCGCCATGATCGGGCGTGTCGGCGTGCCAGAAATGGTTGAAGCCGGCGCCGAACATCGTGGCCACCGACGCAAACGAGGAAATGTGGCCACCCAGATCGCCGCCGTCTTCGGGGTTGAACTTGTTGGCCTTGACGACCATCGCCATCGCGTTCCAGCGCATGTAGGCGCGCAGGCGCTCTTCGACGTCGAGGTTGCCGGGACAACGCTCTTCCTGGTCGGTGGGAATCGTGTTGACATACGCCGTATTGGCCGAGAACGGCATGTCGAGACCGGCCTGGCGGCTGTGGTCCAGCAGTTGCTCGAGCAGGTAGTGGGCGCGATCGGATCCCTCAGACTCGATCACGGCGGTGAGGGCATCGAGCCACTCGCGGGTTTCCTGCGAATCGGCATCGTTTGCGGCGCCGGGTACAGCGTCAGGCATGGCAGACATGGGGCGGTCTCCTTGTGGTCTTGGCTGAGCTGCGTCGAGGCAGCGCGTAAAGTGTCGCACACTTTACTGGGTTTTCAAATGGTGATTTTCACTTTCATATTATGAAATGTGATCGGGTGCTTCCAGGACGATCGGCATCGCGGCACGGATAATCGCCGCATGCCCGCCGTTGTTGAGCCCTCTCGTCCGACCAAACGCCGCAGCGAACGCCCGTTCGGCCTGTGGTGGCGGCGGCAATCGCCCGATCGCCAGGATCGCCTGGCCACGATCGGCCCGCTCGTCTCGGTGCTGATGTTCCTGGCGGCGATCATTGCCGCCTTTTGGTATCTGCGCGTCGAAGAAATCGATCGCGAGACCGAGACGCTGCATCGCGACACCGAGATCGCGCAGCAGCAGATCCGCCTGCGCCTGGTCGACAACCAGGAACTGGTGCAGCGATTGGCTCGCGAGTTGTCGGCGCGGCCGGTGAGCCAGGACGAATTTGCGTCGCAGGCGTTTGGCTTGTCGCGTGAGCGGCCGGAGATCACCCAGCTCACGTGGCTCGATGCACAACGCCAACCGAAGGCGGCGTACTCCACGCTGATGTTCCAGAACGACTTTGCGTCGCCCGCGGATCCCCCCAATCCGTCGCTGCCCGCGCTTGGCAGGGCGAGTGCGTCGGAGGCGGCCTTCAACGCAGCACGCCAGACTCGTCAGCCGGCCTACTCGCAGGGCTTCACCTCGTCCACCGGCAGTGGCGTGTTTCAACTCCAGGTGCCCTTGCTGGAGCGCGGCTTGTTCGGCGGCGTGCTGATCATCGAATACTCGACCGACGCGCTGGTGCGCTACCTGGTGCCGGCTGAAGTGTCGCGCCGGCATCCGATCGCGCTGCTCGACGCCCAGCAGCGTGTGCTGGGCAGCACGGTGACGCCCTTGCGGGGCCAGACCCTGCGGCCGCCCTCGATCTTTCAGGATCTGCCGCTGGCACCGGCCGCCAATGGCCTTGTGCTGCGCGGTCACGGCTATCGCACCTCCGTGGGCCTGACGAGCAACATGCTGTTCTGGATGGTGGTGTCGCTGTCGGTGCTCACCGTGTGGATGCTGCTGGGCACCTGGCGCCACATGCGCCGACGTTCTCAGATCCAGGGCGCGCTGGTGCAGGAAACCAACTTCCGCCGCGCGATGGAAAACTCGATGCTCACCGGCATGCGCGCGCTCGACATGGAAGGCCGCATCACCTACGTGAACCCGGCGTTCTGCGCGATGACGGGCTTTTCCGAGCACGAGCTGGTGGGCCGGCTTCCGCCCTTCCCGCACTGGCCCGCCGATCGCCTGGAAGAAAACGCGCGCCTGCTGCAGCAGGAGCTGCAAGGCCGCAGCCCGGCCGGCGGCATCGAGGTGAAGATCCTGCGCAAGGATGGCACGCAGTTCGACTCGCGCATGTATGTGTCGCCACTCGTCGATGGTCGCGGCCAGCAGACCGGCTGGATGACTTCGGTGACCAACATCACCGAAGCCAAGCGCATCCGCGATCAGCTCTCGGCCTCGCACGAGCGCTTCACCACCGTGCTCGAAGGGCTGGATGCGGCGGTCTCGGTACTCTCGGTGCAGCAAGGTGAATTGCTGTTCGCCAACCGCTCGTACCGGTTGTGGTTCGGCGCCGATGCGCAGGGCCATGCGCTGCTGGCCGGCCACACCACCGCCACCCCGGCGGCCACCGAAGGCGACGACAACGTCGACGGCATGAGCGGCCTGCCCACGCAGGAGATCACCGAAACCGGCTCGCAGCCGCGGGAGGTGTACATCGAATCGCTCGCCAAGTGGTTCGACGTGCGTTCTCGCTACCTGCAGTGGACCGACGGCCGCCTGGCCCAGATGCTGATCGCCACCGACATCACCGCGCGGCAGCGTGCCGATGAGCAGGCCGCGCAGCAGGCCGAAAGGGCCGAAGTCACCAGCCGGCTGGTGACCATGGGCGAAATGGCGTCGTCCGTCGCACACGAGTTGAACCAGCCGCTCACGGCCATCGCCAACTACTGCAGCGGCATGGTGACGCGGGTGAAGGCCGCCACCATCACCGAGCCCGATCTGATCGCCGCCCTGCAGAAGACGGCGCGGCAGGCCGAGCGCGCCGGCCAGATCATCCATCGCATCCGCGCCTTCGTGAAACGCAGCGAACCGCAGCGGGTGGCGGCGCATGCGCACGACATCGTCGAGGATGCGGTGGAACTGGCCAGCATCGAATTGCGCCGCCGCAACGTGACGCTGCACACCTACGTGGCGCAGCGCCTGCCGGTGGTGATGGTCGATCCGATCCTCATCGAGCAGGTGGTGCTCAACCTGATCAAGAACGCGGCGGAGGCGATCGACGCCGCGATGATGCCGCCGGCGCGGCGCCACATCGAGCTGCGCGTGATACCTCGGCACACACCCGAAGAAGGCGGAATGATCGAGTTCAGCGTCACCGACAACGGCCCCGGCATGAAGGACGAAGTCATCACCCGGCTGTACGAGGCCTTCTTCTCCACCAAGCGTGAAGGACTCGGCATCGGCCTTTCGCTATGCCGATCAATCGTGGAATCTCACCGGGGGCGGATCAAGGCACAGAACCTCTACAATGGAGAAGCCATTGTCGGCTGCCGATTCACGTTCTCCGTACCGCTCGACACCACGGCACGAGGTGATCTTCACACCCCGAACACAGTGACCGAGATGCGCGCCCACGCTGATCGACCCAGCGCCGACAGTCCCTCCGTCGAGCAGCCCTTCGCTGCGATTTCCACCGCCAGATCCACATGAGCCTGATTCCCAAAAAAGGCACCGTCTATGTCGTTGATGACGACGAGGCCGTGCGTGACTCCCTGCAATGGTTGCTGGAGGGCAAGGACTACCGCGTCAAGTGTTTCGATTCGGCCGAGTCCTTCCT
>JANMAS010000018.1:0-11284 GCA_031359975.1 Burkholderiales bacterium
GAGGATGGCCACTTGCGCGTGCGTGTAGTTTTCGATCGCGGCGATGCGGGTGGAGATCACCTCGCCCAGCAGCCCCGCCGCCGCGCGCACCCCAAAACGCAGGTTGCGCGGTGAGTAGTGATGCGCCGCGATCATGCCCCACAGCTGCCCCTCGCGCACCAGCGACACCACCAGCGTGGCGGTGACGCCCATGTTCTTGAGGTACTGCAGGTGCAGCGGCGACATGCTGCGCAAGTAGCACAGCGACATGTCGAGATCGGTGCCCGTGGTGGGCAAGTGGCCCGGCACCAGCGCGGCGGGCGTGTAGTGAACATCCACCAGCACACGCACCCGGTTGCGCAAATACAGCTCGCGTGCGCGCTGCGGAATGTCGGAGGCCGGATAACGGTGGTTGAGCAGCGTATCCAGGCGCGGATCGCGGGCCTCCGCAATGATCTTGCCGTGGCCGTCAGGGTCGAATTTGTAGACCATCACGCGGTCGTAGCCGGTGAGATCGCGCACGCATTGCACGGTGGCATCCGCCAGCACGCCGATGGTCGAGGCATTGCTGAAGCGTTGCACGGCAGCCGACAACTGGGTCAGCAGCTCTTCCTGCGTTGGCGCCACGGCTTCGGCCCAGGGCGGGAGTTTGTCGCAGGGGATATCGGTGCGCTGCGTGGGCTCCAGTTCGAGCACCAGATCGCCGGTGGCAAGGCGGTGCAGTGTGCCTTCGAGTGGCCACGCGTGGCCATGCCGCATCACGCTGGCCTGCAGCGGCAGGGGTTCGGACAGGTCTTGCGCATCGGCAAGCTCGTGCACACGCTGAGCCAGATTGCCACCGCAGGAGGAGAGCGGGTGGCCCAGCAAATCGGCCGGTTGATGCCCGAGGATGTCGTCGGCATTGGCGGTGGTTTGCAGCACTTTCAGCTCGGCACCCGCCAGCACCAGCAGCACGCCATGCGGCTGCACCGAGCCGGCGAGGTGGATGAGCTCGCGCTCGCAGTTGGTGAGATCGGCCTGGCCGAACGCTGGGCTGGACATCAAGGCGCCGGACGAATCAGTTCAGGAATGTGGGTGTCGCGCTGTCGCCATGGGCGGAGCCGGCATCCAATCCGTGGCGAAGCATGCGCTTGTCCAGGTCGAGGCGAGAGATTTCGAGAATGGCGGCCGCGCGTTCGCGGTCGCCGCCGACGCGGCGCAAGGCCGATGCCAGCAGATGCCGCTCCACCAGCGCCGAGGCCTCCTGCATCAGCGTGGAGAGATCGCTTTCGCCCAGCTGCAGGCCCAGGCCTTCGATCGAGCGCACCAGCTCGTCGGCTGCGGAGACGCCGGTTTCGGCCACCGGGCCCAGCCGGCGCAAGGTGAAACCGATGGCTTCCTGGTCGCCTTCGTCGAGCAAGGTGGCGGAGATCTCCACCGCGTGCGCCGCGCCTTGCACGCTGCGCACCACGCTGGTTACCCGGGTGGCGATGCCGTGGCCCTTGACCTGCTCGATGAGGCTGTCGAATTCACCATCGCTCTTGCCCACCCACTCGGCCAACGAACGGCCGCGCCAGGAGGCATCGGCAGCCATGCGGCACAGGCCGAGGAAGGCCGGGTTGGCCATCAGCACGCGGCCGGCGGAATCGGTGATCACCACCGCATCGGGTGTGCGTTCGACAAAATCCGCCAGCGCCGCTGCTTCCGCGCCCGGCAGATGGGCCTCGGACGAGCGAGCACGCACCAGCAGCAGCACCGCGTTCTCGGTGCGGAACGGCGTGGCGGAGATCGAGATGATCTCGGGTCGCGAGGCCAGGCGGGCACGAATCTCGGCCGGCCTGCCGGTGGAGCGGGCGGTGGCTTGCACCGCTTCGACGGCGGCGCACGAACTCATGTCGATGCCGATCGATACATTGAACCCCACCAGCGCCTCGTGCGGCAGGCCGAAGAGCTGCACTGCCGCCGGGTTGGCTTCGACGATCAACATCGTCAGCGCATCGACCACCAGCACCGCGTCGTTGGCCACCTGGAAGAGCTGCCGGTAACGCGACTCAGCCTGGCGCATCTTCCAGTAGTCGCGTTCCAACTCCTGCTGCGATTCGACGAAGCGCTGCTGGATGGCGGCGATGGCGCGTAGATCGCGGCCCACCGCGAGCAGGGGGCCGTTTTCGCCCAGGCGCACCGCAGCGTAGGACATCGGGATCTGATCGCCGGACGAAGACGCATGATTCACCTCGCGCCGACGCGATACACCCACATCGCTCACTTCCTGCAGCAGCTTTTCAACCTTGCCGCGGGTTTCGCCGGTGACGGTATCGGCCCATGCCCGGCCCACCCAGTCGCCCGCCGAAGGCGCCAGCGGCGCCGCACCCACCGCCACATTGCGGATCACGCCATCGCGGTCGATCACCAGCGCGATATCGCCCGCGATCGAGACGAGCGTCTTTGCCAACTCGGGGGCCAGGTTGGACAGTGCACTGAGATCGGGGGCCGCGTCCGGCAGGCTGCTCACGTCGGGTTCTCCTTCGAGCCACCATCGCCGCGCCAGGGTGAAGCGCGGCTGGGGATGCCATGGCATCCCAGGATGTAACTGCTGGATTGGAGCACATCGAGCCCGCGCTGTCGCTGCCTTTGGCGAGGGCGTGGAAACACGGTGAATGGCCTTACTTCGGGTAGAGTGATTGCGCCCCCGCGTCCGGTTTGCCTCCGGTTTGTTCCGTCACCCGAGCGAGCGCCGATGAACGAACTTCGTGCCCTGCTGCAGACCGACATCGTCGACAGCACCCGCTTGGCTGAACGGCTGGGCGATGAGGCGATGTCGGCGCTGTGGGCCGCGCAAGACCGCGCGGCCCGCGATCTGCTGCAGCGGTGGCGAGGCATCGAGATCGACAAGTCCGACGGCTTTTTGCTGATGTTCGACGAGGTGGCCGATGCCGTGGGCTACGCGCTGGCGTACCGCGGCGCGTTGGCCACGCTGAGCGAGCCGCTGCTGGCGCGCACCGGCGTGCATGTAGGCCCGGTGATCATCCGCAAGAACGCGCCCGACGATGTGCGGCGCGGCGCCAAGCCGCTGGAGCTGGACGGCATCGCCAAGGCCGTGGCGGCGCGCGTGATGTCGATCGCGCTGGGCGGGCAGACGCTGCTCACACCCGAGGCCAGGGCCGCGCTCGGCAACACCGAACGGCGCGTGCAAAGCCACGGGCATTGGCGATTGAAGGGCATCGAGGCGCCGATCGAGCTGTTTGAGGTGGGCGACGACGACGCGCCGTTCATGCCGCCACCCGATTCGACCAAGGCTTACCGGGTGGTGCAAAGGCAGGGCCTGTGGTTGCCGGTGCGCGAGGTGCGGCATAGCCTGCCGGCCGAGCGGGATCTGTTTGTGGGGCGGCGCGAGGCCCTGCTGGAGCTGGCAAGGCGATTTGATGCCGAAGGCACCCGGCTTGTCTCCGTGCTTGGCACCGGCGGCACCGGCAAGACACGCTTCGTGCAGCGCTTTGCCTGGACCTGGCTGGGCGACTATCCCGGCGGCGTGTGGTTCTGCGATCTGTCGCAAGCCACCAGCCTGGACGGCATCGTGCACTCGGTGGGGCTGGGGCTGGATGTACCGCTGTCGGGCGCCGACCCGGTGACGCAGCTCGGCAACGCGATCGCGGGGCGCGGGGCTTGCCTCGTCATCCTCGACAACTTTGAGCAGGTGGCGTCGCTGGCTGCGGCCACCTTGGGCCAGTGGCTCGATCGGGCGGGCGAGGCGACGTTTCTGGTGACGACGCGCGAGGTGTTGGGGATTCCGGGTGAGGAAGTCATGTCGCTCGCGCCGCTGGATGAGGCGGAGGGGGTGGCGTTGTTTCGGGCACGGGCCGCAGCTGGTACTCGCGTTCAGGCGTCTCCTGAGGTAGCGCAAGCACTGGTCTCTTTGGTGAAGCTTTTGGATGGTCTGCCGCTGGCAATTGAACTTGCTGCGGCACGCGCCCACGCGATGTCGATACCGACATTGCTGAGCCGCATGAAAGATCGATTCAAGCTGCTGAGATCCAGTGGAAATCGCTCGGACCGGCACTCGACCCTTCGGGCGGCGATTGATTGGTCCTGGGGCTTGTTGTCGCAAGCTGAAAAGTTGGCGCTTGCCGAACTGTCAGTGTTTGAGGGTGGATTCACACTTGGTTCGGCCGAAGCTGTCCTTGATCTATCGAGCTGTCATCCGAGCGCTTGGATCCCGAATGTTGTTCAGTCACTGGCCGATAAGTCGCTCGTACAGGTGACAGCCGTCGATCGGTTTGGCCTGCTTACTTCGGTTCAAACGTACGCCGCCGAGCAGCTTATCTTGTTCAGCCAACATTTGGATCTTGGTAATGCACTTGTTTTGAGTAGCTTCGGCAGGCATTGGCGGTATTTTGGTGCTCTCAGCGAGATCGATATTATTACAAATCGTTGCGCCGAATCCGAAAATCTCGTAATTGCATGCCGGCGAGCGACTCAGGCAGGCGATATTGACGGTGCAGTAAAAACACTTGCGACCGCTTGGGTAGCGTTGAAACTTAAGGGTCCATATGGCATAGCCATCGATCTTGCACGTGACGTCCTTGCAATATCAAGTCTTGAAATTGCACAGGCTGCAAACGCAAATTGGGTTGCAGGGTGCGCATACAATATGCACGGCGACATGATCGAAGCACAAGAACGATTTAATTCAGGACTAGGGTTTGCGAATATTTCCGGAGATCGCTTGGCGCAAGTCCGCATTCACTGTGCGATTGGTGATCAACTAATCAACATGGGCAGACTCGACGAAGCTCAGTATCATTTAGTAAGTGCGCTTTCAGGTGCGAACGAACTGGGTATTGCTTCGTTGCAATGCCAAGCTATGAATGCTATGGGTGCCGTTTTGGCCGGTGCCTCTCGAGGCGATGAGGCTATGGCAATGCTTCAGAGAGCGCTGCATATTGCAAGGCAAGCTGCAGATGTGCGGTGGGAAGCAGGAATTCTAGGTAATCTCGGCAATCTTAGTCTAACTAACGGTGCAGTAGGTGATGCTCGAGACTATTTTGAACTTGCCGTCGCGGCTTCTCGACATGTAGGTGATCGCCGATGGGAGGGAAATAACCGCTGCAACCTAGGAATGGCTTTGTTTGAACAAGGCCGACTCAGTGAGGCGATGGTGGAATTGCGACTTTCTCAGACCATTGCAGTAGAACTGGGGCATATGAGGCTTCAAGCCACAGCATTGTGCAATATTTCACTGGTTCTCGAGGCGCAGCTAAATCTCGATTCTGCAATAGAATATTGCGAGAAAGCGGTGCAAATAGTCAATCTGTTAGGCGATCCACTGGCAGAAGGTCAATACCGCGGATATCTTGGTCTGATGTATGCCAAGACTTTTCGTTGTGTAGATTCAAGCAGCTCTTTCTTAATTGGTCAGCGACTCTTAGAAGGAATCGATGCGGACGAAAGCCTTGCGTTGCTTATGTGTAGGTGGGCAGCCGCAGGGCACTATATTGGTGACGTTGATTTGATTCGAGACCTCTCGATCTGGTTGAAGAACTATCGGCAGACGCATTCTTTGCGTGAGGAATCCGAGCTCGCCTGTAATATCCACAGAATTGAGTTACTTCTGGGGCTGAATTAGAAAGCTAGGAGTAATCGATATACTAAATTATAAGAATATTAACTACTAACCCAGATTCCAGATCACCGGATCGTAGTAGCAGAATTGTTCCCCAAGGCTGGGGTGGGTATAGCTGAGATTTATGTAGTACTTAAGTACAGAATGCCGAATATTCGGATGTGCGCCCGGTTTGCCATATTTTTTTCGGATTAATTCGAATTTCAAATTCTGCGGATCAAGATCACCGGATGCCAGTTCGCCTTCACTATCATTCAATACTTGTATACCATTTGCGGTAAATTTGACACTGAAATTGCCATGCACGACCCATTTAATGCGTTTCTGCAGTTGATATCCACTCAGAACCAGAGGCCCCAAGTTGCTTGAGCTTAGTTTGCACTCGGTACCGGCTTCATTGGGTCCTAGAAAATATACGTCGACTTCACATTTATTTTCATTGGCTTGACATTTTTTTTGTCGCTCATTCGGGGGAACTACTCCTGCGACTCTGGCAGTGTCGTTTATCAATGTCGCATATATCCGTTCAGGTTTCAAGTCTTTGCATGCCGCAGAGGTAGATAGGATGACCAGCAAAACAGTTGCTATTTGCGTTCGCATAGTAATTCTCGAATGGGTTAGTTGTTAATCTATTGCATATTATGATGAATATGCTGTTAAATTATTCCGCTATGATTCATCATATTGATCATTACAATACATTCCTGCGGGAGCTTATCTATGACTAATATCTTTGTATTTTTTTCTAGGGCACAAGTAATGTAAGCGGCGATGCGCATGTGCTGAGCACTGGGTCATGGTTTGCGTCAATACAAGTGATGACGTAAGTCGGCTTCAGTGCGACGCTTAGGTTCGAACTCGAGTGGCCGACACCGGCATCGGGCCGATCAAGTTGATCGTCCCTTCAATGCAAGCGCAGAAAGTTGCCTGCCCCCGCCATCGAACCCCCCAAGAATCCCGCCCAACTGGCGCCGAATTCGAGGGGGATCACCCGCATGCTTCACGCCGCCAGGCGATCATTCATGCGGGTTGCGGAGGTTTCGCGGGGCCTGCTTCCTACTGCTTCCACGCAGACCACCAAAACGTGTGATCCACCGGATGCAAACCTGCCACCAGTCCCATGCCCCGGATGTACAGCGCCGTGCTTTCCTTGATGGTGTAGGCCGCGCCGCTGGTGGTTGTGGTGCTGGCTTGCGGGCGCCAGCGATAGCCGTCGACGGGCTGGTTGTTGAACAGCGTTTCGCTGTGCTCCTGGGGATCGGTGGCGCCGACTCGGGCCGCCTTGCGCACAAAGCTGCCGTTGGCGGCATCAACGCTGGTGACCGTGTTGGTGTCCACATTGAGCGCGCTCACGGGCAGCAGTTGCTCAGACACGCCGCGCGACCACCAGGTGCCGCCGTCGCCCACCTCGGGCAAGGGCCGGATGAGCTGTTTGGTAAACAGCTGGTATCCGCCTTCGGAATTAACGGCCATGACCATCGAGTCGCCGTTTCCAGCGCGGTAGGTGAAGACACGCGCCTGCACGCTGCCGTCTGCATCCAGGCTGTCGAATCCGCCGGCGGCGTTGCTCGCCAAAGTGGGGAACGGGCCGGTGTCGGCGGCGCAAGAGCTGCTCACATTCCAGGTGTCATCGTTTTGACACCAGGTTTCGGCCGTGATGGCACCCGTACCGTCGATGGTGTTCGTCGACCTGACACCCGTGAGGGCCGTGCCATTGGCGTTGGTTTCCATGCCGATGGCGTTCCAGGTGCCAGCCAATTCGCTCACGCTGTGGCTTTGTTCGGGGAAGCCGACATAGGCGATGTCCTTGGCCAGGGAGGCGTCGAAGAAGTGCGCAAACAGCACGCCGGCTGGCGTGATCACGATGTCAGACGTGCCGCCGTTGGCGGTGTATTGACACGGGCCGGTTGCCGTCATGGCCACGGTGGCGCCGCTGGCCAGCGTGTAGGTCAAGGCTTGTGCATCGACGTGGAAGAGGGCGATTTGCCCGTCGATATTGTCCACGCCCGCGTGAGGCAGCATGATGCGGTAGTCACCGCTGCGCAGAGCCGTGCAGTTGCTGGCCGCCGGGCGCAGCAGCAGGTCGGGCGGCAAATCATAGAAGTCAACCGATCCCAGCGTGGTGGTCGTCGTGGTGGTGTTGATGGCCACTGTTCTCGCCAGATCATCCAGCGTGGAAATGTCGCCCAGAGCCCTTGCCATGGCCTCCAGCGCCTGGTCGTAGGCATTGCCTGCTGTGCTGCCGTTGGCGGCGATCAATGCGGCGGTGAAAACATCGCCCACCGCACCCAGATCGATGCCGCCCGATTCGACGATGCCCACTACTTCTGCCTGGGCCGCCGCCAGTGCGGTGGGGGTGATCGCCGCCGCATCGCTGCTGCTGAACTCCGAGAACCAGGTGCCTGGCTCGCTGCCGGTGAGATCGGCCACCACCAGGTGCGTGAGCGGCGTGAGGTGGGCGGTGATGTTGCTGCCCGCGCCTTGTGCGATGGAGACCAGCAAGCTGCCGTCGGTGTCGGTCACTTCCAGCGCACAGGGCAGGGCGCCGTCGGTGATCTTGATGCTGTAAGACCCGTCGGTTGCGACGGTGGTGGTGCCGTCGCCGGTGGCGCATTTGACATCCACGATCTGGCCGGCCGCCACCGCCGCACCTCGGGCGGCCGTGCCGGATATCGTGAAGGTGCCGGTTGTCGATGCGGGCGGTGCGGTGGAGTCGCCTCCCCCGCAAGCCGCGAGCCCGGCCGCCATGGCCATGCCGCAGGCGGCGGCGACGAAAGAGAGATTGAAGCTTTCGCGATGGGATGTCATGTTCATTTTCCTTGTGGTCATTGGGCGGAATGGCTCGAAGCGGGCGCGGCGTTGGCTGCCATTAGCTGGCCGGCGGCGCCTTCCCCTTGCACTTGCGGAGCGCCATGAATCGCGATCCCCTGGACCAGTGCGAAGGTGATGACGATCGAGGCGAGGGCGGCGGCGAGTCGGGGAGTTGGGCGGTTCATGTCGATCTCCTGGGGGGTTGACCGCCGATCCATGCGTCGGCGGCGAGGCGGAATGTCCTGCTGAAACGGCCAGCCAGTCCTCAAGCGTTCTGAAGGCGACCTGAAGCGTTCTGCCCCCTCGATGCCAAGCCGCGCGGTAAATTGCGGGCCAGGGATGAGCGCGGGCTTCTCGCCCGCCAGGGAGCGCCAGATGGACAGTTATCGATTCGGCCGCTGTGAGCTGCTCGTCACCGGGCGCCAGTTGCTCGTCGATGGCGAGTCGGCGGCCATCGGCGCGAAGGCGTTTGACCTGCTGCTGATGCTGGTGGAGGGCCGTGGCCGGCTGGTGACCAAGCATGAGCTGCTCGATGGTGTGTGGCCGGGTGTGGTGGTTGAGGAAAACAACATCCAGACGCAGGTGTCCACACTGCGCAAGCTGCTGGGGCTGCAGGCGATCGCCACGATCCCCGGGCGCGGTTATCGCTTTGCGCTGCCTATCCACAACCAGGCCGGGCCCGATGCCGCCGCCGCGCCGCCTGTGGTCGCGGTGCCCGAGCGGGCCGCCTTGCCGGCGCTGCCGGCCACCCTGCACGGGCGCGCGCTCGATCTGGCGGAACTGCTGCGCTGGATGCCCCGGTACCGGCTCGTCACGCTGATGGGGGCGGGCGGCATCGGCAAGACGTCGCTGGCGATTGCGCTGGCGCATGCGGTGAGTGCTCAGGCTGAGGCGGCGGTGGCCTGGGTGGATCTGGCGCCGATCGTCGATGGCGCGCTGGTGCCGAGCGCGGTGGCGCAGGCGTTGCAGGTGCCTGCCGCGGCGCTGGGCGGCACCGGCGACGAAGCGGCGGATGCGCTGGCGCGCTCGCTGGCCGCCTCCACGCACCTGGTGGTGATCGACAACGCCGAGCATCAGCTGGATGCCGTCGCGCGGCTGGCCCGCGCGTTGCTGGCCCGGGCGCCGGGCATGCGGCTGCTGGTCACCAGCCAGGCACCCCTGAGGCTCGATGGCGAGCAGATCTATCGGCTGGCTGCGCTCTCGGTGCCGGATGTGGCGGCGTCGGCCGAGGAGGCGATGCACCATGGCGCGGTGGCGCTGTTTGTCGAGCAGGCGCAGGCCGCCGATCGGCATTTCGCGCTCACCGATCACAACCTGCCGGTGGTGCTGGCGGTGTGCCGCCAGCTCGACGGCCTGGCCCTGGCGCTCAAGCTGGCGGCGGCGCGCGTGCGCCTGCTGGGGCTCGATGGCCTGCACGCCCGGCTGGGTGAGCGGCTCGGCCTGCTGGGCGGTGGCATGCGCGATGCGCCTTCGCGGCAGCTCACGTTGCGCGCGGCGTTCGATTGGAGCCACGGCCTGCTCTCTGGCGACGAGCAGGCGGTGTTCAGGCGCTTGTCGCTCTTTCCGGGCGACTTTTCGCTGGAACTGGCGGTGGCCGTGGCTGGCGACGACACGCGGCCCGATGGGGAGGTGATCGACGCGCTGGCGGCGCTGGTCGATCGTTCGTTCGTGGCGGTGGAAGGCGACGCCGCCTTGCGTTACCGCCTGCCGGAAACCGCGCGCGCCTATGCCACCGACAAGCTGGCCGCCGCCGGCGAGCGCGATGCGGTGAACGCGCGTTTTGCACAAGCGATGGCGCGGCTGATGGACGATGCCTACGACAGCAATTGGGCCCAGCCCGATACCGTGTGGATCGATGTGTACGCGCCGGAGCTCGACAACCTGCGCGCCGCGCTCGATTGGAGTGCCCGCCATCACCCGGTGCTGGCCGCCTCGCTGGCCGGCAACGCCGGGGTGCTCTTCATGGTGCTCGGGCTGGCGGCCGAGGGCCGGCAACGCTGGCTCGCGCTGGTCGAGGCGGTCAACGCGCTGCCGCCCTCACCGGTGGTGGCGCGGTACTGGCTGGAAGGCAGCCGGCTGCACTGGGGCGTTGCGCGCGAGCGCATGCAGGGCTATGCGATGCGAGCGGGCGCTTACTACCGATCGGTGGCCGATCAACGCGGCCTGTACCTGGCACTGCGCTGCGCCGCCGCCAGCGCCGAAGGCGGCGCGGGCCAGGCCATGGTCGAGGAGATGCTGGCGCTGGAGCGCCCCGAGTGGCCGGCGCGGCTGCGTGCGCAGCGGCTGCTGGCTGAGTACAACGTGGTCTCCGACAGCGGCGATCTGCGCCGCATGCGCGAGGTGCTCGAGGCGCTGCTGCGGCGTGCGGGCGAGGCGCGGCTCGATATCGTGCAGGCGATCGCGCTCGCCGGCCTGGCCGACACCCATCTCGCGCTGGGCGATGCCAACCAGGCCTTGCTGTGGTGTCGGCAATTGCTCGATGGCCCGCGCCGCCTGTTCGGCAACTATGTGCTGCAGGCGCTCGCCACGGAGGTTGGCGCGCACCTGCGATTGCGGCACACCGAAGCCGCGCGCCTGGCCGCCACCGAGCTGCTGGAGCTGTCGCGCCGCCGCGGATGGGAATGGTTTGGCCAGCAGGCCGACACCCTGGCCGCACTCGCCGCGCAGGAGGGCCGCTTCGTGGATGCGTCGCGCCTGATCGGCTACGCGGCGCAGCAGGTGGCGGCGCGCGGCGCGCGGGCCGTGAATGGCGCGCACGACCGGGCTGCGGCGCAGGCGGCGGTCGAGCAGCATCTGGAGCACGCCGCGTTCGACCGCGAACTCGCGGCGGGTGCGCGCCTGGATGCCTCGCAGGCGAGCACGCACGTGCTGGGGTAATGAGACATCCGGTGTCAA
>JANMAS010000027.1:0-12822 GCA_031359975.1 Burkholderiales bacterium
TGCAGGATCTGGGCAAGCTGCTGATCGGTGAAACGCCGGTTGAGACGCTCGAAGGCGATCTGAAGGTGGAGCTGGCTTCGCAGGCGCACCTGAAAGAAGCCATCGCGCATGCCGACAGCGTGCGCGATTACGTCTCACGAGAGCTGCTCACAGGCATCCTCGACGATACCGAAGAGCACATCGACTACCTGGAAACCGAGCTGGAACTGGTGGGCAAGGTGGGCATCCAGAATTACCTGCAATCGCAGATGGGCTCCGCTTCCTGAGCGTGCGGCCTGTCGAAGGCTGAAGTCGGTGCCGAGCGGGGTTTCCCTGCGCGGCACCGAATGAGACATTTCTCGCAGCGTTGTTAATTGCGAATCATTCGCGGTTAGGTTACGATTGGCTCCACTGATCCAGTCGACATCCCATCACGCCGCTCACCATGATCGTCTGCCTGTGCCACCGGGTTTCCGAACGCGACATCCGCCATGCGGTGTCCGATGGCGTACGGTGTTTTGAGCAACTGCAGGATGAAACCCGCGTGGCGTCGTCTTGCGGGTGCTGCATGGAATGCGCGCAGCAGTCGTTCGATCATGCGGTGGCTGCGGCCGGCGATCGGCCCATGGTGAGCCAGCCGATCCGCATGCACCTCTCGGTGTCTGCCTGAGGGCCTGCCGCCGGGTGGCCTGAGCCGGCGTCGCCCGGCTCGGCCGTAGCTACTTCAACCCGCCGCTCAGGAACTGCCGCAGCCGGTCACTGCGCGGCTGTGACAACACATCGCGCGGGTGGCCTTGTTCCTCGATCAAGCCCTGGTGCAGAAAGATCGTGTGGTTCGACACCTCGCGGGCAAAGCCCATTTCGTGGGTGACGACCAGCATCGTGCGCCCTTCGGCAGCCAGATCGCGCATCACCTTGAGCACCTCACCCACCAGTTCCGGATCCAGTGCGGAGGTGGGCTCGTCGAACAGCATCACTTCGGGGTCGACCGCCAAGGCGCGGGCAATCGCCACCCGTTGCTGCTCACCGCCCGAAAGTTGCGCCGGATAGACATCCTTGCGGTGCGATACGCCCACACGGGCCAGCAAGGCCTCGGCGCGTTCGATCGCTTGCGCCCTGGGCTGCCCGAGCACATGAATCGGCGCCTCGATCACGTTTTCGACCACGGTGCGGTGCTGCCACAGGTTGAAGCTCTGGAACACCATCGCCAGGCGCGAGCGCCAGCGCTGCAGCTGTTTTGTATCGACGGCGGTGAGGCTGCCATCGCGATCGCGCTTGAGGGCCAGCGTCTCCTCGCCGAGTTTCAACGTGCCTTCGTGCGGCTGCTCCAGCAGGTTCAGGCAGCGCAGCAGCGTGCTCTTGCCCGAGCCGCTGGAGCCCACCAGGGTGACCACGTCACCCGGCCTGGCGACGAGCGAAATGCCGCGCAGCACCTCGCGCTCACCAAACTTCTTGTGCAGATTCTCGACGCTCAGGGTTTGGCTCATGGTGAACAGTTCCTATGCCGACAGCAGCTTGCCGCTGCGCACCGCCTGCACGCCGGCCACCTTGGCCACGCGCATGCCGGCGTAGGCGAAGCGCCGGCTTTCGTGGGCATACAGCAAGCCATCGATCGGGCTGACCAGCGGCGTCACCTCGCCGCTCATCGGGTCGACCAGATCGCCGATCAGATCGCCCTTGGCCACCATGTCGCCCACCTCGCGCACAAACACCAGCACGCCACCCCGTGGCGCGGTGATCGGCACGGAGCCGGCCAGCGGCATCGGCTCGCGCAGCAGCGCCGGCAGCGGCGCAGCGGCGGCCGAGGCGACGATGCCGCAGTGGGCGAGGTAGGCGATCAGCGCGTCGGCGTCGGGCTCGGCCAGGGTGTGCCGCACATCGGTTTCACCGCGCAGTTCCACGGTGACGGCAGCGCAGGCGCAGGGCACCGCGTCGGCAGGAATGCCCTTGGCCGCGAAGCGTTCGGCCAAACGCGGCCAGAGCATCGAGCAGGCTTCGTCGAACGGATCGCCGCCGGATTGCAAGGCCAGCAATGACAGCTGCGCACCCAGCAGCCGCGCCAGCGGCTCCACCCGCGGCCACAGCGGCGTGGCGGTGTACAGGTGCATCACGGCTTCGCTGTCGCAATGCAGATCGAGCACCACATCGGCGTCGGTGGCCAAGGTGAGCAGTGTCTTGCGCAGGCTCTGCAGCTCGGTTTCCACCGGTAATTCGGCACAGGCCACGCGCAGCGCGGCGCGGATGCGGGTGACGTTGTCGGCAGCCACGGCCGTCAACTGGCCGTCGACCAGCGCGCACACACGATCGAGCAGGTCGGCGTAGTGGCGGTTGAAGTTTTCGCCACTGGCGAGCTCGAAGCGGCCCATGCCGTTTTGCAGCAGCCGCTGCGACAGGCCGATCGGGTTGGCCGCCGGCACCAGCACCACTTCGCCGATCACCTGCCCAAGATCCTCCAGCCGTTGCAGGCGCTGGCGGAGGTGGTGCGCCACCAGCATGGCCGGGATTTCGTCGGCATGCAGCGAGGCCTGGATGAGCGCCTTGGCGCCTTGGCCGGGGTTGCCGAAATGCAGGCTGGTCAGTTCACGAACGGTGCCGGGCGTGGGGGAGGTGAGGCGGTGGGTTTGGATGCGCATGAAAATCGGTGGATCAGGATCGCGGTTGCAGCGGTGCCAGCCAGCGCCGCTCGGCCGCCTGGAACAAGGTCACCAGCACGGCGGTGATGGCGAAGTAGAACAGCGCCGCTGTGATGAAGGCCTCGAAGGGCAGGTAAAAGCGCGAATTCACGTCGCGTGCCACGCCGGTGAGGTCGAGCAGCGTCACCACACTGGCCAGCGAGGTGCCGTGCAGCATCAGCACCACTTCGTTGCCGTAGGCCGGCAACGAGCGCCTGAAGGCCGACGGCAGCACGATGCGGCGCAGCATCACGGCGCGGGTCATGCCCAGCGCCTTGGCGGCCTCGATCTCGCCGGCCGGCAGGGCGCGCATCGCACCGAACAGAATCTCGGTGGTGTAGGCGCAGGTGTTGATCGCAAACGCGGCGACGGTGCAGAACCACGCCGAGCTGAGCCACGGCCAGGCCACACTCTCGCGCACGGCGGCAAACTGCGCCAGGCCGTAATACAGCAGGAACAACTGCACCAGCATCGGCGTGCCGCGAATCACGTAGGTGAAGCACCATACCGGCCTCGACAACCAAGGCGACGGCATCGAGCGCAGGATCGCCAGGGGGATCGCGGCGAGCATGCCCAGCACCAGCGAAGCAACGAGTAGGCGCAGCGTTGTCCACGCGCCGCTGGCATACAGCGGCAGGCTCTCGACGATCACATCGAGATTCACCGCGCGGCCCTCACAGCGACGACCTTTTCACGCCGATCGCCAGCCGTTTCTGCAGCCACGCAAAACCCAGCTCCGAGAGCATCGTGAACGAGAGGTACAGCAGCGCCGCCGCGCCGAAGAAGAGAAACGGCTCGCGTGTGGAGCCCGCCGCCATGCCGGCCAGATGCATCATGTCGGTCAGCCCGATCACCGAGACGACGGCGGTGCTCTTGATCATCACCAGCCAGTTGTTCGACAGCGGCGGCAGCGCATGGCGCAGCATCTGCGGGCCAACGATGCGCAAAAAGGCTTGCAGCGGCGTCATGCCGAAGGCCAATGCGGCCTCGCGCTGACCGGGTGGCACCGCCATGAACGCGCCGCGAAAGGTTTCGGTGAGGTAGGCGCCGAAGATGAAGCCGATCGTCAACACCCCGGCGATGAAGGGATCGATGTCGATGTATTCGGTGTGGCCGGCGCGGGCGGCGAGGTCGTTCACCAGCATCTGCCCGCCGTAGAAGACGAGCAGCATCATCACCAGATCCGGCACCGAGCGGATCAGCGTGGTGTAGGCCTGCGCGATGGCGCGCAGCACCCGCGATCGCGAGAGCTTGGCCGCCGCGCCCAGCAGGCCGAGCACGAAGGCGATGGCCAACGACGCGAGAGCGACAGACAAGGTGACGAGCGCGCCCTGCAACAGGCTGAAGCCGTATCCATGCAACATCGGTGAGCCAGCGTTTGCGCGCGAAGCCGTGAAGGCCGACATGCTATCCGCTCGTGGCCGTGATCCCTTTTCCCGCCCCAGTCCGTCTGTAGAGATGACGGGATGCGCATCGCATGCCGGCCAAAACCCTGGAGCTCATCATGAAGATCACCCGACCGCACCTGGCCTGCCTCCTTGCGAGCCTGGCGAGCCTGCCAGCGATGGCGCAGACAGCCCTCAACGACACCGGCATCTCCGGGCAGCAGTGTTACGACGTTGGCAGCAACCTGCTCGGCGCGTGCATGACCAGCACACTCGTCAACCAGGACGGCCACACCGGCCGCGATGCCGCGGTGGCCACCAATGGCAATGCGGACGGCGTACTCGGCTTCAGCTTCGAGAAGGTGTGCAACAACGGGCAGACAGCCGGCCAGGGCGTGTGCCCCGCCAAGCCGAAACTCGGCAGTGGCGCCAACCGCTGGGGCTGCACCCGCGATCGGATCACCGGGCTGGTCTGGGAGGTGAAGACCGCCACCGGGCTGCGGGCCGGCAACCTGATCTACACCGACTACACCCCCGCGTTCGATCCCAACGGCCAACTGGGTGCGGCCACCGACGCGACGGGGTTCATCAACGCCGTCAACGCCGCTGGCCTGTGCGGGGCGAGCGACTGGCGTCTGCCCACCGTGCGCGAGGCGCAGAGTCTGGCGCACTACGGCGGCATGGCCGCAGCGGGCGGCGACGGCTTGATCGCGATCGACACCAACTGGTTTCCCAATACCGTGGAAGCCTTTTATTGGACGTCGACGCCCTTTGTATTCGCCCCGGGCGTGGCCCAGGCCTGGGGCGCCGAGTCGGCCACAGGCCGCACGAGCAACCGCATCCGGTCGACGCCCGCCCCCGCGCGCCTGGTGCGCACCGGCCCCTGAGCCGACACCTTGTTCCCACCTGTCCGATCACGGAGAAACACCATGAAATCGTTCTGGATCCCCCTGGCCCTGTTCGCCGCGGCGCAATCGCCGACCTGGGCGCAGCGCTACATCGTCTCGCCCGATGGCACCGAAGTGCAAGACAACCTTGCCGGCGTCGTCTGGCGGCGCTGCCTCGAAGGGCAGAGCTTCTCTTTCGGGCAGTGCGGCGGCACAGTGAGCACCTTTACCCATGAGGCCGCGCTTGCGCATGCCGCCGCCGTGGCGGTGGCCACCGGCCAGGATTGGCGCGTGCCCAACGTGAAGGAACTTGGCAGCGTGGTCAACCATGCCGCCATCCAGCCGGCGATCGACGGCGTGTTCCCCAACGTGCCGAACCTCAAGTCATGGACGTCCACCCCGATGCGCTTCAGCGGTGGCACCAGCTCGGCCTGGCATGTTGAATTCTTTCAGGGTTACGTCGCCGGGCAATCCCGACTGGCGCTGAACAACATTCGCCTGGTGCGCAGCCTGCCTTGATGGGCGCTGGCCCTCAGCGCTGCTTCCAGAAGGTGCGATGCAGGGCAGCGATCTCGTCTTCGATCTCGGCAAACGGGCCGTGCACCTCGATCGCCTTCTGGCCGTGGCGAAACACTTCGCGGCTGGGCAGATCGAGCGTGGGGTTGTCGGCGTGGTTGCCGGTGAGCGCGAGCAGCCGGCGCTCGCTCATGCCGTAGACGAGGCGGCCGATGTGGGCCCAGTACTGGGTGCCGGCGCACATCGCGCACGGCTCCACGGTGGTCACCAGCGTGCAATCCCAGAGCATCGCCGGTGCATACCGGCGCGACGCCTCGCGGGCCAGCACGGCCTCGGCATGGTTGACGCTGTCGACGTTGCGCTGCTCCATCAGCACCGTCTCGTGATCGGGTGCCAGCAGCAGGGCGCCAAACGGATGGTGACCGCCTGTCATCGCCTCGCGGGCGATGCTCTGGGCGCGCTGCAGGGCTTGCAGCATCTGCGCGGGTGTCGGCAGCCGGGTGGCACCTGTGGCGGCAGGCTGGCCTGTGCCAGCCACCGCGAGGGTGGCTGGGCTTGGGGAGGGTGGGTTGGCGGGTGTCACCCGCGCAGTTTACGCAGCCGGCGGAATGCGCAGCACCTGGCCGGGATAGATCTTGTCCGGGTGGGTGAGCATCGGCTTGTTGGCTTCGAAGATCGCCGGGTACTTGTTGGGCGTGCCGTAGTACTTGGCCGAAATCTTCGACAGGTTGTCGCCCTTTTCGACGATGTGCCACTGCGATTCGGGCTCCGGCGCTTCGACGGTGAGCATGTCGTTCACCTTCGCCACGTGCTGCACATTGCCGCAGCACAGAACCACTTTTTCCTTGGTGGCCTGATCGGGCACCGTGCCGGAGACGGTGACCGCACCCTGTGCCCCGTCGAACTCGACGGCCAGCCCAGTGATGGACAGACCCATCTTGCCGATGTAGCCGGCGATCGCGTCGCCTGCCGTCTTGTTGAGTGCGGCGATCTGCTCTGGCGTGGGTGCCGCGGCCGCCGCGGGCGCGGCCTTCGCTTCGCCAATGCCGAACAGTTTTTCGCCAGCTTCCTTGATGAACGAGATGAGACTCATTGGATACCCCCTGATCGGACCATGATTGAAAGAGCGCGGAGCCTGCCACGAGCGGCCGGCCCTGTCGAGCGCTGTTCGACCCGTGCTGAACCCGGCAGGCCATGAGCTGCGGCAATCGTGCGCGGCCGTGTGGGCTTATCGACAAGGCGGTGTGACGCTTTGGGCAGCGTGCGCCGCGCACAGGGCCTGGGCGCACCACCCTGCCAGCAGGAAAGTTGCCTAGGGTTTATACTTAGTTTTTGTCAACAAACCAGCTTTGAACCCTGGTCCGGCGCCGTCACAAGCAGCGCCCTGGAGCCCACCATGTCAAACATCCTCGGCTTTATCGCCCGCACCTTTTCCCGCCCCTCGGCCTCGCAAGACGAGAGCTACCTGGCTCAAGCCCAGGACCTCGCCGATCTCGAGCGCCGCATCCGCTACCTCGAAAACGGTCAACTCGATCCGGTGCGCAACCCGATCGTTTCGTTCGGCTGAATTCGACCAAGGCGCCTCAGACGCGCCTTCGGTACCTCACCCAGGCCACATTGAAATCGTTGGGCGCTTGCGCCCGACGGGTTTCGCGTTCGACTTCGTCGAAGGCCGCGCGCGGCCACGCCGGAAAGTGCGTGACGCCGTCGAAATCCTGGTCGATTTCGGTGAGTAGCAGCTCATCGGCCGAAGGCAAGGCCAGCGCATAGACCTGGGCGCCGCCGATCACGAACACCTGCGCCGCGTCGCCGGCTGCTTGCACGGCCTGCCCCAGTGTGGTGGCCGTGACGGCGCCCTGGGCCGACCAGCTCGCGTCGCGGCTGAGCACGATGTTCGTCCGGCCCGGCAGCGGCCGAAACCGCTCGGGCAGCGAATCCCAGGTGCGCCGCCCCATCACCACCGGACAACCCGCTGTTGTGCGGCGGAAGAACCGCATGTCTTCGGGCAGGTGCCACAAGAGCTTCTCGCCGTCGCCGATGACGCCGTTGCGCGCCACGGCGGCCACCAGCACGATGCGCGGATGTGAGGCCATCGTCCGCTCGAACGGGATCACACCGCCACCGGCGCCTTGATCGCCGGATGCGGGTCGTAACCCTGCACCTCGAAATCGTCGTAGTCGTAATCGAAGATCGAATCGGGCCGACGCTTGATCACCAGCGTCGGATACGGTCGCGGCGTGCGTGCGAGCTGGGTTTCGACCTGCTCGACATGGTTGCTGTAGATGTGGCAATCACCACCGGTCCAGACAAAGTCGCCCGGCAGCAGATCGCATTGCTGCGCCAGCATGTGGGTGAGCAGGGCGTAGCTGGCGATGTTGAACGGCACGCCGAGAAAGATGTCGGCGCTGCGCTGGTAGAGCTGGCAGCTCAATCGACCCTCGGCCACATAGAACTGGAAAAACGCGTGGCAAGGCATCAGCGCCATCTTCGGCAAATCGGCCACGTTCCAGGCGCTGACGATGATGCGGCGCGAATCGGGATTCGTCTTGAGCTGCTTCACCGCCTCGGCGATCTGGTCGATGTGGCCACCATCGGGTGTGGGCCACGAGCGCCACTGCACGCCATACACCGGCCCCAGATCGCCGTCGTCCTTGGCCCATTCGTTCCAGATCGACACGCCGCGATCCTGCAGCCAGCGTGCATTGCCGTCGCCACGCAGGAACCACAGCAGCTCCAGGATGATCGACTTGAGATGCACCTTCTTGGTGGTGACGAGCGGAAAGCCCTCGGCCAGGTTGAAGCGCATCTGATGCCCGAACACGCTGCGCGTGCCGGTACCCGTGCGATCGGTCTTTGCCACGCCCTGCGTGTGCACATGGCGCATGAAGTCTTCGTACTGGGAGCGAATGGGGTGCGGAGTCATGTCAAAAGGATCCGAACAAGGTATCCAGGGCTTCCTGGATCACGAGGTGGTCGTTGCGCAGGCTGGCGATGGGCGCCCGGAGTTCGCTGAGGGGCACGGCGCCGAGCGCGGCGGTATCCAGCACGACCTGTGATTCGCCGATAGCGAGAAGCGGGTTGAGATTGCGTGCTCTCGGTCCAAATATCGCCTCGCGTCGCAAGGGGATGACGACCCGGGTGATCAGCTGGTCGATGTAGTTGTTCTGTACATCCAGCAGATAGGGCGTGTGCTTTCGCTCGGTGGTTGCCGGATTGCTGTAGACATCGAATCGAGGCATGCGGTCAACGCTCCTTCATGAAGGAGCGATATTTCGCCAAAGGCAAACCGTCGCGCTCGACGCGGGCGTTGTAGGCGTCGATCGCATCCTTGTTTTCGGCATTCCAACGCGCCCAGTAGCGCTTTCGAACCTCTTCCGCCAACAGCGCGTCGACAGTCGCGGAGACGTTCATGCCAAGCTCGCGGGCGGCATCCAGCACCTTGGCATTGAGGCTGAGATTGGTAGGTCGTTTCGTCGAATCGTCAAATTTGAGCATGGCGCAGGCCTACAAGTGATGCGCATGAATTATGCGCCCTGCGCCTGCAGAAACGCACGTCATGCCGGATCCAGATCGAATTGCATCGCCGCCAGCCGGCTGTACAGCCCGCCGCGTTCCACCAATTCGGCGTGGCTGCCGGTGTCGACGATTTCGCCGTTTTCCATCACCACGATGCGATCGGCGCGCAGCACGGTGGCCAGGCGGTGGGCGATCACCAGCGTGGTGCGATCCTTCATGGCTGCTTCGAGGGCCGCCTGCACCACGCGTTCGCTTTCGGCGTCGAGCGCGCTGGTGGCTTCGTCGAGCAGCAGCAGCGGCGGATTTTTCAGGATGGCGCGCGCGATGCTGATGCGCTGACGCTGGCCCCCCGACAGGCGCACGCCGCGTTCGCCGAGAAAGGTGTCGTAGCCCTCGGGTAGCGCGGTGAGGAAGTCGTCTGCGAAGGCAGCCGTGGCCGCCTGCCGAACCTCGGCATCGGTGGCTTCCGGGCGGCCATAACGAATGTTCTCCATGGCGTTGGCCGAGAACACCGTGCTGTCCTGCGGCACGATGCCGATGCGTTGGCGCAGCGCCTGCAGACTGGTTTCGCGCACATCCACGCCGTCGATCGTCACGCGGCCCGATTGCACATCGTAAAAGCGCAGCAGCAACTGGAACACGGTGCTCTTGCCGGCGCCGCTGGGGCCCACCAGCGCCACCGTTTCACCGGGGCGCACCTCGAGCGAGATGCGTCGCAGCGCCGGGTGCTGCGGCCGGGAAGGATAGTGGAAGCCCACATCCTGAAGCGTGACGGTGGAGCCGCCGCGCGTGCCGGGCAGCGCGATCGTCCGCGCCGGCTCGGTGACCGGCGAACGCGCCGAGAGCAGTTCCATCAGGCGCTCGGTGGCGCCGGCGGCGCGCAGCACATCGCCATACACCTCGGCCAGCACCGCCACCGAGCTCACCAGCAGAATCACATAGACCACCGTCTGGCCGAGGTGGCCGGGCGTGACGTCGCCGCGCAGCACCGCCTGCGTGCCCTGGTACAGGCCGAACAGCATCGCGCCAAAGGTGGCTGTGATGATGAAGGCCACCAGCATCGCACGCACGCGTGTGCGTTTGCGCGCGGTGTCGAACGCACTTTCGGTGGAGTCGTCGAATCGCTTCGATTCACGCGCTTCCTGCGTGTAGCTCTGCACCACCGGGATCGCGTTCAGCACCTCGGCCGCAATGGCGCTCGAATCGGCCACTCGATCCTGGCTCGCGCGGCTGAGTTTGCGCACGCGGCGGCCGAAGTACAGGCTGGGCAACACCACCAGCACCAGGATACCCATCACCTGGGTCATCACCAGCGGGTTGGTGATGATCAACATCACCATCGCACCGATACCCATCACGGTGTTGCGCAAGCCCATGCTGAGGCTCGATCCGACCACCGTTTGCACCAGCGTGGTGTCGGTGGTGAGCCGGCTGAGCACCTCACCGGTCTGCGTGGTCTCGAAGAACTGCGGGCTCTGGCCGATCACATGGCGATACACCGCGTTGCGCAGGTCCGCCGTCACGCGTTCGCCGATCCAGGTGACCATGTAAAAGCGCGCGGCGGAAAACACGCCCAGCGCCATGCCCACCGCGAACAACGCGAAGAAGTGTTCGCGCAGGGCCATCACCCGGTCGCCGGGGTCGGTGGCCACGAAGCCCTGGTCGATGAGGGATTTCAGGGCCACCGGAAACACCAGCGTGCTCATCGCCGAGAGCACCAGAAACAGCCCCGCTGCCGCGATGCGACCGCGGTACGGCCGCAGGAAAGGAACCAGACCCGACAGCGATCGGGGTGTCTTGGATGCGGCGCGGGAGGATTCGACAGTCATGGCGGGCAGTGTAGGCAACCCGCCACCGATGGGTGCCCGGGTGGCCGGAACGGCCGTTTATTGCACGTGGGAGGCCACGGATTTCGCGGCAGACATTGGATGGCGCCGGGCTTTGTGGTCGAATAAGGGATCCACGCCGATGCGCGCGATCCTGCCCGTTGTCGCCCTTCGCCCTTTTCGCCCTGCCGGCCATTCGAGAGATGTTCGATCCATCCAAAGAGCCTCGCCTGATGCGCTGGCTGAGTCGCAAGCTGCTCGGCTTGGGTTTCAGCCGTGCCGTGGTGCTTTTTGCTGTGCCGGTGGTGTGTGCCGACTACATGCTCGTGCGCGTGTTGCTTTCCCGAGGTGCGGATGTGCTCGATTCGGGCTGGGCACTGGGCGGTGCGATCGCCGCCGTGCTGGTGCCCTTGATCGGGGGCACCTTGGTGCTTCGCATGTTCTTCCTGTTGGAGAGCGTGCGGCTGCGGCTGGCGGTGGCGGCCACGCAAGACGACCTGACCGGCGTTTACAACCGCCGCCACTTCATGGACGTGGCAGAGCGTGAATGGGCGCGTTGCCGGCGTTACGGCGACGATGTAGCCGTGCTGCTGATCGATGCCGACCATTGCAAATCGATCAGCGGCGAGTACGGCTACCAGGCTGGCGAGGCCGTGCTGGTGGATATCGCGCGCGTCACCTCGCAAGCGCTTCGCCAGGCGGATCTGGTGGCGCGCTTCGGCAACGAGCAACTGATCGTGCTGCTGCCGCATACCGATCCGTTGGGCGCCTTGGATGTGGCCGAGCGGATCCGTGAGCGGGTGGCCGGCAAACCGCTGCGCTGGGATCACGAAGAGCTGCAATCCACCGTGAGCATCGGCGTGGCATCGGTGGGCCCCGATCACGCCTCGCTCGACGTGGTGGTGCACGAGGCCGACGAAGCCCTGCAAGCCGCCCGGCTGGCCGGCCGCAACTGCGTGCGAGCGGCGCCGATTCAGCCCAAGCGCAGTGGCTCGACATACCCGGTCATCTCCAAGTAGCCCCGCCCCACCGGGGCGCCGCCGGCATCGAGCAGATCGGACAGGCCTTCCCAGTACACCGCCGCCAGGCTGCCGCGGCCGCCCAGTTCCTGCGCATCCATCACCGCGCGCACCTCGAAAGCGCCGGCCGGCGTGTCGATGCGCCACTGCACCGGATACCGTGCGCCGGTGGTGGGGCTGAGCCAGGTGCGCAGCGGCGTGAAGCGCATGTCGGCGGCGGCAAACGATTGCACCTCGCCACCACCACGCGCGCGGTAGCTGCCACCCGACCACACGGTGCCACCGCTGGGGCCGCGCAGGCGAAAGGCGGTGAGCGCCGCACCATCGCGCAGGTTCATGCCGATCCAATCCCAGCCCACCGCGCCGTCGGGCATCAGCGAATCGCTCCATTCGTGATCGAGCCAGGCGGTGCCGGTGTGTTGGCTGGCCTTGCCGTCGAGCACGAGGCGCGCCTGCACCGCCAGATGCGGCTGGCTGTAGTAGTGGCTCATCTGCGCGATCGACGGCCCTTTTTGCGACGTGCCGGCCTGGCCCTGCAGCAGCAGCGGCTGGGTGGGCCGCAGCGTGAGATCGAGCTGCAGCCCGGCCTCATCGGCGGCCATCGTGGCGCGGTAGGTGGATGTGCTGTCGCGCATCAGGCGCCAGTGGCCGATCGATACATCGGTGTCCCTCATCAAGGCCCGGGCATCGGCGGCCCGCTCATCGGCCGACCATCGCACCATCCGCTGCGCGTGACGATGGCGCCCGGCATCCACATCGCTGATCGCGGCGTGTGCGAACAACAACTGCCGTGGCGCAAATCGCCCCGGCAGATCGGCCGCGAGGCCGGTGCGCTGGCGGAAGAACGTGATCTGGAATCCGATCGGCGCCGCATTCGCGCGATCGAGCCAGCCGGTGGCATACCACCACTCGATGCCGGCGCCCGGGTGCGCACCGTGATCGCGCGGAAATTGCAGCAGCCGACCAGGCCTGACTGAATCCTCATGCGCCGCGTCGGTGGCGCCAGACAAACCAGGCCAGGC
>JANMAS010000088.1:0-5243 GCA_031359975.1 Burkholderiales bacterium
CGTGTCTTGTCGCGATGGCCCCAGTACAGCAACGCGGCGCTCGGGCCCTTCACATACAGATCACCCACCTCGCCATCGGCCACCAGGCGCCCGTCTTCGCCGCGCAATTCGATCTCGTAGCCAGGCACCGGCGTGCCGGTGGTGCCGTAGCGCACCGTGCCGGGGTGGTTGGAAAGGTAGATGTGCAGCATTTCGGTGGAGCCGATGCCGTCGACGATGTCGCAGCCGAAGTGCGCGCTGAAGCGCTGGCCGATCTCGGCCGGAAGCGCCTCGCCGGCCGACGAACACAGGCGCAGGGCCACCTCGGTGCGCGCGGGCAGCGCGGGCGAGGCGAGCATGCCGGCGTAACCGGTGGGTGCGCCGAAAAAGAGAGTCGGCCGGTGTTGCATGAGGCGCTTGAACACCGCATCGGGTGTGGGTCGATCGCTCATCAGCACCGTGGTGGCGCCCACCGACAGCGGAAAGGTGAGCGCGTTGCCCAGGCCGTAGGCGAAGAACAGTTTGGCGGCCGAGAAACACACGTCGGCCTCGCGCAGGCCGAGCACGCCGCTGCCGTACAGCTCGGCCGTCCAGTACGGGTTGCCGTGGGTGTGCACCGTGCCCTTGGGCTTGCCGGTGGAGCCGGAGGAGTAGAGCCAGAAGCCGGGGTCGTCAGGCGATGTGTCGGCGGCGGTTTCGGCGGGTGTGTGCGCGGCGATGGCGTCGTTCAGCGGCTGGGTGCCGGGTGGCAGCGGCCCGGCGGGGCGAGACACCCACACCTGCCGCACTTCATGCGCGCCGTCGCCAGCCAGCGCCAGCGCCTGGGTGAGCACCGGCAGCAAGGCGCCGCACACAAACACCGCCTGCGCGCGGCAGTGGCGCAGCATGTAGGCGTAGTCTTCCGGCGTGAGCAGGGTGTTCACCGCCACGGGCACGATGCCGGCGTGCAGCGCACCGAGAAAGCACACCGGCCAATCGGCGTGATCGCGCATCAGCAGCAGCACGCGTTCTTCGCGCCGCACGCCGGCCTCGCGCAAGGCGCTGGCCACGCGGCGGCTGCGCTCGAACAGTTCGCGGTAGGTGGTGTGGCCGTCGTCGTCGATGTAGGCCAGCCGGTCGAGCCGCGCAGCATTGCGCTCGATCAGGTAAGCAGCGAAATTGAAGCGCTCTGCGGGCGGGTGAGGCAGCGTGTTCATGGCCTGTCGGCTCCCGGTGGACGATTGCGGCTGGACGGCCCGCCTAGAATGCACTATCTTGCATGTGAGCAGAATAGAACCTCAAAACCGACAAGTCAAGCAATATAGTGCATGTTCGGGTATTTACTGAACGAGGATCGCGTGGACGACAGAACCCGCCGAGTGCGCCCCGCCGCCCAGGCGCCCCTGCCCGCCGCCAAGGGCGGTGCAAAGAAACTGGCCGAAGCTCGCCATCCGTTGCTGCTGGCGCTCGGTGAGCGGGTGCGTCTGCTCAGGGCGCGACGCGGGCTCACGCGCAAGTCGGCGGCGCAATTGGCGCAGGTATCCGAGCGCCATTTTGCAAACCTCGAATACGGCATCGGCAATGCCTCCATCCTGGTGCTGCACCAGGTGGCCCAGGCGCTGCAATGCACGCTGGCCGAGCTGCTCGGCGATGTGACGACGCAGTCGCCCGAATGGCTGTTGATTCGCGAGCTGCTCGCCGAGCGCGGTGATGACGATCTGCGACGCGCGCGCGTGGCGCTGGGTGAGCTGCTGGGCACCGGCGGTGATCGCCGCGAGCGCGCCGGCCGCATCGCGCTGATCGGCCTGCGGGGCGCCGGCAAGAGCACGCTGGGCCAGATGCTGGCCGACGATCTCGATGTGGCGTTTGTCGAACTGAGCCGCGAGATCGAGAAGTTCGCCGGCTGCAGCGTGCGCGAGATCCACGATCTCTACGGCACCAACGCCTATCGCCGCTACGAACGCCGCGCGCTGGAAGAAACCGTGCAGATCCACGCCGATGTGGTGATCGCCACGCCGGGGGGGCTGGTGTCCGACGCGGCCACGTTCAACCAGTTGCTTACCCATTGCACCACCGTGTGGCTGCAGGCCGATCCCCAGGAGCACATGAGCCGCGTTCAGCAGCAGGGCGACCTGCGCCCGATGGCCGCCAGCGTCGAAGCGATGGACGACCTGCGCCGCATCCTGGCTGGCCGCGCGCCGTTCTACTCGAAGGCCGATCTCACGGTGGATACCTCCGGCCAGACGCTGGACCAGAGCTTCCAGGCGCTGCGCGAAGGGGTGCGTGGGGTTTTGAAAAGGGTGGCTTGACACCTGCAACATAGTGCACTATTGTTCATGTCATGCCGACAGCAATGCACTATATTGCGTAGTGCCGGCGCTCAGCGACCTTGCCAGGAGACCCGAATGAGCCACCCCGATGCCAGCCCCCGAGTCGATTACCGCACCGATCCCTCGCAATACCGGCACTGGCAACTGGCGGTCGAAGGCGAGGTGGCGCGCCTGTCGCTCGACATCGCGGAAGACGCCGGCATCCGCCCGGGCTACAAGCTCAAACTCAACAGCTACGACCTGGGCGTGGACATCGAGCTGTACGACGCGCTCAACCGCATCCGCTTCGAGCATCCGCGGGTGCGCAGCGTGATCGTCACCAGCCTGAAGGAACGCATCTTCTGCTCCGGCGCCAACATCTTCATGCTGGGCTTGTCGAGCCATGCCTGGAAGGTGAACTTCTGCAAGTTCACCAACGAAACCCGCAACGGCATCGAAGACTCCTCCCGCCACTCGGGATTGAAGTTCATCGCCGCCGTCAACGGTGCCTGCGCCGGTGGCGGCTACGAGCTGGCGCTGGCCTGCGACGAGATCGTGCTGGTGGACGACCGCTCGTCGTCGGTGTCGCTGCCCGAAGTGCCGCTGCTGGGTGTGCTGCCCGGCACCGGCGGACTCACCCGCGTGACCGACAAGCGCCGGGTGCGACACGATCTGGCCGACATCTTCTGCACCAGCGTCGAAGGCGTGCGCGGCCAGCGCGCGGTGCAGTGGCGGCTGGTGGATGCGGCGGTCAAGCCGGCGCAGTTTGCTGCGCATGTGCACGAGCGTGCCGCACAGCTCGGCGCGCAAAGCCAGCGCCCGGGTGCGGGTGGCGGCCTCGGCGTGATGCTCGCGCGCATCGAGCGTGAAGACACACCCGATGGCCTGCGCTACGAGCATGTCAACGTGCACATCGATCGTGCCCGCCGTACCGCCACGTTCACCGTCAAGGCGCCCATCACCGCCCAGCCGATCGACGTGGCCGGCATCGAAGCCGCGGCCGGCAACTGGTGGCCATTGGCGATGGCGCGTCAGCTCGACGATGCGATCCTGATGATGCGCACCAACGAGCTCGACATCGGTACCTGGCTGCTCAAGACCGAAGGCGATGCGGCCGCCGTGCTTGCGGTCGATGCGGTGCTGCTGCGGCATCGCGAGCACTGGCTGGTGCGCGAGACGATCGGCCTGCTGCGCCGCACGCTGGCGCGGCTGGATGTGTCGTCGCGCAGCCTGTTCGCGTTGATCGAATCCGGCTCTTGTTTTGCCGGCACGCTGGCGGAGTTGGCGTTCTGCGCCGATCGTGCGTACATGCTCGCGCTGCCCGATGATCCGGTGGCGGCGCCCCGGCTCACGCTCGGCGAGATGAACTTCGGCGTGTTGCCGATGGTCACCGAACAATCGCGCCTGGCGCGCCGGTTTTACGACGAGGCGCCGCCGCTGGCCGCCGCACGCGCCGCGATCGGGCGCAGCCTCGATGCCGACGAAGCCGGGGCGCTCGGGCTCGTGACCGCCGCGCCCGACGACATCGATTGGGCCGACGAGATCCGCATCGCGATCGAGGAGCGCGCCAGCATGTCACCCGATGCGCTCACCGGCCTCGAAGCCAACCTGCGCTTTGCCGGAACCGAAAACATGGCCACCCGCATTTTCGGCCGTCTCACCGCCTGGCAGAACTGGATCTTCCAGCGCCCCAACGCCGTGGGCGAAAAGGGCGCGTTGAAGGTCTACGGCAAAGGCGAGAAGGCCGCTTTCGATCTGAACCGCGTCTTGGCCCGTCAACCCCTCCATCGCCGCCGGGCGCGCCGAACACCGTAGGAAAAACGACATGAGCACGATGAACTACAGCGACAAGATCCCCAACAACGTCAACCTGAGCGAAGACCGCACCTTGCAGCGTGCGCTCGAACAGTGGCAACCGAACTTCATCAACTGGTGGGACGACGTCGGCCCCGAAGGCTCGACCGATTTCGATGTCTATCTGCGCACCGCGGTGAGCGTCGATCCGCAAGGCTGGGCGCAGTTTGGCCACGTGAAGATGCGCGACTACCGCTGGGGCATCTTTCTCAATCCCGGTGATGCCGATCGGCAGATCCACTTCGGTGATCACAAGGGCGAGAAGGTGTGGCAAGACATCCCCGGCGAGCACCGGGCCAACCTGCGCCGCATCATCGTCACCCAGGGCGATACCGAGCCCGCGTCGGTAGAGCAGCAGCGCCACCTCGGCCTCACCGCGCCGAGCATGTACGACCTGCGCAACCTGTTCCAGATCAACGTGGAAGAAGGCCGCCACCTGTGGGCGATGGTCTACCTGCTGCACAAGCACTTTGGCCGCGACGGCCGCGAAGAAGCCGAGGCCCTGCTCGAACGCCGCTCGGGCGACGCCAACAACCCGCGCATCCTCGGCGCCTTCAACGAGCGCACGCCTGATTGGCTGAGCTTTTTCATGTTCACCTACTTCACCGATCGCGACGGCAAGTTCCAGCTCTGTGCCCTGGCCGAGAGCAGCTTCGATCCGCTGGCGCGCACCACCAGGTTCATGCTCACCGAGGAAGCGCATCACATGTTCGTGGGCGAGAGCGGCGTGTCGAGGGTGATCCAGCGCACCTGCCAGGTGATGAACGAGCTCAAGACCGATGACGCGGGCCGCCTGCGCGCCGCTGGTGTGATCGATCTGCCGACGATCCAGCGCTACCTCAACTTCCACTACAGCGTGACGATCGACCTCTTCGGTGCCGACCAATCCAGCAACGCCGCCACCTTCTACAGCTCCGGCCTGAAGGGCCGCTACGAAGAAGGCAAGCGTATCGACGACCACGTGCTGAAGGGCCAGACCTACAAGGTGCTCGAAGTGCAGGGCGGGCAGCTGGTGGAAAAAGACGTGCCGCTGCTGAACGCGCTCAACGAGGTGCTGCGCGACGATTACATCAAGGATTCGGTGGCCGGCGTCGAGCGCTGGAACAAGGTGATCGACAAGGC
>JANMAS010000440.1:0-26227 GCA_031359975.1 Burkholderiales bacterium
CATGTGGGCGAACGCGGCGTCAAGCTGTCGGGCGGGCAGCGGCAGCGCATCGCGATCGCACGGGTGATGCTGAAGGACGCGCCGATCCTGCTGCTCGACGAGGCCACCAGCGCGCTCGATTCGGAGGTGGAAGCGGCGATCCAGCAAAGCCTTTATCGGCTGATGGAAGGCAAGACGGTGGTGGCCATCGCACACCGCTTGTCGACCATCGCCGCGATGGACCGCCTGGTGGTGATGGACAAGGGCCGCATTGTCGAAGAGGGCGACCACCGCAGCCTGCTCGCCCAGGGCGGCCTTTATGCGCGCCTGTGGGCGCACCAGAGCGGTGGGTTTCTGGGCGAAGAGGCGGAAGACGACGAGGCTGTGCTGCCGGTGGCTTGAAACGCCCCAGCGTGCCGCCTGAAAAAAAACGAAACACGACGATACCGCGGCGAAAGGACGGCGGGCGGCGTGCCGGGCACCATGAGTCCCTGTTCAATCGCGCCTTCATGGCGCTCAAGGAAGACACATGAAAACCTGGATCAAACGCACCCTGATCGGCCTCGCCACGGTGGTGGGGGCCACCGCGGCCATCGGCGGTATCGCCGGCTGCTCGCACCGCATGGGTGGCTCGCACGGCTGGAGCGCGATGAGCGAGGAAGACGCCACCCGCATGAAGGGCGTGATGATCGAGCGCGCCGCCAGCAAGCTCGATCTTGATGACGCCCAGAAAACGCGCCTCGGTGTGCTGGCCGACAAGCTGCGCGAGCAGAAAACCGCGCTGATGGACGGTGGTGACCCCCGCGTGCAGATCAACGCGCTGATCGCCGGCAACAGCTTCGACCGTGCCGCCGCGCAAGCGCTGGTGGAGGCCAAGACCGCGGCCGTTCGCACCAAGAGCCCGGAGGTGATCACCGCCATCGGTGACTTCTACGATGGCCTGCGGCCCGAGCAGCAACAAAAGCTGCGCGACATGCTCAAGCAGGGCCGTCACGGCTGGCGCGGCTGATCGCCCCGATCAGCGGAGCACGGCGCGCGGCAAGGCCACAATCCGCGGATGACTCGCCCCCACGCTCACTTGGTTCGCTGCCCCCCGCGGGGGCGCTCAATGCCCTTGGGGCGGCCCGGCGGGCATTGATGCGCCGCATCCTGCTGATCGACGACGACGAGCACCTCGCGCCGCCGCTGGCCGCTTTTTTCAAGCGCTTCGACATCCAGCTCGACAGCGCCTTGCGGCCCAGCGACGGCCTCGCCCGCTTGCGCGAGATCCCCTACGACGCCGCCATCCTCGACCTGATGCTGCCGGAGATGGACGGCTTCGAGCTGTGCCGGCAGATCCGCAAGGAGAGCAACGTGCCGATCGTCATGCTCACCGCGCGCGGCGATGTGATGGATCGGGTGGTGGGGCTGGAACTCGGCGCCGACGACTACCTTCCCAAACCCTTCGAACCGCGCGAACTGCTCGCGCGGCTGCAGGCGATCCTGCGCCGCAGTGCCGGCCAGCCGCAGCCGGCTGCGGCCGCATCCAACGGGCGCTTGCGCTTCGAGGGGGTGGAGATCGATCTCGACCGCCGCGAGCTCTGGCGGGGTGAGCAGCGCATCGAGCTCACCAGCACCGAATTCGAACTCATCGCGATCCTGGCACGCGAGCCCGGCAAGGTGTTCACCCGCGACCAGATCCTCGAGCGCCTGCGCGGCAAGGCGGCTGAGGACATCTACACCCGCGCGGTGGATATTCTCGTCAGCCGCATCCGCGCCAAGCTCGATCCCTTGGTGTGCATCAAGACGCTGCGCAACGCCGGCTACACCTTTGCCGCGGTGCGCTTGTGATGGCTGTGCCGCCGGGCAGCGCCACCCACGCCACTGAAACACACGGTTGGCGCGGCCGCTCGCGCGCCGGCATCCGCCGCTTCCGGCATTCGCTGCGCTGGCGGCTGGTGAGCCTTTTCCTGGTGTTGGCGGTAGCCACCAGCCTGACGTTTTTCTTCGGCATGCAGCAGGTCTTGCGCGGCGGCTGGCAGCTTTATGCCCGGCCGCTGGTGGCCGACTACATCGACCGGCTGGCCGCCGAAATCGGCACGCCACCCAACGTGGATCGTGCCAGGGCCCTGGTCGGGCGCCTGCCGATCGCCATCCGCATCGAAGGCCCGGTGGTGAACTGGAACTCGCATCCGGGCACCTCCGACGGTCGCCGTGAGTGGCGCCGCCGCTGGGGGCACGACGATGGCCCGCCCGATCTCGGTGCCGGGCCACCGCCAGGCACCGAGCCGGTGAACGAGCATGATGCCTGGTGGCAAACGCGCGTGCTGGCCGATGGCCATCGCATCACCTTCGGCCTGGCCGGGCCACAGGCCGACCCGCGCACGCGCATGGTGGGCTGGATCACGCTGGCGGTGTTGCTAGCCCTCACGGCGCTGGCCTATTCGATCGTGCGCCACCTCCTGCGCCCGCTGGACGATATCCGCCGAGGCGCGCAGCGATTCGGCCGGGGTGAGTTCGATACCCCGATCGTGCCGCGCCGTGCCGACGAACTCGGCGATCTGGCCACCCACATCAACGCCATGGCCAGCGGCCTGCACGGCATGCTCGATGCCAAGCGCGCGCTGCTGCTGGCGATCAGCCACGAGTTGCGTTCGCCGCTCACCCGCGCGCGGGTGAATGCCGAGCTGGTGGCCGAAGGCGATGAGCGCGACGCGCTGCTGCGCGATCTGGCCCAGATGCGCGATCTGATCACCGATCTGCTCGAGAGCGAGCGCCTGGCCGCCGGCCACACCGCGCTGCAAGCCGAAGCCTGCGACGTGAGCGCCCTGGTGCGCGGCGTGCTCGACACGGGCTTCGCCGGACGGGGATTCGAGGTCGATCTGGCATCCGATGTGGGCACACCGTTGCTCGATACCACCCGCATCCGCCTGCTCGTGCGCAATCTGCTGGACAACGCCTGGCGACATCGGGGCGGCGGCGCGCCGCCGCAAATCCACCTGTCGCGCGTGGGCGATGAGCTGCTCATCATCGTGCGCGACTTTGGCGCCGGCGTGCCCGAAGACCAGCTGGCCCAGTTGGCCGAGCCGTTTTACCGGCCCGACGCCGCGCGCCAGCGTGCCACCGGCGGGGTGGGGCTGGGCCTTTATCTGTGCCGGCTGGTGGCCCAGGCGCATGGCGGTCGGCTGGCGATCCGAAACGCCCAGCCGGGGCTGGAGGTCAGCGCCCACCTGCCTTGGCGGGCGGCGGGCTGAAAGGCGATTGCCGAGCCGCGCTCAGCCGTCCGCGTTGATGCGGGTGATCAGCTCGCGCAGCACGCGCGCGGCCTCGTCGTTTTCCACCTGGCAGGTGCCGGCGGCATGATGGCCACCGCCGCCGTATTCGAGCATCAGCGCGCCGACATCGGTGCGGCTGCCGCGATCGAGGATCGATTTGCCGGTGGCGAACACGGTGTTCTGCTTTTGCAGGCCCCACATCTGGTGGATCGAGATGTTGGTCTGCGGGAAGAGCGCGTAGATCATGAAGCGGTTGGCTGCAAAGATCGTTTCCTCACCCCGCAGATCGAGCACCACCAGGTTGCCGTGCACGGTGCTGCAACGCAGGATCTGCTCCTTCGCGCGCTCAGCGTGGTCAACATACAGCTCGATGCGCTCCTTCACATCGGCCAGGCCGAGGATGTCGCGAATGCCGTGGTCGGCGCAGTAGCTGATCAGATCCATCATCAGCGTGTAGTTGCTGATGCGGAATTCGCGGAAGCGGCCCAGGCCGGTGCGCGCGTCCATCAGGTAGTTCAGCAGCACCCAGCCGGTGGGTTCGAGGATCTCGTCGCGGCTGAACTGGGCTGAATCGGCCTTGTCCACCGCGTCCATCATGTCCGGAGCGATGTTCGGGAAGGTGGCGGCGCCGCCGTAGTGGTCGAACACCACGCGGGCGGCCGAAGGCGCGTCGGGATGAATGATGTGGTCGGCGCGCTCGCCGGGGTTGCGCAGCGTTTCCGAGGCGTGGTGATCAAAGGCCAGATGCACACCGGGCACATAGGGCAGGTTGGTGGTGATGTCGCGAGACGTCACCGCGATCTTGCCGTCCTGCATGTCTTTCGGATGCACGAACTTGATGTCGTCGATCAGTTTCAGCTCGTTCAGCAGCACGGCGCACACCAGGCCGTCGAAGTCGCTGCGAGTGATCAGGCGGAATTTCTCTTGGCTCATGGCACCAATCCTTGGGGAAGTAGACCTCGAATCAGGTCATCGACCGGCCACGCCGGAACTGAAGCGCTGCGCCGCCTCGCTAGCGATTTCCTAACGGTGGCTGCGCACACTGCATTCAGACGCTGCCGCAGCCTGGGGCGTCCGAGCCACAGCAAGCAGCTGACAAACCCGATCCACAGCCTGCCGCCGGCGCACGGAACGCAGCGGCTTCGACAAGGACACCCAGCCATGACCTCTTCCATCATGAAGTTTTCCACGACGTGCGCCGCCATCGCCGCCCTGACGCTCGGCGTTGCCGGCGCTTCGGCGCAGCAGTTCGGCAGCTACAGCGGCACCACGTCGCAGGGCCTGCCCATCGCTTTCGAGATCGTCGACGACGGTTTTGGCGGCTTTGCCTTCGCCAACTTCTCGGCCGACTTTTCAGCCACCTGCGTGAAAACCGGCGCCGTGGTGGGCTCCGGCATCGGCATCGGCTTTTTCAATCCCTTCAGCGGCAACAAGGTCGAGATCACCTTCGCCGGTGACACGCTGTACCTGCCGATCAAGGTGAAATTCAAGGCCAACGGCAATGCCACCGGCGATGTGAGCAAAGACAACCCTGCCTACATCGACGTCAACGGCAACCTCAATAAGGTGCAGAACTGCGGCACCGGCCCGCTCACGTTCGCCGCGTCGCCGGTTGTGGCCGCCGAATCGGTGCGGGCGCGTTTGCCGGTCGGCACGGTGACGCAAACCCCGCGCTGATCCGCAGGCCGCGAGCGGCCATGCCCTAAGCTGCGGGCATGGCCATCAAATCAACCATCTTCAAGGCGACGCTTGCGATCGCCGACATGGATCGCGGCTATTACGCCGACCATGCCCTGACGATCGCGCGTCATCCGTCGGAGAACGACGAGCGCATGATGGTCAGGTTGCTCGCCTTCGTGCTGCATGCGCAGGAATATCTGGTCTTCGGCAAAGGCTTGTCCGACCCCGACGACCCCGATCTGGTGGTGCGCGATCTCACCGGCGAGATCCAGCAGTGGATCGAGGTGGGCGCGCCGGACGAACGCGCGATCCGCAAGGCCTGCGGCAAGGCGCGGAAGGTGAGCGTGCTGGCGTATGCCTCGTCCACGCCGGTGTGGTGGGCCGCGCTGCAGGGTGCGCTGCTGCGCACGCGCAACCTCACCGTGCTCAGTGTGCCCGCCGCGCAAACCCAGGAGCTCGCCACGCTGGCGCAGCGCACGATGCATCTGCAGTGCAGCGTGCAAGAGGGCAGCGTGTGGATCGGCGACGACAAAAACCAGGTGCAATTGGATGTGACCGTGCTGATGAGCGCCGCGCGGGGCAACGGTTCGTCTCGCTGAGCGATGCCGCCGCTATGATCGGCGCCCCTCATGGTCGAGGGTGGAGCAAGACTTGGATATCGTGATGCTGGCCAAGGCGGCCGTGATGGGCGTGGTCGAGGGCCTGACCGAGTTCTTGCCGATCTCTTCCACCGGCCACCTGATCCTCGCCGCCTCGTTGCTGAGGTTTCAGGGTGCATCGGTCAAGGTGTTCGAGATCGCCATCCAGACCGGCGCCATGTTCGCGGTGATCTGGCAATACCGCGTGCGGCTCGCCGCCACGGTGCAAGGCCTGGGTAGCGATCCGGTGGCCCGGCGCTTCGCGCTCAACCTGCTGATCGCCTTCATGCCCGCCGTGGTGCTCGGCCTGGCCCTTGGCCGCACCATCAAGGAGCACCTGTTTCATCCGGTGCCGGTGGCACTGGCGTTCATCGTGGGTGGCTTCATCATCCTGATCATCGAGCGGCGGCATCACCGCCTCTACGAAGACCCTTTCATCAACCGCCCGGCGCGGGTGGATGCGGTGGACGACATGACGCCCGCCGACGCGCTCAAGGTGGGTTTGCTGCAATGCCTGGCGCTGATCCCCGGCACCAGCCGCTCGGGTGCCACCATCATCGGCGCGATGGCGCTGGGCTTCTCGCGCGCCGCCGCCACCGAGTTCAGCTTCTTCCTCGGCATCCCCACGCTGATGGGTGCCGGCGCCTACTCGGTGTGGAAGGAACGCGCGGCGCTGTCGCTGGCCGATGCGCCGGTCTTCGCCGTCGGCCTCGTGTTTGCGTTTGTCAGCGCCTTGCTGTGCATCCGCTGGCTCATCCGCTATGTGGCCTCGCACGATTTCAAAGGCTTTGCCTGGTACCGCATCGTGTTTGGCGCGCTGGTGCTGTTGACCGCGTACAGCGGTCTGGTGGACTGGCGGGGGTAGCTGACGGCCCCCCGACTGACGAGTACGTCATTCGCCCCCCCCGAGGGGATGACAGGCCCTGACTGACCACACGCTGGCCGATCACGCCCGCAGATGCTGCGCCATGAAGCGGTAGCTGTTGCGCAGAATCGTTTCCGGTCGGCCCGGCTTGTCGTGCTCGAAGATCACCAGTTCCACTCGGGAGGCCAGGTGCGGCAGCAGGCGTGCCCAAGGCACCAGGCCCTCGCCGAGGGTGGCCCAGCCGTCGTCGTCGATCGCGGTGCCGGGCGGCGCAATGTCCTTCGCATGCACGGCGGCGAGCCGGTTGCCGTAGCGCTCCAGCCAGTGCCACGGATCCGCGCCCGCGCGCACCACCCAGCCCAGATCCGCTTCCCAGCCGAGCTGGCCCGGCTCGGTGGCATCGAAGATCCATTCCAGCGCGGTACGGCCTTCGTAGCTGAGAAACTCGAAATCGTGGTTGTGATAAGCCAGCTGCAGGCCTTCGGCGCGCAGGCCGCCGCTGATCGCCGCCAGACGTGCGCCCAGCGCGCTCCACGCCGCCGCGCTGCACACCCGCTCGCCCATCGGCAGCCAGGGCATCACCACCAGGCGGCAGCCGGTGGCTTGGCAGGCCTGGACGATGGTCTCGGGTTGTGATTCCAGCAGGGCCAGCGAGGCGTGCATCGAGGCCGCGCGCAGACCGTGCCGCGCCAGCCGCACCGCGAAGTCGTCGGCCGGCAGATCGTGCGCAGCCACGCTTTCCACCCACTCGAAGCCACACGCACGGGCCAGTGCCAACTGGGCATCGAGATCGCCCACATCACGCAGGCTGTAGAGCTGGACGGCGATTTTCATGTGAGTGTCCAATATTCAGAACAGCTTGGTGATGAGCGGAGCCGGCCGCTCGCAGGTGGTGCTGAGCTGGATCGTCTTTCGGCTGCCGCCGGCGTCGATGGCGCGATCGAGCACTTCGAGCACGTGCAGCGCCAGGCGCTCGTTGCAGCGGTGTGGCCGGCCTTCGGCAATCGCCAGGGCCATGTCGATGAGCCCGATTCCGCGCGAATTGCGGGTGTACGGGCGGCCGTTCGGCGCACGTTGCCAGGCTTCGTGCCCGCACGCAAAACGCACCGTGCCGCCGAAGAGGTTGGGGTCGTGGCCGAGCAGCGTGCCTTCGTCGCCGTACAGCTCGATCGGCGCATGGCCATGGCGCCAGACGTCGAAGCTGGTTGTCATCACCACCTCGGCGCCGCTGGCGAAGTGCAGGTGGGTGACCAGGTGGGTGGGCACCTCCACCTCGATCGTCTTGCCCTGGTTGGCACCGGCACGGATCAATCGCCGGGCGGAGGTGGTGGTGGCGCTGCCGCGCAGCGATTGCACCGGCCCCAGCGCATGCACCAGGTGCGTCACGTAGTACACGCCCATGTCGAGCATCGGCCCTGCGCCTTCGCGGTAGAAAAACGCCGGGTTGGGATGCCAGTCGTCCGGCCCATGGTTCATGAAAAACGCCGTGCCGTGGCGGATGCTGCCTACCGCATCCGCATCCACCAGGGCGCGCAAGGCCTGTGCCCCTGCACCGAGAAAGGTATCGGGCGCACAGCCGATGCGCAGCTGGCGGCGCCGGGCCAGCGCCACCAGCTCCTTGCCCTGCTTGAAGGTGGCGGCGAGCGGCTTTTCGGTGAACAGGTGCTTGTCGGCGTTCAACACGCTCAGGCCCACCGCGTGGTGGGCCAGCGGCGGTGTCAGGTTGAGCACGATCTGCGCGTTGCCGGCCAGCAAGGCGTCGATACCCAGCGCCGGAAGGCCGAATTCGTCGGCACGTTGGCGGGCCGCCGCCGGGTTCGCATCGGCCACGCCCACCACCTCGAACATCCGGCTTTGTTTCAAGGTCTTGAAGTAGGCCGGAAAGATGTTGCCCACACCGATGATGCCGAGCGGGATGCTCATGAGGACAGGCTCCTGGGCCGACTGGGCGCGGTCAGGCTTTTGAGCCTGGGTTGCGGATGCGGCCCGTCGCTCACCGATCCGCGCCACACCATCTCCGCCGGAAACTCACGTTGCACCGGCAGCGCCAGCCCGTAGCAGAGATTGAGCAGGAAGCGACAACCATTGGCCGCCACCCGTTCGATCGGGATGCGCACGGTGGTCAGCGCGGGTGTGGTGTAGGGGGCCAGGGTGCTGTCGTCGAAACCGACCACCGACAACGCCTGCGGCACGCGCACACCGGCCTGGCCGAAGCGCGAGATGGCGGCCATCGCCATCACGTCGTTGGCGCAAAACAGGGCGGTGTAGGCGTGCGGCCCGCGTGCGAGCAAGGCGTCGGCCGCCGCGAAGCCGCCTGCGAAATCGAAATTGCCCTCGGCGCGATGAGCCGGCGCCACGCGCAGCTTGTGGCGCGCCAGTTCATCATGGAAGCCGGTCATGCGCGCCTGATTGTCGGGCGCGTCCTGCGGGCCACTGATGCAGGCGATCTCGCGGTGGCCGCGCGACATCAGCGCGCGTGCCGCGAGTTGGCCGGCGCGGTAGTGATCGGTGCTGAAGCAATGGTCGGCATGGGCCGGCGAGCTGCGGTTCAGCACCACCATCTTCGGGCAGCTCCGGAACAGGCCCACGAAATCGTCTTCACGCAAGCTGTTGCTCATCACGATCACGCCGTCGCACTCGCGCTCGATGAGAAAGCGCACGCCGTCGAGCGCCTGCTGGCGCGGATCGCCGCTGCCGCAACCATTGGCGGCCACCATGTGGTGATTCACCGCGCGCAATTCGCTGTCCACCGTCTGCATGATCGGGCCGTAGAAGTTGCCGCCGAAATCGGGCACATAGATGCCTATCATGCCCAGCGTCTTCAGCGACAACGCACGCGCCACGTTCGACGGCCGGAAGGCCAGCGTCGCCACCGCCTCGTTCACCTTGGCCAGCGCCTGTGCCGACACCGAACCGCGGCCCGAGATCGCCCGCGACGCCGTGCCCAGCCCCACGCCAGCCAGGCGCGCTACGTCCTTGATCGTCGCCATGCATTCACGGTTTGATGTCAGGCAGGGCTTGCACCCAATCCGCCTTCAACGAGAAGCGCGCGCGCTGGCGAATGTCTTGCGACGACGCGCCGACCCGCAGTTCAAACTCCCCGGCCTCGGCCACCCAGGCCGCACGGCCTTCGTCGAACCAGGCGAGCGAGCGCATGTCCAGGCTGAAGCGGGCGCTGCCGGTTTCGCCCGGCGCCAGGCTCAGCTTGGCGAAGCCCTTCAGCTCCTGCGGCGGCCGCGCGATGCTGGAGGCCAGATCGGCCACATACAGCTGCACCACTTCCTGGCCCGCGCGCTCGCCGGTGTTGGTGATGTCCACGCTCACCGCCAAGGTGTCGCCGGGCGCCAGTTCGCTGGTGCTCAGGCGCAGCCCGCTGTGCGCGAAGCGGGTGTATGACAGGCCATGGCCAAACGCGAACAGCGGCGCGATGCCGTGCTGCTCGTAGTGCCGATAGCCGATGAAAATACCTTCCGCGTACTGCACATGGCCGTCGACGCCGGGGTAGTGCGATGCATCGCCATGGGTCGGGTTGTCGGCTAGCCGGTGCGGGAAGCTCTGCGGCAGGCGCCCGCCGGGATCGGCGGCGCCGAACAGCACATCGGCGATCGCATGGCCGCATTCCTGGCCGGGGTACCAGGCCTGCAAAAGCACCGGCACCTGCGGCAGCCAGGGCATGGTCACCGGCGCGCCGGTCTGCAGCACGACGACCGTGTTCTTGTTGACTTCCGCCACGCGGCGGATCAGTTCGTTCTGGCCGTGCGGCAAATCCATGTGCGGGCGGTCCAGGCCTTCGTTGTCCCATTCGGCGGTGAGGCCGACGAAGAGCAGCGCCACATCGGCCTCGCGCGCCACGGCCACTGCCTGCGCAATCGCGGCTTCGCCCAGCGGCAGGTGCACACCCAGGCGCATCGCGTGGATCGGCGTGGGCTCCGGCGAGGCGGTCGACAATTCCAGCGTGATGCGGTAGGCCTCACCCGCCCGCAGATGCCGCATCGCCAGGTTCTCGTCGGAGCCGAAGGTGAAGTAGCTTTCGCCGCGCTGCCAGTGCGTCCAGTTGTCGACCACCAGTTCGTCGTTGACGAAGGCGCGGCACAGGCCGGCGCTCATCAGCGAGATGCCGTAATCGCCGTCTTCGGCCGGCGTGAACACCAGCGTGGCACGCGCCGAGAAGTGCATCGGGTCGACGCCGTCTTCCACCGCGCCCACCCACAGCTGTTCGCTGCTCGGGTAGACCTTGCTCAGCAGCACCGGGCCCGAGAGATCGGTGCTGGCGTAGAAGCTCACTGCCATCGGCAGCTTCAGCACCGGCAGCCAGCGGTGGCTGTCGGCGCCCACCGCATGCAGCAGCGTCTGGCCGCCAGCCTGGGCTGCGATGCCGTCGAACGGCGTGATGCGGTGCAGCGCATTCACGGTGGCACTGCCGCCGCCCATGATCTGCGCTGTCTTGGCATTCGGGCCGATCAGCGCCAGCGTGCGGCCTGGCTGTGGCGCCAGGGGCAACAGGCCGCCGTCGTTTTTCAACAGCACACAGCCTTCGGCGCCGAGGCGGCGGATGAGGGCGCGGCGCTGGGGCGAGTCTTCCGAGCGCTCCTCGGGAATGGCGGGCGACGCGAAACTGCCCACACGCTCGGCCAGCTGCAGCACATGCTTCGCGGCGGCCCGCACATCGGCTGCGCGCGCCGTGCCTGCCTGCACCGCCTGCACCAGCAAGGCACCGCGGTGCAGCGTGGCGCCGGGCATCTCCAGATCGAGCCCGGCGGCAATCGCCTCCACGGTGCTGTGCAAGGCCATCCAGTCCGACATCACCAGGCCGTCGAAGCCCCATTGCTGCCGCAGCACGCCATCGATCAAGCGCTTGTGGTCGCAGGCATAGATGCCGTCGATCCGGTTGTAGGCCGCCATCACGGCCCAGACGCCGGCTTCCTTCACCGCCTTCTCGAACGGCAGCAGGTACAGCTCGCGCAGCGCACGCTCGCCGATGTCGGAGCTGACGGTCATGCGCTGGAATTCGGATTCGTTGCCGACGAAGTGCTTGATCGTCGCCGACACACCGCGACTTTGCACGCCGCGGATGTAGGCCACGCCGATCTCGCCGGCCAGCCACGGATCTTCGGAATAACACTCGAAGTTGCGGCCGTTGAGCGTGGAGCGGTGCAGGTTCACCGTGGGCGCCAGCAGCACACCGGCGCCCTTCAGCCGCGCTTCGTCGGCCAGGGCCTCGCCAGCGCGCGTGATCAACGCGGTGTTCCAGGTGGCGGCCAGGCCGATGCCGACCGGGAAGCAGGCGGTGGTTACCCCGCCCTGGAAGCTGCCACCGCGCGCGCCGTTCGGCCCGTCACTCACCTTGAACGCCGGAACGCCCAGGCGCGGCAGCGGCACGGTGGTCCAGAAGTCGGCACCGGCGAGCAGGCTGACCTGCTCTTCCAGCGTCATCGCATCGAGTAGTTCGTCAATCATCACAGGCGCTCCTGCGTGCCCGCATCGAACAGCGACACCTGCGCCGGATCGAGCGTGTAGCTCACCGTGTGATCCACCTCGGGCGTGTAGGCCGCGTCGGCATCCACCGCCAGCGACAGGCCCTGCGCATCGAGCCACACCACCTGGTTGGCGCCCATCGGCTCCACCAGCGATACGGTGGCCCGGCCGTGGGCCTGGCTGCCTTCGGCCGACAAGCTGATGTGCTCCGGCCGCACGCCCAGCACCACGGCGCGGCCGGCCTGCGCCGACGCGGCAAACCGGTAGCCCGAGACATCGAGCTGCAGCGCGTTGGAGACGAAGCGCAGGCCGCCGCCCGCCGCCTCCAGCCGGCCTTCGATGAAGTTCATGCTCGGCGCCCCGAGAAAGCCGGCGACGAACATGTTCACCGGCTTGCCGTACACCGCGGCCGGCGTATCGATCTGCTGGATCTTGCCGCTCTTCATCACCGCGATGCGGCTGGCCAGCGTCATCGCCTCCACCTGATCATGCGTCACATAGATCATCGTCGCGCCGAGTTCCTTGTGCAGCTGCTTCAGCTCGCGGCGCAGCTCGCTGCGCAGCTTGGCATCGAGGTTGGACAGCGGCTCGTCGAACAGGAACACCGCCGCGTCGCGCACCAGCGCCCGGCCGATCGCCACGCGCTGGCGCTGCCCGCCGGAGAGCTGCGCCGGCTTGCGCTGCAGCAGTTCGTCGAGGTGCAGCATCTTCGAGGCGCGCGTCACGCGCTTGTCGATCTCGGCCTTGTCGATGCCGGCGATGCGCGGGCCGAACGACATGTTCTTCTCCACCGTCATCGTGGGGTACAGCGCATACGACTGGAACACCATGCCGATGCCACGGTCCTTCGGGTCGGCCCAGGTGACATCCTTGCCGTCGATTTCCATGCGGCCGTCGTGCACGTCGATGAGGCCGGCGATGCTGTGCAGCAGGGTCGATTTACCGCAACCAGAAGGCCCCAGCAACACCAGAAACTCGCCCTCGGCCACATCGAGGTTGAGCTTGCTGATGATGTCGATGCCGGACAGCCGGATGTCCAGATCTTGAATCGCTACGCTTGACATGATCAGCCTTTCACGGCGCCGGCGGAGATGCCGCGCACGAACCAGCGTCCGGAGACGAGATAGATGACCAGCGGCACCAGCGCGGTGAGCACGGTGGCAGCCATGTTCACGTTGTAGAGGCGCTCGCCGGTGGTGGTGTTGATGACGTTGTTCAACTGCACCGTCATCGGCAGGTTCTCGCGGCCGGCAAACACCAGCCCGAGGATGAAGTCGTTCCAGATGTTGGTCATCTGCATGATCACGGCCACCACGATGATCGGCAGCGACATCGGCAGCATCAGCTGGAAGAATATGCGCCAGAAGCCGCCGCCGTCGATGCGCGCGGCCTTGAACAACTCGCCCGGCACGCTGCTGTAGTAGTTGCGAAACAGCAGCGTCATCACCGGCATGCCGAACACCGTGTGGATCAGGATGATGCCGGGCAGCGAGCCGAACAGGCCGATGGCGGCGAAGGCCCGCACCAGCGGATACATCATGATCTGGTAGGGCACGAAGGTGCCGAACATCAGCACGCCGAACAGCCAGTTGGCCCACTTCACGCGCCAGAACGACAAGGCATAGCCGTTCAATGCGCCGAAGAAGATGGAGATCACGGTGCTGGGCACGACGATCTTCACCGAGTTCCAGAAGCCCACCTGGATGCCCCGGCATTCGAGCCCGGTGCAGGCCGACGACCAGGCCTGGATCCACGGCTCCACCGTGGCGTTCATCGGCAGGGCGAAGATATTGCCCAGGCGGATCTCCTCCATCGGCTTCAGCGAGGTAGCCACCATCACATACAGCGGCAGCAAGAAGAACGCCGCCGCGCTGACGAGCAGCGCGTACACGCCCAGCCGCGCAGGGGTCATGACGGCCCCTCGTCCGCGGCGTACCGCGGACGATCCCCCGAGGGGATGCCGCCCGGCTTGGGGCGGCCCGGCGCTCGGTCGGCCAGAGCTTACTTTTGGCGCGCTCATTTGCGTATCTCCTTGCGCGCCTGCAAAGCGCGCGCATACCACCAAGGCACCAGCAGCGCCAGCACGGTGAGCAGCATCACGGTGGATGCGGCCGAGGCCAGGCCGACATTGGCGCGCGTGAACAGATGGTCCATGATGAATTTCGCCGGTACTTCGCTGGCGATGCCCGGGCCGCCCTGGGTCATCGCGACCACCGCGTCATACACCTTGACCACCGCCACCGCGAGCAGCACGAAGGCCGTGCCGAAGGCCGGCCCGAGTTGCGGCATCACGATGCTGAGGTAGTAGCGCCAGCGCGGCACGCCATCGATGCGCGCCGCATGCCACAGCGATTCGTCCACGCCGCGCAGGCCTGACAGCAGGATCGCCATCACCAGCCCCGAGGCCTGCCACACGGCGGCGAACACCACGGTGTAGATGACCTTGTCCTGGTTCACGATCCAGTCGAAGGAAAAGTCGGTCCAGCCCATGCGGCGCATCGTGGCCTGCAGCCCCAGCTCGGGGTTCAGCACCCATTGCCAGACCAGCCCGGTGGCGACGAACGACATCGCATACGGGTACAGGAAGATGGTGCGCAGCACGCCTTCGCCGCGCACCCGTTGATCGAGAAACACCGCGAGAAAGAAGCCGATCACCAGGCAGGCCGAGATGAACAGCACGCCGAACACCACCACGTTGTTCAGCGACACGATCCAGCGTTCGGTTTCGAACAGCCGCTGGTATTGCGTGAAGCCGACGAAGTCGTCCTTCGGAAAGATCTTCGAGCTGCTGAACGACATGCGCACCGACCACAGCACCGTGCCGATGTACACGCCCAGCACCGTGATCGCCATCGGCAGCAGCGCCACCTGGGCCGCGAACGCGCGCCAGGGGCCCGGCTTCGAACGACGGGGAGACAAGACCGAGCCAGCCATGAGCGGCTCCTTTCGACGTGTGCCCTCTGCCCGCGCGGGCGAGAGGGCTGGGAGGACAGCCAGGTACCGATCGAGCGGATCGACCGATCGATCAGCCCTTGATGGCGCCTTGCAGCGACTTGACGACGTCGTCCACCGACTGGTCGTTGTTCCAGAACTTGGTGATCACGTCCTGCACCGCGCCGACCATGTCGGGCGTCATCAGCATGTCGGGGTTGGCGACATGGCGGGCCGGGTCTTTCAGGGCCTGCACGCCGGCCTGGGCGCAGATGTCCATCTTGCTCACATCCACGTCGGTGCGGATCGGGATCGAGCCCTTCTTGTTGTTGAACGCCACCTGCGTGGCGGGCGCGGTAAACACCGAGGCCAGCTTCTGCTGGGCCGCGATCGCCGCCTTGTCGCTCGTCTTCGGGAACACGAACACGTCGCCCGCGATCATGTAGGGCGCGGTCGGGCCGAAGCCGGCGAAGCAGCCGAAATCCTTGCCCGCCACCTGCTTGGCGCTGGCAAATTCGCCCTTGGCCCAGTCGCCCATGATCTGGAAGCCGGCCTTGCCGGTGATGACCATCGCGGTGGCGTCGTTCCAGTTGCGGCCCGGCGAGCCGGCGTCCACATAGCCGCGCAGCTTCTTCAGCGCGGCCATCGACTTGCGGAACGGCTCGCTGTTGACGCTGGCCACGTCATGGTCGCGAAAGAACTTGAGGTAGGCATCCTTGCCGCCCACGTGCAGCAGCACGCTGTAGAAGGTGATGAACTCCTGCCAGCTCTGGCCGCCAAGGGCCAGCGGCGTGAGGCCGGCGGCCTTGAGCTTGTCGAGGGCGGCGAAAAATTCGTCCATCGACTTGGGCTCGGCGGCCACGCCGGCCTTGGCCAGGGCGGCCTTCGAATACCAGAACCAGGTCGGGTTGTGGATGTTCACCGGCACCGCGTAGTAGTGGCCCTTGATCTTGATGCTCTGCACGATTGGCGCGGGCAGCCACTTGTCCCAGCCTTCCTTGGTGGCCACCACGTCGATGTCGTTCAGCAGGCCTTCGGCGATCACGTCGTGGTATTGCTTGGAGGTGTTGAACTGCGCAGCGGTGGGCGGGTTGCCACCGGCGATGCGGTTGATAGCCGCGGCGCGTGCGTTCTCGCCACCGGCCACGGCCGCATCGACCCAGGTGCCACCCGCCTTGGTGTAGGCATCGGCCAGTTCTTTCACCGCGGCGGATTCGCCGCCCGACGTCCACCAGTGGATGACCTCGGCCTTCTGGGCCTGGGCCGCGCCGCTGAAGGCGAGCGTGGCGGCGATGGTCGAGGTGATGGCGGATCTGAGTGCGACTTGATTCAGCGTGATGCGGACGGTCATGGTGGCTTGTCTCCTGTTGTGGTGGGGGCGGGTGAAAAAAAAGGCTGCGTTCAGGCGCGGCTGGAAGGGGCGCCGCGCTCGGCGAGAAAGGCCTGGAAATCGAGCGCGCTGCGTTTGAGCGTGCGCTTCTGGTTGGTGTAGTCGACATGCACGACACCGAAGCGCCGCTCATAGCCGAACGACCATTCGAAGTTGTCCATCAACGACCAGACGAAGTAGCCGCGCACGTCGACGCCGGCTTCCATCGCGCGCGCCACGGCGGCGAAGTGGCCGTTCATGAACGAGATGCGCTGGGCGTCGTCGACTTGGCCGTTGATCACCTGGTCGTCCGAGGCCATGCCGTTTTCGGTGATGTAGATCGGTGGCAGGCGCGGGTACTCGGCCTTGAAGCGGCGCAGCAGGTCTTCGAGGCCTTGGGGATACACCTCCCAGCCCATCTGCGTGCGCTCCACGCCGGCCAGCGGCGTATCGACGAAGCCATGCGCGCCATCGCTGCGCAGGTTGCTGCGGAAGTAGTAGTTGATGCCGAGGAAGTCCAGCGGGCGGCTGATGAGGCTCAAGTCACCATCCAGCACCAGCGGCTCGGTGCCCGGCCACAGGCGTTGCAGGTCGGCGGGATAGCTGCCCTTGAGCAGCGGATCGAGCACCCAGTTGTTGTGCTGCACTTCGTAGAGGTGAGCCGCGTCGATGTCGGCCTGCGAATTGCCATCGGTGGGGCCGCGGCCGATGTTGGCGACGATGCCGCGCTGGGCGCGCGGGTCGTTGGCTTCGAGGGCCGGCAGCGCCAGGCCGTGGCCCAGCAGCAGATGGTGCATGGCCTGCCCGGCGTGGCGCAGATTGGCCAGGCCCGGCGCGTGATGGCCGTTGCCATAGCCGAGGAAGGCCGAACACCACGGCTCGTTGAGCGTGGCCCAGGCGTTGACACGCCCGTTCAGCTCCCGGCTCACCAGATCGGCGTAATCGGCAAAGCGATAGGCGGTATCGCGGTTGAGCCAGCCGCCGCGATCTTCCAGGTGTTGCGGCAGATCCCAGTGGTACAGCGTGACGAAGCTCCGGATGCCCTTGTCCTGCAGGCGATCGAGCAGGCGTTTGTAGAAGTCGAGGCCCTTCGCATTGGCGCGGCCTCGCTCGTCCATCACCCTGGGCCAGGCGATCGACAACCGGTAGGCGTCCACACCGAGCGAGGCGATCAGGTCCACATCGTCTGACCAGCGGTGATAGTGATCGCAGGCCACCGCGCCGGTGTCGCCATGCAGCACCTTGCCGGGTTGGGCAGAGAAGGTATCCCAGATCGAGGGCAGGCGGCCGTCTTCATGGACAGCGCCTTCGATCTGGTACGACGCGGTGGCCACACCCCAGGTGAAGCCGGTTGTGGCCATGGCCGAGCGGGCCGGCGGGGCGAGGCGTTGCGGAGCGGCCGACGAAGAGGTGGACATCGTGAAAGGCTTTCAGGACGGTGACGGACCAGAGCACTCCGGTCAAAATGGAACCGGTTCCAATCAAGGCCGAATTGAAGCCGTTTCGGCAGGCTCAGTCATCGGGATTAACCCGAACTTGGGGTCAAGGGAGAGGATCGAGGCGGCGATGGACGGAGCCGGGCGGTGGGCGCCGCACGCCTCGCCTGCACGGCTCAGATGCGCTCGAACACCAGATCCCACACGCCGTGGCCGAGCTTCAGGCCACGCTGCTCGAACTTGGTCATCGGCCGCGACGGCGGACGCGGTGCGAAGCCGGCGGCGGTGTTGCGCAACGAGGGCTCGATTTGCAGCACCTGCAGCATCTGCTCGGCGTATTCCTGCCAATCGGTGGCGCAGTGCAAGCGGCCACCCGGTGCCAGCCGCGAGCTGATCAACGCCACAGCGGCGCCCTGGATGAGGCGGCGTTTGTGGTGGCGCTTCTTTGGCCACGGGTCGGGGAAAAACACATGCACCGCCCGCAGCGAAGCCGGCGCGATCATGTGCTGCAGCACCTCCATCGCATCGTGCCGCACGATGCGCAGGTTGGTCAGGCCCAGTTCGCCGATGCGCTTGAGCAACGCGCCCACGCCGGGCTCGTGCACCTCGATGCCGAGGAAGTCGCGCTCGGGTTCGGCAAAGGCGATCTGCGCGGTGGCGTCGCCCATGCCGAAGCCGATCTCCAGCACCAGCGGCGCCACGCGGCCGAAGGTGGCGGCGGTGTCGAGCAGGTGCGTTTGCGGCGGCAAGATGAACTGCGGGCCGAGCGATTGCAGCGCGCGCTGCTGGCCGGAGCCCATGCGCCCCGGGCGGCGCACAAAACTGCGCACCGGCGGGTGCGCATCGGAGATATCGACAGTCATGCGGCGTGGGCGATCGAGGCGTTTGTCGCGTTCGCAAGTGGCGGAGCCGGCATTCTCGCAATCGGCCGCCAACCCAGCCGCGCCGCGATGGCTTCGATGCGCGGATCGCGCCGGGTATCCAGGCCGTTGCGGGAGCCAAACACGATCAGCAGGTTGCGATCGGCTTCGTCGTGCATGCGCTGCACGATCTCCAGCGCGGCGTCGAAGCGGCCGAGATGCACCTGGCGCACCGCGTCGTAGGCCGGCTCGCGCCGGCACAGGGATTCGACGGCCGGCTCGGCATAGATGGCGCGCGCCTGGGCTGCCTGGCCCGACCAATGCGCGCACAGCCCGCGAAAGTACGCATGCTGCGCGGCATCGATGGCTTTCACGCGTTCGCACACCTGCGCGGCGGCCAGCGCATCGGCGATGCGGCCGCATCCGGCGAGGGCGTAGAACTTGCCCACCAGGCTGATGCCGTGGTCGGGCTCGAGTTCCAGCACTTCGTCGAAGGCCGCCACAGCCTCGGCAAAGCGGTAGCCATTGGCACGCGCCACGGCGATGTTGTAGAGCTGGATCACATCCATTGGCAGCATCGCGCGGGCCTTGCTCGCGCAGGCCTCGGCCTCTTCGCTGTGGCCCACATCGTTGTAGACCAGCGTGAGGCCGGTCCACGGCGCCGGCGCGTCGGGCCAGCGCTCGGCGAGTTCGCGCAGCGCGGCAACGGCTTGCGACAGATCGAGATCGACACGGTAGCGCTGCACCACCAGCACCGAGCGCGCAAACGCATCGGCGGGATCGAGCTGGATCGCCTTTTCGATGTGCACACGGGCGCGGTGGATCAACCCGCGACGTTCGTCGCCCAAGGCGGAAAGCGCCATGTTGTGCAGCGTGGTGGCCAGGCGCACCTGCGCGAGGCCGAAGTCCGGCGCTTTGGCCACCGCCTGTTCCAGCAGCGCCAGGGCCCGCGCCTGCAAGCCGGGCGCGCCGCGCCGCGCGAGCAACTGCGCGTGGTTGATCAGGGCGATGGCTTCGAGGTGATGGGGTGTGGGCTGCGGCAGATCCGGTGGGATGCGATCGACGAGCGCCAGCAGGCGCAAGCGTTCTTCGTCCACCCAGTCGTCGAAAAACCCGGGCATCAGATCACCGCCATAAGCGTCGCGTGCGCTCACCCATTGCTTGCGCGAGATCGCCTCCTCGAAGCGCCGCACATCGCACAGCATGGCGCCGGTGGCGATGCGCAGCGAGATGCGGTTGGCGCTGATCAGGTGCGCGCAGCCGACGCGGCCGAGTTCGCCGCGCAAGACGGCCAGCGCATTGCGCAGGCGGTTGCGGCCGGCGTCGAGATCGGCCGCCGGCCAGAGCTGGTCGATCAGCTCTTCACGCGGGTGAGCCTTGTTCTGGCCGATCGCCAGTCGGGCCAGCAACATCGTGCACATCGGGCCGCCAAACTGGGTGAGGCGCTGGCCGCGCACGAGCAGCTCCACGGCGCCCAGGAGGCGCAGGCGTGGGATGGTGTCGTCCGCGTCGGGTGTCATGCTGGCCGGGGGGCGCGGCAACCACTCAGGCCGCGCCGGATGCAGATCGTGTTACCGATTGTGCCAATCCGGCAAGGTTTTCATCCTGGGGAAGATGAGGATTAGGTAACGTTTGCGGCGAGCGCCCAAGGAAATGTGGCTTGGCCACTTTCCTTGATCCCCTCGGGGGACGGCCGGCTTCGGCTGGCCTTGGGGGGCCTCAATGAAAGCTGTAGATCATCTCGCGCACCCGCGGATAGATCTGCTGCTGCCAGCGCCTGCCGCTGAACACGCCGTAGTGGCCCACACCGAGCTGCACATGATGGCTTTTCATGTAGGGCCGGATGTTGCTGCACAGATCATGTGCCGCCACCGTCTGGCCGATCGAGCAGATGTCGTCGCGCTCGCCTTCCACGGTGAACAGCGCGGTGCGGCGGATCGCAGCCGGGTCCACCCGTTCGCCATGGACGACCAACTCGCCGCGCGCCAGATCGAAGGTCTGGAACACCTTGGCCACGGTTTCGAGGTAGAACTCCTCGGCCAGATCGTTGACGGCGAAATACTCGTCGTAGAAGCGGCAGGTGGATTCGGCTTTGTCGAGCTCGCCGGTGGAGAGGTGCTCGAACAGATCGACAAACGCCTTGCGGTGGCGATCCGGATTCATGCTCACAAAAGCGCTGAGCTGCAGGAAACCGGGATACACACGCCGCATCGCACCGGCATAGCGCCGCGGCACCGGGCTGATCAGGTTCTTCTCGAACCATTCGATCGGCCTGGACATCGCCAGCTCGTTGACACCGGTGGGGTTGATGCGGCAATCCACCGGGCCCGCCATCAGCGTCATGCTGCGCGGTTGCGACGGATGATCGTGCTGCGCCATCGTGGCCACAGCCGCCAGCGTGGGCACACAAGGCTGACACACCGCGACCAGGTGCGTCTGCGGTCCCACGGCGGTGATGAACTCGATCACATGCGCCACGTATTCGTCCAGGCCGAAGCGGCCTTCGCTCAGCGGCACGTCGCGGGCGTTGTGCCAGTCGGTCACGTACACGTCATGGTCGCCGAGCAGGGTGCGCACCGTGTCGCCCAGCAGCGTGGCGAAGTGGCCGGACAGCGGCGCCACCACCAGCACCTTGGGCAGCGCCGATGTGCCCGCATCGGAAAGATCGTCGCGCACGAAGTGCAGCAGGCTGCCGAACGGCCGCACCAGCACCACGTCTTCGTGGATCGGCACCTCGCGTTCGCCGGCCGGGCCCGCCGCGCGGATGCTGGTGATGCCGAACGGCGGCCGCTTGTGGGTGAGGCGCAGGCGCGAAAACACATCCATCGCCGCCGATACCTGCCGCAGCGCCGGGCTCGACCACGAATCGGCAAACATCTGTTCCAGCCAATCGACGGTGTGGCGCGCCCCATCCTGCAGCGGCGCGAGCCAATCGTTGTGTAGCTGGTAGGTGGCGTACATCATCGAGGGCCGGGTGCGCGCAAGGTCGGTGCAGTCATGCACCCATCGAGGCAAGTTGCGGGCCACGACAGCGCACCACGCTGGCACATCACTTGCGAGTACGTTGCGGGCATCACGACGGGACGCACCATGGCAACCACCACGCTGACGATCAGCAGCAAGAACTACTCGTCGTGGTCCTTGCGCGGCTGGCTGCTCGCGCGCTTTGCCGGGCTGGATTTCGACGAGGTGATCCTGCCGCCGGATGACCCGGAGGTCAAAGCCGAGATGTTGCTGCTCGCGCCGAGCATGCTGGTGCCCTGCCTGCGCCACAACGGCATCAAGGTGTGGGATACGCTGGCCATTGCCGAATACCTGCACGAGATCAAGCCCAAGGCGGGCCTGCTGCCGGCCGATCGCGCTGCGCGCGCCCACTGCCGCGCCGTCTGCGGCGAAATGCATTCCGGCTTCACGTCGCTGCGCTCGGCGCTGCCGATGAACCTGAAGGCCAGCTTTCCCGGCTACAAGGTGTGGAGCCGCGCGCAGACCGATATCGAGCATGTGCTGAGCGTGTGGCGCCATTGCCTGCGCACCTATGGCGGCCCGTGGCTGTTTGGCGAGCGCAGCATGGCCGATGCCATGTATGCGCCGGTTGTCACCCGCCTGAAGACCTACGACGTGCGCGTGGCCGATCCGCTGTGCGCCGCCTACTGCCAGGCCATCATCGCGATGCCCGAGTTGCAGGCCTGGACGGCCGCGGCGCTGCTGGAGCCCGAGGCGATCGATGAGCTGGAGGTCGAGTTCTAATTCATGGCGGGACAGACCTGCCGACGCGCCGCAGGCGCCCGGCAGCTCTGTCCTCCACTGATCCCAGCGACGGTGCCCTCGCTCAGATCCCCCAGGCTTTGGGCGCCGGAATCTCGCACACCGGATCCACGTCGATCGTCTTGAAATCCGCCGGGCCCACCACTTCCAGGTACTCCATGTCGGGCGAGTAGTCGTACAGGTAGTGGGCGATGCCCGGGCGCTGATGCACGCAGTCGCCGGCGCTGACCAGCGTTTCCTTGTCCTCGTACATGAACTTCGCCCAGCCGCGCAGCATGATCACGATGTGAAATTCCGCCTCGTGGCGGTGCCATCCCGTGCCCTTTTCCGGGGCGTTGTGCGCGATCACCAGCTGCGCGAGCACCTTGCCGCGGGTGGCTTCGGCCACGCCGAGATCGCGGTAGAGAAAAAAATCGCGCAGGCCATCACCTCGGTAGTCGGTGTCTTGCGGCTTGATGTGGGCAAACGTGGTGTCTTCGGCGGTGCGGGTCTTGTCGAGCATGGCGGCCTCCGGCGGGTGCGGCGGGATATCCCGTGCGTTGCCGGATGCATGAAACATTCCATCGCCGACGATGTCAGCTTGTGCGGTGGCTGGTGCCGCGGCCGCGCGCGGCCGCGGATGAATCGACCGGCGCCTGCGCTGGTGGGCGCAGGCCGGCCAGGTAGACGTTGAGCACCTGCAAACCGCTGCGCGGCAGATCGAATGCGGCGGGATCGAGCAGCCAGTTCTGCAGCATGCCATCGACGATCGCATGCAGGCCGAGCGCGATGTTGCGCGCCGTGGCGCAGGTGATCATGTGGCCGGCCTTCTGCGCACTGCGCACCAGGCCTTCGATGTACAGCACATGTTTGGTGCGGCCTTGCAGATGGCGATCGCGCACGCCGCTGAGCTCGTCCACGTACTCCACCTTCTGCGTGGCGATCTCGAATACCCGGCGCGCGCGCTCGTCGTGAGCGGCGAGCTTGAACACCTTCAGCACATGGGCTCGCAGCGTGTCCACCGCCTTGTCGGCCGGCACGGTGAGGGCATCGGCATACCCCTCTTCGATCGGCAGGCAGGCCCGATCCATCATCGCTTCGAAGAGGTCGGTCTTGTCCTTGAAGTGCCAGTACACCGCACCTCGGGTGACGCCGGCTGCCTCGGCGATCGCATGCAACGATGTGCGCGAGACACCCTGCTGCTGGAACAGGCGTTCCGCCGCATCGAGAATGTCGCATCGGGTGGCGAGAGCTTCGACTTTGGTCTTGCGTGCCATGGCAGGAAAGGGCCGGGAGCGGCGTGAACATACATTCTAGACTGTATGTATACTGCGGCGGCCGACCAAGAGCAAATACCCTGGCGTGTGATGCCGGTGCCGCCTTGCGCAGCCCCCATTCCATCCTGCTACCGCCCCCACTCCTGCCCCAAGGATGCCGCCCGTGATCCGACGCCTCTTCTCCGCTGAATGTTCCCGCCGACTGCCGTCGGCATCGCGCCTGGCCGCGCCCGCGATGGCCTTGCTGGCCCTCGTGGCAACCGCCGTGCTGCTCACCGCATGCGGCAAGGGCGACAGCGCCGCCGCCGGCGCCGCGCAGAGCAAGCCGGCCACGCCGGTGGGCGTGATCACCGTGCAACCGCAGAACCTGGCGCTTCAGATCGAGTTGCCGGGCCGCGTGGTGCCGGTGCGCATCGCACAAGTGCGGGCGCGGGTGAACGGCGTGGTGCAAAAGCGCCTGTTTCGCGAGGGCAGCGAAGTGAAGGCGGGGCAGGTGCTGTTCAGCATCGATCCGGCGCCCTACCAGGCCAGCTTCGACAGCGCCGTGGCCGCACTGGCGCGCGCCCAGGCCAATCTCACCCAGGCTGCCGCGCAAGCCGAGCGCTACAAGCCGCTGGTCGAGGCCAATGCGATCAGCAAGCAGGAATTCATCAGCGCGGTGGCCGCGCAGAAGCAGGCCGAGGCGGATGTGGCTGCCGGCAAGGCCGCGGTGCAAAGTGCGCGCATCAACCTGGGCTATGCACAAGTCACCGCGCCGATCGCCGGCCGCATCGGCCAGGCGCTCGTCACTGAAGGCGCGCTGGTGAGTGCCACCGAGGCCACGCAGCTCGCATTGATCCAGCAGACCAGCACCGTCTACGTGAACTTCACCCAATCGGCGAACGACGTGCAGCGCCTGCGCAAGGCAGTGGCCGCCGGCAAGTTGCAAAGCGCTGGCGAAGCGGCTGCCGATGTGCAGGTGGTGCTGGAAGACGGCGGTGTACTGCCGCGCACCGGCAAGCTGTTGTTCTCGGATCTGACGGTGGATGCCACCACCGGCCAGATCACGTTGCGCGCCGAGATCCCCAATGCCGATAGCCAATTGCTGCCGGGCCAGTATGTGCGTGTGCGCCTGTCGCAAGCCGAGGTGCCGAATGGCTTTCTCGTGCCGCAGCAGGCCGTTACCCGCTCGAACCAGGGCGACACCCTGATGCTGGTGGGCGCCGAAGACAAACCCACCACACAGCCGATCAAGATCAGCTCCGCGCAGGGCAGTTCGTGGGTCGTCACCCAAGGCCTGAAGGCCGGTGACCGGGTGATCGTGGATGGCTTCCAGAAGATGGCGCCGGGCGCGCCGGTGAAGCCGGTGCCGTGGTCTGCGGTGGCTTCTGCGGCTTCCGCGCCTTCAGCGGCCGCAGCCCCCGCGGCGTCCGCACCGGCCTCGGCCGGCGCGGGCCAGTGACGGGAGCGCCGCATGGCCCGCTTCTTCATTGATCGCCCCATCTTCGCGTGGGTGCTGGCACTGTTCATCCTCGTGCTGGGGGGTGTGTCGATCCGGCAATTGCCGGTGGCGCAGTACCCACCCGTGGCGCCGCCCTCGATCGTGATCAGCGCCGGTTATCCGGGCGCCTCCGCGCAGACGCTCGAAGACAGCGTGATCAGCGTGATCGAGCGCGAGATGAACGGCGCGCCGGGCCTGATCTACATGGAATCCGTCAGCCAGGCCGATGGCACCGGCAACCTCACCCTGAGCTTCGAGCCCGGCAGCAACGCCGATCTTGCACAGGTGGATGTGCAAAACCGGCTTGGGCGCGCCACACCGCGTTTGCCGGCGGCTGTTACCCAGCAAGGGGTGCGGGTCGACAAGTCGCGGTCCAACTTTCTGCTGTTCACCATCCTGTCGTCTGAAAACGGCGCGCTCGATCCGGTGGCCCTGGGCGATTACGCCTCGCGCAACGTGCTGCCCGAGTTGCAGCGCGTGCCCGGCGTGGGCCAGGCGCAGTTGTTCGGCACCGAACGCGCGATGCGCATCTGGATCGATCCGGCCAAGCTGCAAGGGCTGAGCCTCTCGGCCGCCGACGTGAACGCCGCCATCCGCGCGCAGAACGCGCAAGTCTCCTCCGGCACCATCGGCGATCTGCCCAACATCGCCGGCCAGCAGATCGCCGCCACGGTGGTGGTGAACGGCCAGCTCAGCACCGTCGAGCAGTTCGGCAACATCGTGCTGCGCGCCAACACAGACGGCTCCACCGTGCGGCTGAGGGACGTGGCGCGCATCGAACTCGGCGCGCAAGGTTACGGCACCCGTGCCCGGCTCAATGGCCAGCCCTCCACCGGCATCGGTGTGCAGCTCGCGCCCACCGGCAACGCGCTGGCCACCGCCACTGCCGTGCGCAAGAAGATGGAAGAGCTGCAGCGCTACTTCCCGCAGGGCGTGAAGTACAGCATCCCCTACGATGCCTCGCGCTTCGTGAAGATTTCCATCTCGCAAGTGGCCGAAACGCTGATCGAAGCCGTGGTGCTCGTGTTCCTCGTGATGTTCCTGTTCCTGCAGAACATCCGCTACACGATCATCCCGACGCTGGTGGTGCCGGTGGCGCTGCTGGGCACGTTCGCGGTGCTGCTGGCACTGGGCTTTTCCATCAACGTGCTGACCATGTTCGGCATGGTGCTGGTGATCGGTATCGTCGTCGACGATGCCATCGTCGTCGTGGAAAACGTCGAACGCATCATGAGCGAG
>JANMAS010000137.1:0-2837 GCA_031359975.1 Burkholderiales bacterium
GGAATCGCCAGCGCCCAGGCCCACAGCCAGTTCGCGCCCTTTTCCGTCACGGCGTACGGGCCTTGCGCAAAGGCGACCTTGTCCGCCACCTTGCTCTGCTTGCTGTCGGTGATGAACGAGGCGGCGATGGTCGCGTCGATCCACATGCCGCACTTGCCTTCGTTGTACAGCGCCAGGATCTCGTTGAAGCTGTTCGCGCTCGACCCGGGCGGGCCGTACTTCTTCAGCAGGTCGACGTAGAACGTGACCGCATCCTTCCAGGGCTTGGTTTCGAGCTGCGGCTTCCAGCTCATGTCGAACCATTGCGCGCCGAAGCTGTTGGCCATCGTCGACAGGAAGGCCATGTTGTCGCCCCAGCCCGGCTTGCCGCGCAAGCAGATGCCGTAGACGTTGGGCGGGTTGTGGATCTTGGCGGCGGCATCGCGCACCTGATCCCAGGTGGGGCGATCGGGAAAGGTCACGCCGGCCTTGTCGGTCAGATCCTTGCGGTACATGAGCATCGAGCTCTCGCCGTAGAACGGCGCGGCGAAAAGCTTGCCTTCGACCGACAGGCCGTTGCGCATCGCCGGCAGCAGATCGTCGACGTCATAGGCCGCATCGGGCTTGAGTTCCTTGAGCCAGCCCTTCTTGGCCCAGATCGGCGTTTCGTACATGCCGATGGTCATCACGTCGAACTGGCCGCCTTTGGTGGCGATGTCGGTGGTGACGCGCGAGCGCAGGGTGCCCTCTTCCAGCGTCACCCACTTGAGCTTGATGCCGGGGTTGGCCTTTTCGAACTGCGGCGTGAGCTTCTGCATTTCGATCATGTGGCCGTTGTTGACGGTGGCGATGACGAGGTCGGTGGCGTACGAGGTGCTGGCGATGAGGCCAAAAGCCAATGCCAGAGAGGCCTTGAGGGTCATGGTGCGTGTCTCCTGTTGAGTCTTGGTGTGGGACGGTCGAACCGCGCAGATGCAGCGCGTCAACAAGCTGAACGATAGGTTTTGCCGGCGATAGCCGCTTGTACCCTCAAGCCGGCGGGTGATACTTTCCTGCATCGTTTGTTCAGTATTTTCCTGTAGTCGATGGAGATTCGTATCGGTTCCTACCTTCAGCGGCCACGCGTCGCGTCGGTGATCGGCACCACGTTGACTTCGTGCCCGGCGGCGCCAAATGCCTGCTCGCGCAGCAGGGCCAACTGATCCCGCACCCGCGCCGCCTTCTCGAACTCCAGACCCCTGGCATGTTCGAGCATCTGCTTTTCGAGCAGCTTGATGCGTTTGCCGAGATCTTTCTCCGACATCGCCTCCACCTCGGCGGCGGCCTGTGCGTTCTTGAGGTCGTCGCGCGCGGTTTTGTCGGAGACGGCGCCGTCGATCATGTCGCGCACTGCCTTGCGCACGCTGCGCGGCTCGATGCCGTGCTCGGTGTTGAAGGCCACTTGCTTGGTTCGTCGGCGGTCGGTTTCGTCGATCGCACGGCGCATCGAATCGGTCATCTTGTCGGCATACAGGATGGCCCTGCCGTTGAGGTTGCGCGCGGCACGGCCGATGGTCTGGATCAGGCTGCGCTCGGAGCGCAGGAAGCCTTCCTTGTCGGCATCCAGAATGGCGACCAGCGACACCTCGGGGAGGTCGAGCCCCTCGCGCAGCAGGTTGATGCCCACCAGCACATCGAATTTGCCCAGGCGCAGGTCGCGGATGATTTCCACCCGCTCCACCGTATCGACATCCGTGTGCAGGTAGCGCACCTTCACGCCGTTGTCGGAGAGGTAGTCGGTGAGCTGTTCGGCCATACGCTTGGTGAGCGTGGTGATGAGCACCCGCTCGCCCACCTTCACCCGCTCGTGGATCTCCTGCAGCACGTCGTCCACCTGCGTACTGGCTGGCCGCACCTCGACCACCGGATCGATCAGGCCGGTGGGCCGCACCAGTTGCTCCACCACCTGGCCGGCGTGTTCGTGCTCGTAGGCGGCCGGCGTGGCGCTCACAAACACCGCCTGGCGGATCTTGCGTTCGAACTCTTCGAACTTGAGCGGCCGGTTGTCCATCGCCGAAGGCAGGCGAAAGCCGTATTCGACGAGCGTGGACTTGCGCGAGCGATCGCCGTTGTACATGCCGCCGAACTGGCCGATCAGCACATGGCTTTCGTCGAAGAACATGAGGGCGTCAGGCGCGAGGTAATCCACCAGCGTGGGCGGTGGATCGCCGGGCGCCGCGCCGGAGAGATGGCGGGTGTAGTTTTCGATGCCCTTGCAGTGGCCCACTTCCTGCAACATTTCCAGATCGAAGCGCGTGCGCTGTTCCAGGCGCTGCGCCTCGACGAGCTTGCCGTTTTTCACCAGCTCGTCGAGCCGCTCGCGCAACTCGGTCTTGATCGTCTCCACCGCGCTCACCACCCGCTCGCGCGGTGTCACATAGTGGCTGGAGGGATAAACGGTGAAGCGTGGGATCTTCTGCCGGATGCGGCCGGTGAGCGGATCGAACAGCTGCAGCGATTCCACCTCGTCGTCGAACAGCTCGATGCGGATGGCCAGCTCCGAATGCTCGGCTGGAAACACATCGATCGTCTCGCCACGCACGCGAAAGGTGCCGCGAGAAAAATCGGTTTCGTTGCGGGTGTACTGCATGCGGATCAGGTGCGAGATCACGTCGCGCTGGCCGAGCTTGTCGCGCACGCGCAGCGTCATCACCATCTGGTGGTACGACTCGGGCGAGCCGATGCCGTAGATCGCGCTCACCGAGGCCACGATCACCACATCGCGCCGCTCCAGCAGGCTCTTGGTGGCCGAGAGGCGCATCTGCTCGATGTGTTCGTTGATCGAGCTGTCTTTCTCGATGAACAGGTCGCGCTGCGGC
>JANMAS010000167.1:0-8167 GCA_031359975.1 Burkholderiales bacterium
GTCGAGGCTTCGTTGGTCTTCATGCTGCCGGCCACCGCGCCCACCAGGCCGAGTGCGCCGCCAAAGCCGGCCAGGCCGCCACCGAGGCCCCCGGTGTTCTGGCTGAAGGTGATGTTCGGGCTCATCGTGTAATCGGCGGCCACCATCTGGCCAGCGCCGAAGTTGCTGCCAGCGCGCATCTCGCCCGATTTCTGCAAGGTGCGCTCGGTGTTCATGTTGTTCATCGCGGCGCCGCGCTCGACGATGACGAAGCAGTTGCTCTGCTGGATCATCAGGCGCAGCACGGGAATCGTCGATCCGAGTTTGTAGCTCGCCAGGGATTGATACCAGGTGGCGCCCTGGTCTTCGACCACGCTCAAGGTACCGAGCGACTGGTCGCAGCGCTCGAGGATGGAGTTCGCGTTCGCGGCGGTGGACCCACCCGCTCCGCCGGTAACAGCCGTCTTCTCACCACCGCCAACCACCGGATTCGAGGCGGGGCAGCCGGTGAGCAGGCCCATCGCGACCGCACTGACGGCCAGGAGGGCAGGCGTTCTGGCAGTGGAAAGACGTGGCGTCGAGGGGGCGCGCGTAGCGAGCATGGGGGTTCTCCTGGTCAGGCTCATTGGGAATTGACGGCTCAAGCTGTAACAAAACGAATCAATCCTAGCATCGGCATAGAGACGTCGGCTACCCCAAGATCGTCAGGTGGGGAGCCTTCATGCCTTGATTTCGGGCATGTTCAACGCGCCACGTCGCTGAGGTAGAAGCCCGCCCAGAAGTACGGATGGGCCTTGTCGCCGCCAGCGCGCTGGCGCACCGTTCGCTGTGCGCGTTGCAGCGCATCGGCGGGGTCGGCGCCGCGCCGGATCTCGGCATAGACGGTGCGCATCAGCAAGCTGGTGCTGCGGTCTTCGACGCGCCACAGGCTCGCTACCACCGCGCGCGCGCCGCGCCGCATGATCAGCGCGGCCAGGCTGTCCACCTCGCGCCCGCCATCGGGATCGGCGGCGCCGCCGAGGCCGGTTTCGCAGGCCGATAGCGTGACCAGATCTTCGTCGGGCATGTCGATGGCGGCCAGTTCGTCGAGGGTGAGCCGTTGCCCGTCGCCCATCAGCAGCCAGCTCTTGCCGATGTGGCCGGGGCGCAGCTGAAAGTGCGTGCCGATGTGCAGCAGGCGGCGCTCGGGCGCGGCTGCCGAAGCGAGACGCACAGCCGGGGTACTGACCACATCGCGCAACTGCGCCACGGTGAACTGATCGTTCATCCAGGCCTGACCGTTCATCACACCGGTGCCTCGTTGCATGACCGCGCAGTCGCCCTCGCTGGCCAGCAATCCCTGCACCGGGCCGGCGACGATGCCGCACACCTCCTCGGCCACCGCCGGCAACGCCGCCATGCCCGACATTGCGCGCGTCACACCAAACGCTGCCACCCGCGCCGCGCGTCCGTACCAGCGCTGGCGGGCGCCAGCGTTGGCCAGTGTCTGCGGCGCGGCACCGCCTGCCACGCGGCGTTCAATGGCGTAGCGCTCGCCCAGGTAGGCGTGGCCATCGTGCAAAGCCGCAAAGGGCAGGTATCGAATCGCGCCATCCAGATGCAGCACCAGGCGGCGCACGCTGGCGCGACGCGCGGCCAGGTCGATAGGCAGCGCCACCCTTTGATAAAGCGATTGCAACAGCGGCAATGCGGGCTCGCGCAAGCTGATGGCCGACAGCGTGCGGCCCACTTCGCGGGCCAGTTCCGCCGGATCGATGTCGAGCCGGTGCACCTCGCGCCGGCCGCCCGCTTCGATCACCAGATTGACATGCGACGGCCCGGGAAAGATCCACGCGGTGAGCGCTGGCACCGATGCGGATGGGGCCCGGCTCGGCCCTGGTGCCTGGGCCGCGGTGGCCGCCGATCGGCCCGGCCGCGCGGCGAAGGCGCTGAGCCATTCATCCCAGCGCCGCGCCAGCGCAGGCTCGTCCGGCGGCGGTGCGCCGGGCTCGCTGGCCGGCCGCCATTCGTCGCGCCAGCGTGCCTCGGCCGGCGTGAGTTCCAGAGTGGCGGCCTCGCCGCCCCGCGCCATGCGTCCGTCTCGCCGCACAAAGTCGGCCAACTCATCCTCTTTCAGCAGGCGCAACACCTCCAGCGCTTCATCGATGCGGCTATCTTCGGTGAGCCAATCGGCCACCCGCCTGTAGACCGCGTGCTTGTCGGCCACGAAGCCCACGTCGGCTGCGCGCGCCGGGCCGAGAAACCCCGCACGCACCTGTTCGATCTGCTGCACCGCCTGTTTGCCAAACGACACCGCCAGGCTTCTTTCACCGGCTGTTCGCAGGTGCACCGCCAGCGCATCCATCGCCGCCCAGAGCGGGTAAGCGGCGCCGGTGGCCTGCGCTGCCGCCAGTGCCTGCAAGTAGCGTGAGCGCGCGATATCGAACCGGCCTTGCGCCTGCGCGGCCTGGGCCAGCGCCTGCAAGGCCTGGTAGCGCGTGCCGGCACCGGTGGCGGTGAAGAGATCGAGGTGCGATTCCAGATCGGCACAGGCACTGCCCGGCAGTGCGCCGCGCACTTGCGCCACGCAGCGCGCGGCGTTCGACAACTCCACATACGCATGGCGCTCACCGTTGGCCACCGCAATCAGCGGAGCAGCCTGCGCCTGCAGCGCATCGGCCTGAACCCAATCGCCGGCGCGCGCGGCCATCGCGGCCCGATGGCGCAGCAGGCGCCCGCGCCAATAACCCAGCTGTTTATCGTCGCCGACGATCCGCAGCCCTTCGTCGATCGCGTCTTGCGCCGCGTCGATATCGTTGAGCAGCAGATAGAGCCCGGTGAGGTTTTCCTGCAGACGCACCCGGCGCACCGGGCCGAGTTGCGCCGCCTGGGCGCGCGACAGCGCACGCGCGCGCTCGAATTCGCGCTGTGCATCGGCCAGCCGCGTCATCTGGAACAAGGCCAGGGCATGGCCGTTGAGCGCGGTCAACATCATCGGGCTGTCGGCGCCGAACGCTTGCTCCCCAAAGGCCAGCGCCTGCTCCGTCACCGCCAGCGCGGCCGGATATTGCCCGCGATCCAGGTGCAACATGGCCAGGTTGGTCATCACGCCCAGACGGGCTTGCGGCGAAGCCTCGGGGTTCACCTCGCCGATGCGCAGCGCGTCTTTCAGCGCGGCTTCAGCCTCGGCGAATCGGTTCAGCTGCGAGAGCACCGCGCCCAGGCTCGAGTAGGCATCGAGCAACTCGGCGTGATCACCCTGGCCCAGGCGGCGGTACACATCCACCTCGGCGCGTGCGAAGCGCACGGTGCCTTCGAGATCCTGCTGCGAATAGGCCAGCACGGTGCGCGCATTCAGCACATCGGCCATGTCGAGGCTGGTGGCCAGGCCCAGCCCTTCCAGCAAGGTGGCGGATTCGGTGAGCGCCGCATCGGCGTTCTCCAGCGCCTGCGGACCGCGCAACTCGCGCCATGCGTTGGCCAGGCCGACCAGAACCAGCGCGGAAAGCCGCGATCCGGCGGCCTGCGCGCGACGCAGGTCAACGCGCGCCTGCTCGAACAGCGGCGCCGCATCGGCCGGGCGGTTCTGATCGTGGGCCAAGGTGCCCAGGGCGGCGTGCACCTCGGCGGCCGCGCGCGCATCGTTGGCACTCAGCGGTTCGAGGGCGGCCAGCAAGGCTTGCGCGGGGTCGAACGCCGACTGCACCACCAGCGCCCAGGCGAGGTCTGTCAAGGCGGGAAGTTGGGCCGCGAGATCCGGCCCGGTCAGCCTGCCGCAGGCCTGGCGTTGCGCAGCCGGTGCGTCTTGGCGGCGCAGATCCATGGCATCGAGCGGCGCCGGCTCGGCGGCGCTGGCCCCGCCGGTGCCGCAGGCTCGCGACACCAGCTCAGCCAGGCCGGCTGCGGGCGTTGACGCCGACGCCGCCAGGGCCATCGCATGGGCACCCAGGCACAGGGCCGGGATGACCCAAACCCTCAGGCGCCGCATCGCCTTCGACTCGCGCGCTGGTGGGTTCCGCTGGCGCCGATCATGGACGCAGCGCTTCCACTTCGACCTGCAACTCACCGGTGGCGCCAGGGCGGATCGCGTGCCGCTCCAGCACCGCCTGCAGCGCAGGCGTGAGCACGGCCGGCATGTCGGCTTCGAGGCCATATCGGCCCAGGCGCTCGTAGCGATGCACCGGCACGCCGGCAGCTTCGATGTCCACTGCGATGCGGTTACGCCGCCCGAGCGCATCGGCGTCGCGCAGCAGCCATGGCCCTTGCGATGCATCACCGCGCAGCGCCGGCTGGCCGTTATCGACCGGACGTGCTGTGTTCGGGCCGACGTCCAGCACGAACACCAGCGCGAGCGCTGCCAGGCCCACCGCCAGGCCCGTCAACGGAAGCCAAGGCACCGCCGCGGCGTCGCGCCATCGGTGCCAACGCTGGGCGCAGCCCGCGCACCACCCGGCCTGCCGGGGCGCGAGGCCCGCTTCAGCGCGGGCCCGCGCGATCAGATCCTGCGGCGACACCTCCGGCATCACGCTGGGCATCGCCACCGGCCAGCGCCGCGATGCTTCGCGCAGCAGCGTGGCTTCGATCAGCGTGGCCGGGTCGGCATCGGCCGTGCGCCGGCCCGCCAGCGCCTCGAACCATCGTTCGTCGTCGGTCGTCATGCGCCGGCTCCCTTTTTACGCGGCTGAGTCGCGCCAGGCGCGGCGCTGCCACCGCCGCTATCGGCTGGCACCTGCACCGCCAGCAAATACCAGGGATGAAAGTAGACACGCGCCTTCTTGCGGCATTGCGAGATGTATTCGCGCGTGGCGCCCGGCTCGCGTTGCAGCAGGGCACCGATCTCGGCGTGTGTGAGATCGTCTTCGGCAATCCAGCGGATCACGCTGGCGGCCAAGGGTTGATCCTGCGCAAACCGCGCCTGGCACGCCCGGTACACCTGCTCGAGCTCAAGCTGGCTCATGATCTGCTCCGGCGTGTGCGCCACAGGGCCGGCCGCCGCGCGCAGGGCCGCTTCCACCTCGGCTAGCGGCACGCCATGCTCGTCGCCCAGCGGCTGCTCCGGCCGCTGGCCGCGCAGCCGATCGATCACCGCATGGCGCAGGATGCGGCGGATCCACGGATACAGCTCCGAATCGCCGCGGTACTGGGTACAGCGCGACCAGACCTTGATCAAGGCTTCCTGCACCATGTCGCGCGCCGCTTCGAGATCGCCGAGCGCGGCCATGGCGTCGCGGGTGAGCGCGCGCCAGTAGTCGCGATGCAAGCCGCGCAGCGCGTTGTCGAGCGCAGCGCCACCGTCGCGGCAGGCTTGAATGAATTGACGCTTGTCCATCGCCCTCCGGGGCTGTGGCGGCCCGCAGCGCAGGGCCGCAGCACGTAATGAGGTGGGGTGGAGGGCTCACGATGCCACAAAGTTCGGGTCGGGTGATGGGTTGAGTCCATGCAAAGACGCGGCGGGTGTGCGAAGCGTCAGGAGTCAAGCGCGGCCGCTGTTGGCAAGAATGTCTGAAATCGTCCGGTTCCTGTCTGCATTCTTGGGTGACGCATCACCCCGCGTTGGCAGAAGATGGCATGCTTCCAAGCTTCCACACAAGGCCCGTATGTCTTCTGCACTCTTGCTCATCGACGCCCAGACGTCGTTCCGCCACCGCCCGTACTGGTCTGAAGCCGAGGCGGCGCCGTTCTTCGAACGCACCAACGCGCTGATCGCCGGCTGCCAGGCGGGGGGCATTCCGATCGTGCGCATCCTGCATGTGGACGGTCCCGCCGAGGCCGGCAACCCGTTTGCCATCGAGAGCGGGCTCGTGCAGCCTCTGGAGGGGCTGGCGCACTTCGACGCCGCGTTGACGACCGTGAAACACCGCCACAGTGCGCTGGTGGGCACCAATTTGCCGATCTGGCTGCATGCGCAGGGCATCTCGCGCCTGCTGATCGCCGGCATCCGCACCGAGCAATGCTGCGAAACCACCACGCGCCATGCGAGCGACGAAGGTTATGCGGTGGACTTCATCACCGAAGCCACGCTCACCTTTGCGATGCGCACCCCCGCCGGCCGCAGCTTGTCGAGCGCCGACATCCGCGAACGCACCGAGACTGTGCTGGCCGGCCGCTTCGCCACGATCCGCACCGTGGAACAGGCTCTGGCACAGGCCTGACGAACCGGGCGGCCCCGATGATCGATGTGCTCTTCCTGGTGCTGCCGGATTCGCTGCTGCTCGATCTGGCCGGGCCGGCCGAGGCCTTTCGGCTGGCCAACCAGGCCTTGCAGCGGCGAGCGATGGCGCCGGCCTTTCGGCTGCGCTTCGTGGGGCCCGCAGTGGCCGTGCGGTCGTCGGTGGGGCTCACGCTGGGTGACATCGAACCGCTTCCGCAAGCCCTGCCCGAGCGCGCCTGGGTGGTCCTGCTGGGCCGGCCTGGCGACGTGGGTGAGGTGTTGCGCAGGCAGCCTGAGTGGCTCGGCGCGCGCGACTGGCTGGCACGAACGATGGGCCCGGCCATGCACGCGGGAACCGGCAGCCAGCGCCTGTTGACGGTGTGTGTGGGCTCGCTGCTGGCGGCCGATGCCGGCCTGGTCGGCCAGCGCGAAGTGACCACGCACCACGAGTTGCTCGACGAACTGGCCGCCATCGCCCCGGCGGCGTGTGTGCGCAGCAACCGTGTGTTTGTCGAAGACGGCCCGCTGCTGTCGAGTGCCGGCGTGACCGCCGGCATCGATCTGGCGCTGCATTGCGTCGCGCAGGAGTGCGGGCCCGCCATCGCCGCCATCGTGGCGCAGGTGATGGTGGTGTTTTCGCGGCGTGGCCCGGATGATCCGGAGCAATCGCCGCTGCTTGCCGGCCGTCACCATCTGCATCCGGCGGTGCACCGGGCGCAGGATGCGGTGTGCGAAGCACCCGGCCGGGATTGGACGGCGCGTGCGCTGGCCGACGTGGCGCACGTCTCGGAGCGCCACTTGTCGCGGCTGTTCATCGACCACGCGGGGGTGTCGCCACGCGTCTATGTGGAGCAGGTGCGCGCCGCACTGGCCCAGCATGCCCTGGGCCGTGGCGTGCCTGCCAAACAGGCCGCTGCGCAAGCCGGGTTCGGCACCGATCGCCAGTGGCGCCGCGCGCGAACGCGGCTGGAGTCGTGATCGGGCCGAGCGCCGGGCCGCCATCGGCCGGAGGCCGATGGCCTTCGGCAGGCGACAAACAGTCCGCAGGGACTGTTTGTGTCCGGCCTCAGCCCCAAGCCGGCCCGCATCCCCCCGGGGGATCGACCGCGGTACCCCGCGGACGAGGGGCTCCATGTCAGCAGCGGCGCAGCATCTTTAGGAGGCCGGCGGTTGAGGCGTCCAGCCCGGCCAGTTCGCCGGTGTCGAAACGCGGCAGCAGGTCGGTGCACAAGGCCTTGCCCAGTTCCACACCCCATTGGTCGAAACTGTTGATACGCCACAACGCGCCGCTCACGAACACCCGGTGCTCGTACATCGCGATCAGCGCGCCCAGCGATTCGGGATCGAGCCGCTCCATCACGAAGGTGGTGCTCGGGCGATTGCCGGGGAAGGTGCGGTGGCGCGCCACCGTCTGCGGGTCGAGCTCCTTCGACGCGGTGGGCGCCTTGTCGACCAGCGCCTCATCGGTGCGCTTGCCGAGCATCAGGGCCTGGCTCTGCGCGAGGCAGTTGGCCATCAGCTTGACCTGCAGATCGGCATGGCCGTGCGTGGGCTCGCGCACCGCGATGAACTCCAGCGGGATCACATCCGTGCCCTGGTGCAGCATCTGAAAGTACGCATGCTGGCCATTGGTACCGGGCTCGCCCCAGATCACCGGCGAGGTGGCAAACGGCAACGCTTGTCCGTCGAGATCGACCGATTTGCCGTTGGATTCCATCTCCAGTTGCTGCAGATAGGCCGGAAGGCGCTTCAGGCCCTGGTGATACGGCGCCACCGAGCGGCTGGTGAAGCCGTGGAAGTTGCGATACCAGACGTCGAGCAGGCCCAGTTGCACCGGCAGGTTGGCCTCCAGCGGGGTGTTGATGAAATGCTCGTCCATCGCACGCGCGCCGGCCAGCAACTCGCGAAAGCCCTTGGCGCTGGCCATCGGCGCCAAGGGCTTTCGCGAGTTGCTGGCCGGCGCGCGTGCGATGGACGAGCATTTCATCAACACCCCGCTGGAGGCCAACCTGCCGGTGCAACTGGGCCTGCTCGACGTCTGGTATCGCAATTTCCACG
>JANMAS010000175.1:0-1807 GCA_031359975.1 Burkholderiales bacterium
CTGGATCAGGCACTGGCCCGCGCATCGCGGGCCCTGTTGCGAGCGTGGCGCCGCAACCAAGCCCACGACCGAACGCACCCGCGTGCCATTCCCATTCACCACTGAACCAGGAGCGAGCGCTCACGGCGCGTCAACCATGAGAAGTTATCCCCGCAACAGCCCCGAGGCCGCAGCTCGCATCGTCGCGCTTGCCATGCTGGCCGACGGCCACCTCTCCAAGACGGAACTGGAAGCGGTGACCCGTGTGCAAGGACACGAGGAACTCGGACTCGACACGGCCCATTTGCTCGCCGTGATGCGCATCTTCTGCGAAGACCTGCTCGCCGCTTCGCACGGAAGCTGGTCCGATGCATGCCGCATCGATCCTCAAATCCTGGCCGAGCTGATGGCCGAGATCGACGATCCGGACATACGCCGCAGGGTGCTGCGCCTGTGCGTGGCGGTGGTCGAGGCCGACGGCCATGTCGCCGACGGTGAATCGATCGTGCTGGTGGCCGCTGTCGAACAGTGGGGCCTGCACCACGAGATGTTTCGCGCTGAGAGCACGCAAGGAACATCCGCACAAACCTGACCTGACCTGACCCACGCCGTGGGCGGGCCGGCCTGAGCACAACGCAACACAACAACGCATCGGGAGAACCGTTTTCGTGGATATCGTGATCGAACTTCTGCAGGCTCCTTTCCTCGGCAAGGCCGCCTGGATCTGGCTCGTCTTCGTGGGCGTGGTCGCCTCGCTGCTGGCGCTCGACCTGGGTGTGCTGCACAAGGATGATCGCGAGATCGGCGTGCGGGAGAGCCTGATGCTGTCGGCCGGCTACATCTCGGTGGCCGTGTTGTTCGGCGTCTGGGTGTGGTGGTTCCTGGGTGCGAGCAGCGGCACCGACTACTTCACCGGTTTCCTGATCGAGAAGTCGCTGTCGATGGACAACGTGTTCGTCATCGCACTGATCTTCAGCTACTTCGCGATTCCGCCGCGCTATCAGCACCGCGTTCTGTTCTGGGGCATTCTGGGCGTGATCGTTCTGCGGGCCATCATGATCGGCCTGGGCGCCGCGCTGATCAGCCAGTTCGCCTGGATGCTGTTTGTGTTCGGTGCCTTCCTCGTGATCACCGGCATCAAGATGTGGGTCATCGCCGACCACATGCCCGATATCGCGCACAACCCGTTGCTCAAGCTCCTGCGTCGGCGGCTGCGGGTCACGCCGGAGATCGAGGGCCATGCGTTTTTCGTGCAACGTGCCGATCCCGTCACCGGCAAGGTGGTGCGTTGGGCGACGCCGCTGTTCCTCGCCTTGTGCCTGGTGGAGTTTGTGGATCTCGTCTTCGCGGTCGATTCGGTGCCGGCCATCTTCGCCATCACCACGGATCCGTTCATCGTCTACACCAGCAACATCTTCGCCATCCTGGGGTTGCGTGCGCTGTACTTCGCACTGGCGGCGATGATCCACCGCTTCAAGTACCTGAAGTACGCGCTGGCGCTGGTGCTGGTGTTCATCGGCACGAAGATCTTCCTGGTCGGCATCATCGGCAAGATACCGCCCACGCTGTCGTTGGGCGTCACCTTCGGCCTGATCGCCGGCGGTGTGCTGGTGTCGCTGTGGAAGACACGAAACCAGCCGGCGCCCCTGGGCGGCAGCTGAACAACCGCACCCGTTGCATCGCCGTGCCGGCGGTCATCCGGCACGCGATCCCCGAGGCTCGACCGTCTCTGTACCTGGGCATGTCGCTGGGCCTGACCTTTCCGCTCAACATCCTGCTCGGCATTCCGGTCTACGGCGTGCCGCATCACCGCCGCATCACCGCCGCA
>JANMAS010000192.1:0-16259 GCA_031359975.1 Burkholderiales bacterium
CGCCTCGAAGGTGGTGGAGTTCACCGCGCCGGTATAGGTGGGCCGCAGGGCCACGCCGCCGCCCTGGCCGAAGCGCAGTTGGCCCACCGCCGTGCCTTGAGCATCGCCGATGGAGCCGGCCGGCAGGGTGAGCAGCACATCGCCGCGGTAGTTGGCGCGGGTTTGCTGGTGGCCAGCCTCGCTGCCACCGCCGTTGACGTTTTGCAGCACCGCCACCACGCCGCCTTCGATCACCGGCCCGTCTTCTCCGCCCTCGGCCTGCGCTTCGGCTGGCCGCACCATCGACAGCACCTGCTGTTTCAGATCCTGCTGGCCTTTTTCAACCGCCTGCAGGCGGGTGTCGCTGGCGGCGCCCCATGGCGTGGTGCCGGTTGCGGCGGCGGTTTCAGGCGCGCGAACGGCGGCGGCGTTGGAAAGCTCCTGCACACGCCTTTCCAGCGCCTGATTGCGCTGCTCCACCTGCTGCAGCCGCTCCAGCACCATCTTCAGCTGCGCAGCCACCGCACCGTCGGCAGGGGCATCCGCAGCGGTGGCCAGCATCGGGGCGGCCGCCAGTACAACCGCGGTCAACGCCGCCAGCGCTGGCCGCCCATCCAAACGGCGGATACCTGCCTCGGCTTCGGGAGTACGCATCTAGAATTCCTTTCGAACAAGTAAACGCAATGCAAACGATTCGCGTTTATCATAACCACAGATCACGATGCCGTGGCGCCTGGAAACGCCACCGACTGCGTTCAGACGCGGGCGCACCACACCGCGCCATCGACACTCCGCCGTACCGCCTAGGAGCCTTGCTTGATGACTCTGCTGAACCGCCATCTCCTGAACGCCATGCTGCTGGCAATGACTCTTGCCGGCGCACCAGTCGCCCGCGCTCAGGCGGTCGACGCGGGCGCCGTGGCCCGCCACTACAGCACCATCGTTCAGGCCAGCTACGAAGACACCCTGGCCGGCGCGCTCGATCTGCAAAAGGCTGTGCAGGCCCTGGTGGACCAGCCCTCAGCCGCCACGCTCGACGCCGCCCGCAAGGCCTGGCTCGCAGCGCGTGAGTGGTATGGCCAGACCGAGGCCTTCCGTTTCTACAGCGGCCCGATCGACGACGAAACCGGTCCCGAAGGCCGCATCAATGCCTGGCCGATGGACGAGGCTTATGTCGACAGCGTCAAGGGCAAGCCCAACGCCGGCCTGATCAACGATCGCAAGGTGCTGATCACCAAGTCCAACCTCATCCGCTACAACGAGCGCGGCGGTGAAGAAAACATCGCCGCCGGCTGGCATGCGATCGAGTTCCTGCTGTGGGGCCAGGATTTCAACGCCGACGGCCCGGGCAACCGCAGCTTCGAAGACTATGTGGATGGCAAGGCGCCCAACGCCGATCGCCGCCGCCAATACCTCACCGTGGCCACCGATCTGCTGGTCGAAGACCTGCGCTATCTGGTGGGCGCCTGGGTGCCCGGTGCCACCAACTACCGTGCCCGTTTCGAACGCGGCGATCTCGAATCGATGCGCAAGATCATCGTCGGCCTGGGCTCGCTCTCGCGCGGCGAGCTGGCCGGCGAGCGCATGGAAGTGGCGCTCAATACCCAGGATCAGGAAGACGAACACTCCTGCTTTTCCGACAACACCCACCGCGACATCGTGACCGACGCGCTGGGCATCGAAAACGTCTGGCTCGGCCGTTTCAAGCGGCGCGATGGCAGCACGCTGCAGGGCGCCTCGCTGCGCGATCTGGTGGCCGCCAAGGATGCCGTGCTGGCAGATCGCACCACCCAGCAGATCGCCGCGTCAGTGGCGGCCGCACAAGCCATCCAGCCGCCGTTCGACCGCGAGATCATCGGCGCCAAGGATGCACCGGGCCGCGTGCGCATTCAAAAGACCATCGACAGCCTGGTCGCGCAAAGCAAGGCGCTCTCCGACGACGCGGCGGCTCTGGGCATCACCCGCCTCACCTTGGTCAACCCAAAACGCTGAGACGCCCTTGAGCACGTTCATCCGCGCAGTTCTGGCGGTGGCGGTATTCACCGCCTGTGCACCGCTCACGGCCACCGAAGACGACGATCCCCTGGGCGAGCGCACCGGCGGCGACACCACCGTGTTCGCCAACGGCCTCAACGCGTTTTCGTTCCCGCTGGCCAATTTGCCCGAAGACGAGCGGGTGCGCTTTGTGGTGGGTAACTCCTTCTTCCGCCGCAACTGGGTGGAAGCGCCCTCCTCCACCCAGGCGCGCGACGGCCTGGGCCCGCACTTCATCGCCCGTTCCTGCGGCGGCTGCCACGTGCAGGATGGCCGCGGCGCACCGCCCGATCTCGCCAAGGGCACGCCTGAACAGCCCGTCGCGCTGCTGCTGCGCTTGTCGGTACCCGGCACCGGCGAACACGGCGGCGTGAATCCGGAGCCTACGTACGGCGACCAGTTCAACAACGCGGCGGTGCAGGATGTAAAACCCGAGGGCCGCGTTACCCTGCGCGAGCGCGCCGTGCCCGGCCGCTTTGCCGATGGCACGCGATACACGCTGCGGCAACCGCTGTACGGTTTCACCGATCTGGCCTATGGGCCGATGGCGAAGAACACGCTGGTCAGCCCGCGCATCGCGCCGCAATTGGCCGGCGTGGGCTTGATCGAGGCGATCGCCGAATCCGACATCCTGCGCAACGCGGCCGAACAATCCGCCCTGCCCGGCCCGATCAAGGGCCAGCCCAATCGGGTGTGGGATGCGTTTGCACAGCGCCGGCTCGTGGGCCGCTTCGGCTGGAAAGCCAACGTGGCCACGCTGGCGCACCAGACAGGCGGCGCCTTCGTCGGTGACATCGGCATCACCTCCAGCCGCTTCCCCGGCGAATCCTGCACGCCCGCGCAAAAGGACTGCCTGGCCGCACCCCGCGGCGGTGGCCCGAACCACGGCCCGGAGATCGACGACACCACCTTTGCCAACGTGGTGTTCTACCAATCCACCCTGGCGCCAGCCGCGCGGCGCGACACTCGCGATCCCGAAGTGCTCAGAGGTCAGCAGGTGTTTGCACAGGCGCAATGCGGCGGTTGCCACCGGCCGAGCTATGTCACCGCCCAAGGCCCGTTCCCTGCGATGACGAGTGCCAACAGCGCCGGCCAGCGCATCTGGCCCTACACCGATCTGCTGCTGCACGACATGGGGCCCGGCCTGGCCGATGGTCGGCCGGATTTCGAGGCCAACGGCGACCAATGGAAAACACCGCCGCTGTGGGGCATCGGCCTGATCCGCGATGTGAACGGCCACGAACGCCTGCTGCATGACGGGCGCGCCCAGGGCGTGCTCGAGGCCGTGCTGTGGCATGGCGGCGAGGCCGAGGCCTCGAAGCGGCAGGTGTTGAAACTCGGCAAGGCCGATCGCGAAGCGCTGGTGAAGTTTGTGGAGTCGCTGTGATCATTCGACGTGTGGTGAGCGCCGCGGCGCTGTGGATGGTGGCCGGCATGGCCATGGCGCAGGCCAACTGGCGCGAGGTGGCGGTGCCCGTGTACACCCTCGATGCCTATTCACACGGCAGCGCGCTGGCCAACGATGAGCGTGCCAGCCGCCTGGCGCAGGCCAGCCACGGATTGACGGTGCAACTGGCGGCGGCCTGCGCTGCCAGCACGATCGACGCGCCCGCGGTGCAGGCCATCCAGGCGCAATGGCGCGCCAGCGTCAGCGCCTGGGATGCACTCTCGGCCTTGACCACCGGCCCGCTGATCGAACACCGCAGTGCGCGCAGCATCGATTTCATGCCGGTGCGCACCGAGATGCTGTCCCGCGCGGTGGACAGCCACCCCACCAGCCTGGCCGACATGGAACGCATCGGCGCCCCCGCGCGCGGCTTCTCGGCGCTCGAATCGCTGCTGTGGAAATCGCCTGCGTTCACTGCCGGCAGCGCCGAATGCGCCTACGCCACGATGCTGGCCGCCGACATCGAACGCGAAGCCCGGGCACTCGCCGCCGACTACGCCAAGGCACGCGGCACGCCGCTCGAAGACGAAGCCGCGCTGTCGGATCTGGTGGAGACGGTGAACCAATGGCTGGGCGGTGTCGAACAATTGCGCTGGGCCTTCATGCGCAAGCCGCTCGATGCGGCCGCCAGCCGCGGTGCCGCGCCCGAGTACCCACGCCAGCTCAGCGGCCAGACCGCCGCCATCTGGCGCGCCCGCTGGGCCACGCTGCGCGACACCGCCGTGCTCGGCCCACGCGCCGTGCCGGTGCCCGGCGAGGCGCCGGTGCCCTTCGAGACGCTGCTGCGCGGTCGCGGGCTCAACCCCTTGGCCGATCGGCTGGTGGCGGCCACCACGCAAGCCGATGGCTTGCTGCAAGGCCTGCAGCCCACGGCCATCGACCGGGTGCGCGACGCCGCGGCAGCCCTGGGTGAACTGGCCAAGCTGGCGCAAGACGATCTCGCACCCGCGCTCGGCGTGCGGCTCGGGTTCAGCGATGCCGACGGCGATTGAGCGCGGCCTGAGCCGGCGCGCGTGGCTCGGTTCGGCGCTGGGCGTGCTCGCGGCCACGTCGGCCCCGCGGGTGATGGCTGCCGTATCGGAGGCAGCCACCACCGGCGCCACCGACGAACTGTTCATCGCGTGGGACGACGCCGCCGGCAAACACTGGGTGGGCATCCTGCGCCTGGCGCTGAACGCCGCAGCGCCCTCGGCAATCGTCGACAGCCTCGAAGTGCCCACCCGCGCCCACGGCCTGATGGCCCTGCCGGGCGGCGGCCTGCTGGCGGTGGCGCGCCGGCCCGGCGACTGGATGCTGCGCTGGTCTGCGCACGCCGCCACGCCAGACAAGGCAGCGCGCACGCAGTGGCTCTGGGCGCCGCCGGAACGCCGCTTTTGCGGCCACGCCGTCATGGCGGCCGATGGCAGCGCGCTCTACACCACCGAAACCGATCTCGACAGCGGCGCCGGGCTGATGGTTCGCCGTGATCCCACGTCGCTCGACGCCACGGCCATCTGGCCCACGCACGGCATCGATCCGCACGACATGCAGGCGCTGCCCGACGGCCGCATGCTGGTGGCCAACGGCGGCGTGCCCACGCAGCCGGAAACCGGCCGCACCAGGCTCGATCTGGTGCGCATGGATTCGTCGCTGGTGTGCATTCATCCGGCCAGCGGCGACAAGCTGGCCCAGTGGCGACTTGCCGATCGCCGCCTGAGCCTGCGCCATCTGGCGCGCCACGCCAACGGCATGGTCGGCATCGCGCTGCAGGCCGAGCACGACGACCCGGCGCAGCGCGCTGCCGCGCCGCTGCTGGCCCTGCTCGATGCGCGCGGCGATACCCTGCGTGCGGTGAGCCCACTGCAGGCCGGCACCGGCTATGGCGGCGACATCGCCGCCACCCGCCACGGCTGGGCCATCAGCTGCCCGCGCGACAACCTCGTCACCACCTTTGCGCTCGATGGCCAACCGGGCCCGAATCACCCGCTCGCATCGGCCTGCGCACTGACGGAAGACCATGCCGGCGAGCCGATCGCGCTCGGCGGCAACCGTTGGTCATTCATCGATCGGCCGGCCGCCGCGCAGCCGCTGGCGGCCGGCCTGCAGATCGACAACCATGCGGTGCGGCGGATGTAGGAGCTATCCGAGCAATGCCGCATGACTGAATTCGAGCCACCTGCTCGGGCCGATGGGCATCTTGCCGGTTCTTACAAGCTGACCAAGCCAGACCCCGGCACCCGGTTATTGACCAACTGGCGCCGCACGATGAGTTCCGAGACTTGAAAGTAATCTGCGGCATCGTCGAGTCTCGCGTCGGAGAGATCACCTTGCAAAACCGATTGCAATGACGCGATTGGGCACAGAAACTCGGCTGCGAAGGCGCGCTGCGATTGCTGCCTCGCGGTGTGCGTGTCGGTCTCCAGCAACCAAGTATCCTGATCGGAAGAAAGCAGGTGCTCCGACAACATGCGGGCAGCCTCAAAGCGCCGCCCCAGCCGCCATTTCTTCCTGAAAAGAAAGCGGGTGTCACATTCGCTTCGAACTGCCGCTCCGACCGGCGCGCCAACCGCGGCGGCATCGTCGCCAAGTACTTTCGATTGAAGTCCAAGCAGCCCGGACAAGGTCTTATCGTCGAGCGCGCCTTCGCCCAAGTTGCAGAAGTCGCGAACACTACGGGCGGCTGCATATCCCCGATTCCAGGGCGTCGCGGTACGAAGTGCATTGATCGCCGCATCGGCCGCAACCTCGAACTTTCCGATGGCGCGCGCCCCTTCAACAGCATCGATGATCGCGGCCAGCGCCGCGTCAGGGTCTTGCCCAGCAGAAGCATGTGCGATTTCATCGGCAGCAGCGACTCCGCAACGCGCGCTCGTCTCCAAGAAGCGGTTCACCAAGGAGTCCGGGCCCAAACCTGCATCGAATCCCAAGATTGCCTCGGTCCGGCGAAAACGCGAGAGGTGCGGGTCACGACGCTCTGCGAGCACCTCCACCCAGACCGCTTGCAGCGGCGTATCCAGCAGCCCACGATCGGCCAACCGTGCGCAGACAAGGTCGACAAACGTTGATATGGCACGCTCAAATTCAGCCCCTACGATCCATCCTTGAAGTTCCTCCAAGTATCTGAAGGGCTCAAACGGCGAGGGTGGAGAGGGCCGCATACGCAACCGGACGGACTCACCATCAGACTCGAAGGTGACGCTCGGCCAAATAAATCCACCGCCCGCCGCAGGCAACTCATGAGACAGCCGCCAATCCGTTGAAGGCGCGTGCGGCGGTGAACTTTCCCAACGCAGCCGCCACCAGGACTCTGCGAGCCATAGACCAAGCGGATAGGCAGACAACAACACCCGGTCTGAGACCGTTTTCGAGAAATCGCTCTCTGCTCGCGTAATGTGTCGATCACCCAACTGGATGTGGATCGATGCCGACGTTTCGGCAATTTCCGAGGGCGACCCCGCCGGATCCATCCAGTCGCAGTGAACAAAGAACGGCTGACTCACGGTCGTTGCCCCCAGCGAAGCACGACTTGCTCGCGCAGCGGATCTGCATGTGTCATGGGATAGCCGTGATATGTCCCGAGCTGCTCGTTGTCCAACTGCGCTTCGAGCGCCACACCGCTATCGGTCACGGCCCACACGTTCTGCGGCCAGCCGTTCCGAACTTGCAGGCTAACCAAGCCTTTTCGCACAGCCGTTTCTAGCAAGTGCTGAGCTACGACATGCCGATCCACAGCGCCATCGCAAAGGGTCTTTCCTTGCCGGGGCGAAGCCGGTGGCTGAAGACCGAAATCCGCCGGATTGCGCTTATGGAGCGGGCTACCGACGTAACGAACCCGACCGGCGATCTCGGCAAGATGCGCCCAATTCTCCGGTGTCACCGGATCGGCTTGCACTCGTCGCTTCGAGTTGAATGAGTTTCTTGCAACCATTACAAAGGATACCGCAGCGAGTCCTCGTTGCCGATCTTGTACCCGTGCCAACCCGAACCTGAGTCTGCCGCATCTGATCGAGAAAATAGCGGTCCCAGTGGCTTCACCGGGGCGGCGGCCTGAGCCCGCTCAAGCCCGCCGCCTGGCGCCGCCGTGGGTGTCGTGCACATGCCCCGTGCGGCGGCTTGCCGGTGATGCGGGCGAGGCGGGCGCCGCAGGCGACACCGCCGCCTGGGTGAGCTGGTTGAGGATGCCGCAGTGCGCCGCATCGTTGCCGCCGGCGCATTGCGCGCGCAAGGCCTTGAGCTGCTTTTCCAGGCCGCGCAGCTCGCGGATGCGGGTGGCCACGTGGCCGATGTGCTCGTCGAGCAGCGTGTTCACATCGCCGCAGTCTTCTTGCGGCGCATCCTTGAAGCGCAGCAGCAGGCGGATCTCGTCGAGCGTCATGTCCAGCGATCGGCAATGGCGGATGAACGCCAGCCGCTCGATGTGCTCGGCGCGGTAGACGCGGTAGTTGCCCACGCTGCGCGGTGCCGCCGGCAACAGCCCTTCGCGCTCGTAGTAGCGCACCGTTTCCACCTGCGTCTGCGCCGCTTTGGCCAGCTCACCGATCTTCATCGCCGCAATTCCTTTGTGGGCGGATCGTAGCCGCTTGACTCTGAAGTGGATACAGGGTTTCAAATCCCGGCATCGATGCCCGCAAGCCCACCGCCAGAAAGCCCGAGATGAGCGAGATTCATGGTCATGACCACACCGGTCATGCGCACCATCATGCCGAGCCTGAACACGATCACCATGACCATGGGGGCCACGGCCACGTGTGCGCCCCGCCCGCGGCGGCCACCACCCCCGCCTACCGCCGTGTGCTGTGGGCGGCGCTGGTCATCAATGCCGCGATGTTCGCTATCGAGATCACCGGCGGCCTGCAATCCCACTCGGTCTCGCTGCTGGCCGATGCGGTGGATTTTTTCGGTGACGCGGCGAACTACGCCATCTCGCTGTTCGTTCTCGGCATGGCCACCGTGTGGCGCTCGCGGGCGGCGATGTTCAAGGGCGTGACGATGGGCATCTACGGTGTGGCGATCCTCGGCAAGGTGGCCTGGGGCCTCACCGCCGGCCAGGTGCCCGAGCCCGCCACGATGGGCTTGATCGGCACGCTGGCGCTGGCTGCCAACGTGGCCGTGGCGATGATGCTCTATGCCTGGCGCGAAGGCGATGCCAACATGCGCTCGGTATGGCTGTGCAGCCGCAACGATGCCATCGGCAACGTGGCGGTGATCGCGGCCGCGTTGGGCGTGTTCGGCACCGGCACCGCGTGGCCGGATCTGCTGGTCGCCAGTGTGATGGCCATCCTCGGGCTCACCGCGGCGCGATCGGTGATCGCCCAGGCACGGCGCGAATTGACGCCCGCTGCCGCGCACGCCTGATCTCGTACAAGGTCGTGCCCAGCATGCAGCCCATCCGCAGCCTTCGCCACCCGGGTGTTGCCGCCGCCCTCGGCGCCGCGTTGCTGTTCGGCGCCGGCACGCCGCTGGCCAAGTTGCTGCTCGCCAACACCAGCCCATGGATGCTGGCCGGGCTGCTTTATCTGGGCTCGGGCATCGGCCTGACGCTGTGGCGCCTGCTGCGCAGGGCACCCGCCGTGCGGCTGCCGCCGGGCGAGTGGCGCTGGCTGGCCGGTGCCGTGTTGGCCGGCGGTGTGGTGGGGCCGGTGCTGTTGATGGTTGGTGTGTCGAACATGCCGGCATCGGGCGCGTCGCTGCTGCTGAATGCCGAAGGCGTGTTCACCGCGTTGCTGGCCTGGTTTGCCTTTCGCGAAAACTTCGATCGGCGCATTGCGCTGGGCATGGCGGCGATCGTGGTGGGCGCGTTGGTGCTGGCATGGCCTGGCCAGGCTGCGTTCGGGCCCCCGTGGCCGGCTCTGGCGGTGCTGGGCGCTTGCCTGGCCTGGGGCATCGACAACAACCTCACCCGCAAGGTGTCGTTGAACGATGCCACCTGGATCGCGTCGGTCAAGGGCCTGGCGGCGGGCACGGTGAATCTGCTGCTGGCGCTGCTCATCGGCGCCACCTGGCCCGACATGCCGGTGGTGGCCGGTGCGATGGCGCTCGGCCTGGCGGCGTACGGCATCAGCCTGGCCTTGTTCGTCGTCGGCCTGCGTCACCTGGGCACGGCACGCACCGGGGCCTACTTCTCGGTCGCGCCGTTTTTCGGCGCCGGCCTGGCGGTGCTGATGCTGGGTGAGAGCCTGAACCAGCGGCTGCTGCTGTCGGGTGCGCTGATGGCCCTGGGGGTGTGGCTGCACCTGAGCGAACGCCACGGGCATGCCCATGCGCACGAATCGGTCGAGCACGAGCACGAACATGAACACGATGCCCACCACCAGCACGCTCACCAGCATGCGCACTCGGGCATTGCGCACGCCGTGACACACAGCCACCGTCACCGCCACGAGCCATTGACGCACGCGCACGAGCACTACCCGGACGCCCACCACCGCCACGAGCATTGAGGTTCGCGCGCGGCGGGTGTGTCAGTCGGCCAGCTCGTCGAGGATGGGGCAGTCCGGCCGCTGATCGCCGTGGCAGCACGAGGCCAGCCGCACCAGCGTGTGTTTCATGGCGGTCATCGCCGCGATGCGCCGCTCCAGATCGGCAGCGTGGGCCAGGGCGATCTTTTTCACATCGGCGCTGGCGCGGCGTCGGTTCTGCCACAGCTTGAGCAGCTCGGCGATCTCCGCCATGCTGAATCCCAGGTCGCGCGCGCGGCGGATGAAGCGCAGCGTGTGCACCTCGCTCTGCCCGTATTGCCGGTAGCCCGACTCGGTGCGGCCGATCTTCGGCAGCAGGCCCAGCGATTCGTAGTGCCGCACCATCTTTGCCGACACGCCGGACTGCGCGGCCGCCTGGCCAATGTTGAAGGGCCCCGAAGCCGACAGCGTCAAGCTCATCGCGCACCGCCTTTCCAGCGCCGCAGCAGCAACGCATTGCTCACCACACTCACACTGCTGGCGGCCATGGCCGCACCGGCGATCACCGGGCTCAGCAGCCCCATCGCCGCCATCGGAATGCCGATCACGTTGTAGGCAAAGGCCCAGAACAGGTTCTGCCGGATCTTGGCGTAGGTGCGCCGCGAGATATCGATCGCATCGGCCACCAGCGCCGGATCGCCGCGCATCAGCGTGATGCCGGCGGCGTGCATGGCCACATCGGTGCCGGTGGACATGGCCATGCCCACATCGGCGGCAGCCAGCGCGGGCGCGTCGTTGATGCCGTCGCCCACCATCGCCACCACCGCGCCACCTTGCTTGAGCCGCGCTACCGCGTTGCTCTTGTCTTGCGGCAGCACCTCGGCCTCGACCGCTTGGATGCCGACCTGCCGTGCCACCGCTTCGGCGGCGCCGCGGTTGTCGCCGGTGAGCAGCACCGTCTTGATGTGCAGCGCATGCAGCTGGGCGATGGCGGCAGGGGCATGGGCTTTCACCATGTCGCCGAAAGCCAGCAAGCCCAGCAGCGTCGGTGGCTGCGCCGCATCGGTCACATCGACCAGCCACGACACGGTGCGCCCTTGCGCCTGCAGCGCATCGGCCCGCGCTCGCAGGGCGCCACGCTCGACGCCCAGCTCGTCGGCGAAGCGGGTGCTGCCCAGGCGCAGATCACGCCCTTGCACGACAGCCGCCATGCCGCGCCCGGGAATGGCTCGCACTTCGGACGCGGTGAGCGTTGGCACCGCCTCGCCACGCGCGGCATCCAGCACCGCGCGCGCCAGCGGATGTTCGCTGCCGGCCTGGATGGCAGCGCTCGCGGCCAGCAGGCCGGCACGATCACCGGCGGCTGGAAGCGCCTCGACGAGCCGGGGCTTGCCTTCGGTGAGCGTGCCGGTCTTGTCGAAGGCCACCACGCTCACCTGGTGCGCCAGCTCCAGCGCCTGCGCATCCTTGATCAGGATGCCGTGGCGCGCCGCCACGCCGGTGCCGGCCATGATGGCGGTGGGCGTGGCCAGGCCCAGCGCACACGGGCAGGCGATCACCAGCACCGCCACCGCGTTGAGGATGCCCTGCTCCCACTGCCCGGTGATCGCGCCCCAGCCGAGCAGCGTGAGCAAGCCGATGCCCAGCACCACCGGCACGAACACCGCGCTCACCTTGTCCACCAGACGCTGGATCGGCGCCTTGTGCGCCTGCGCAGATTCCACCATGCGCACGATGCGCGCCAGCGTGGATTCGGCGCCGACGGCGGTTACCCGCACCACCAGCAAGCCCTCGCCGTTCATCGACCCGCCCGTCACCCGGCCACCGGCATGCCGCTCCACCGGCACGCTCTCGCCGGTGATCAGCGATTCGTCCACCTGGCTCGCGCCCTCCTGCACCACGCCATCCACCGGCACCCGTTCACCAGGGCGGATCACCACCACGTCACCGGCTTTCACCCGCGCCATCGGCACATCCTGATCCACGCCATCACGCCGCACCCGCGCCGTCTCCGGTCGCAACGCATTCAGGGCGCGGATCGCCTCGGTCGTCTGCCGCTTGGCACGTGCTTCCAGCCACTTGCCCAGCAACACCAGCGTGATCACCACCGCCGAGGCCTCGAAGTAGAGGTGCGACATGCCCTGGGCAGCGGGCCGCAGCAACTCGAACACGCTCAGCCCGAACCCGGCCGATGTGCCCAGCACCACCAGCAGATCCATGTTGCCGGCACCGGCCCTCAGCGCCTTCCAGCCCGCCACATAAAACCGCGCGCCGAGCCAGAACTGCACCGGCGTAGCCAGCGCGAGTTGCAGCCAGCCATCCAGCATGAGGTGCACACCAAACAGCGAGCCGAGCATCGGCAGCACCAGCGGCGCGGAGAGCACGGCGGCAAGCGCCACCGGCCACCAGGGCGCCTCGTGGCGCGCGACAGCCGCCGATGGCTCATCGGACACCACCAGCCTGGCCGCATAACCCGCCTTCTCCACCGCCGCGATCAGCGCCTGCGCTGGGGTGGCGGCAGCCGCATGCACCTGCGCCATCTCGGTGGCGAGGTTCACCTCGGCCGACAGCACACCCTCCACCTTGCCCAGGGCCTTTTCCACACGCGCCACGCAGGAGGCGCAGGTCATGCCCTCGATGGCGAGCGACCAGTCGGCCTCCAGGTGCGTGGTGGACGTGGTGAGGGGTGTGGTGGCGGTTGTGGCGATCATGGTGAACAGAGTCTGAACTCTGCCATCATGGTAAGGTCAAGCGCCATGGGCTTGCCCCTGTCGCAGGTACGGTTGAACGCTTCGGGCTTGACCTTCCCACTGTGGCAAGGCCGAGACTCGTGACCCATCCATTCAGCGGGAGCGCACCGTGTTCGAACTCAGCATCACCGCCATGACCTGCGGCCACTGCGTCAGCGCCGTCACCCAGGCCGTCAAGCAGCTCGATCCCCAGGCCACGGTGCAAATCGACCTGCCCGCGCACGCGGTGCGCATCGAATCCACGCAGCCTCGCCAACAGATCGAGTCGGCGCTGGCCGAGGCGGGCTACAAGCCCGACTGAGCTGCGACACCGCCCACCTGACGATCGACACCGTACAGTTCAATCATGCAAAGCGGCCTGAAGGCACTGTTGATCTGGCTGGTGATGATGGCGATTCCCTTTCAGGGTGTTGCCGCGGCGGGCATGCTCTTGCGCGGCCCGAGCCACGCGCCGCACCATCCAGTGGAGCCGGCTGGCGTTGCAGCAGCCGACGCGGCTGAAATCGCACCCGCGGCGCACCATCACGCACAGGCCAGCGCGGAGCCCACGCATGCCACCCATCTGGATCAACCCAAGTGCAGCGTGTGTGCGTCGTGCTGCGGCGCGCCGGCGATCCTCAACTCGGTGGCCGGCATCACCGCCACCGAGACCGTCAGCACGGCGATCACCACGCCGATCGTGCTGGCCTTCGGCTTCGTGACCGACGGGCCCGAGCGGCCCCCTCGAAACCTCCTCGCGTAGGTACCGCACCGCGGCGTGTGCGCAAGCGCGCGCATGCCGGGTGGCGAATTCACCCGCATCGCTTCGGCGAGCGGCGAACCACGTGTTCAAGCGAGGACACCCCATGCTCCGCATTCCCTTCCGATGGCTGTTGCCCATCGCAGCGCTCGCCATGGGCGCCGGCGCCGGCGCGCAATCCGCGCCGGCTGCCGCCAAGGCTGACCCTCTCGACGCACGAGCCAGCGTGCCGCCCGCCGTGCATCGATCCGCGTTCGGCGCCTACCGCGGATTCGCCGACGAGAAGCTCGTTCCCTGGCGCGAAGCCAACGAGACCGTCAGCCGCATCGGTGGCTGGCGCGCCTATGCCCGCGAAGCCAGTGCGCAAGACGCACCTTCCGCAGCACCCGGCACCCCGCCCGAGATGCCGCCCGGTCACAGTGGCCACAGTGGCCATCAGTCACCATGAAGGGGCGCCGGATGAGCCAACCGATCAGCAGGCGTTCAACGCGGTGGCTGCGTCTGCCGGCCGTCATCACGGCCTCGGCCATTCTGGGCGGCTGCGCATCGTTCAGCGCCGACGGTGGTTTCGGCAGCGTCGAACAAACCACCCGGCAGCAGCTCGGCAAGGAGGTGCGCTGGGCGCGCACGCCGGCCGATCAGGATGCGATCGATCAGCGCGTGGCGGAGCTGCTGGCGCAACCCCTCACCGCCGACGATGCCGTGCAACTGGCCCTGCTCAACAACAAGGGCCTGCAAGCCGACTTTTTCGAGCTGGGTATTGCCGAAGCCGACGTCGTTCAGGCCGGCCGCCTGCCCAACCCGGGGTTCAGTTTCGCGCGCCTGCGGCGTGGCGATGAGACCGAGCTGGAGCGCGGCTTTCATCTGAACCTCGCCCACCTGCTGGTGATGCCGCTGATCAGCCAGATGGAGACACAGCGCTTTGCACAAACCCAGAGCGCGGCGGCGATGCGCGTGCTGATGCTGGCCACAGGCACCCGCAAGGCCTACATCAACGCCTTGGCGGCCGAGGAAACCGCGCGCTACATGCAGCAAGTCGAGCAAACGGCACAGGCCGGCGCCGAGCTGGCGCGCCGCATGGCGCAAGTGGGCAACTTCAACAAGCTGCAGCAAGCCCGCGAGCAGGCCTTCCATGCCGATGCGGCGCTGAACCTGGCGCGTGCGCAGCAGGCACGGCAGGCCGCCCGCGAGCGGCTGAACCGTTGGCTCGGCGTGTGGGGCGAGCAGGCGGCATTGACGCTGCCGCGGCGCTTGCCCGATCTGCCTGCCCAGGCGGATGACCTGCCCGACATCGAACGCACCGCGATGGCCCAGCGGCTGGATGTTCAGGCGGCGCGATTCGATACCGAGCAGACCGCCCGGCGCCTGGGCCTCACGCAGGTGACCCGGCTGGTCAACGTGCTGGAGCTGCGCGCGGTGCGCAATGCGTCGAACGAGGCACCCACGCAACGCGGCTGGGAGCTGAGCCTGGAGTTGCCCTTGTTCGACTGGGGCGGCGCCCGCGTGGCCCGCGCCGAGAGTGTGTATCGGCAATCCCTCAACCGGGCGGCCCACACGGCGATCACCGCACGTTCCGAAGTGCGCGAGGCCTACGGTGTCTATCGCTCCGCCTATGACATCGCCAGGCATCAGCGCGATGAGATCGTGCCGCTGAGGCAACGCATCTCGGAGGAGAACGTGCTTCGCTACAACGGCATGCTGATCGGCGTGTTCGAGTTGCTCGCCGATACCCGCGCGCAAATCGCCAGCGTCAACGGCGCCATCGAATCGCTGCGCGATTTCTGGATCGCCCGGGCCGATCTCGACATGGCCTTGATCGGCCCACCCAACCTGCAGGCTCCGGCCGGCCCGGCCACGGCCGCTGAATCGCGCGGCGCCAGCCACTGACCACGAAGGAATGACCATGGTTTCCCGAAGAAACTTCATCGGCGGCGCGGGCGCCGTCACCGCCGCGGTGAGTGCGGCGGCCGTCAGCCCGGTGGCGATGGCGGCCTTGCCGGAGCCGGTGCTTCAAACCCGCCCCGACACCATGCCGCCGCTGATGCCCACTACCGGCCGGCCGTACAACCCCGTGGTGACGCTCAATGGCTGGACGCTGCCCTGGCGCATGAACAACGGCGTCAAGGAATTTCATCTGGTGGCCGAACCGGTGGTACGCGAAATGACACCCGGCTTCAAGGCCCACCTGTGGGGCTACAACGGGCAAAGTCCGGGCCCGACGATCGAGGTGGTCGAAGGCGATCGGGTGCGCATCTTCGTCACCAACCGGCTTGGCGAACTCACCAGCGTGCACTGGCACGGCCAGCGCCTGCCGAACGGCATGGACGGTGTGACCGGCCTCACCCAGCCCGGCATCGCGCCGGGCAAGACCTTCGTCTACGAATTCGTGGCGCGCCGCCCGGGTACCTTCATGTACCACCCACATGCCGACGAGATGGTGCAGATGGCGATGGGCATGATGGGTTTCTGGATCACCCATCCCAGAGAAAAACATCCCCTGATCGACGCGGTGGACCGCGACTTCGTGTTCCTGCTCAATGCCTACGACATCGATCCAGGCAGCTTCACGCCCAGGATCATGACGATGCTCGATTTCAACCTGTGGAGCTGGAACAGCCGCATCTTCCCCGGCATCGACTCGCTCAACGTCCGCCTCGGCGACAAGGTGCGAATCCGGATCGGCAACCTGACGATGACCAACCACCCGATTCACCTGCACGGGCACGAGTTCCTGGTCACCGGCACCGACGGCGGGCCCACGCCCAAGGGCGGCCGCTGGCCGGAGGTGACGACCGACATCGCGGTAGGCCAGATGCGCCAGATCGAGTTCGTCGCCGACGAGGAAGGCGATTGGGCCTTTCACTGCCACAAGAGCCATCACACGATGAATGCGATGGGCCACGACGTGCCGACCATGATCGGCGTCGACCATC
>JANMAS010000193.1:0-3658 GCA_031359975.1 Burkholderiales bacterium
TTGAAGGGGGTTCGGCTGGGGTTCAGCAGCCGAAATCGTTTTCGATCAGGGGCTGTTGCTTCACCACCCGATCGAGCGAGGCGAGTTGTTCGAGCAGCGCGCGCATGTGTTTCAGCGGTACCGCGTTGGGGCCGTCGGACATGGCCTTGGCCGGATCGGGATGGGTTTCCATGAACACGCCCGCAACGCCCACTGCGATTGCGGCACGCGCCAGCACCGGCACAAACTCACGCTGGCCGCCGGAACTGGTGCCCTGGCCACCCGGCAATTGCACGCTGTGGGTGGCATCGAAGACCACCGGCGCTCCCGTCTCACGCATGATCGCCAGGCTGCGCATGTCGGAGACGAGGTTGTTGTAGCCGAAGCTCACGCCGCGTTCGCAGGCGAGAAAGCTGTCTTCCGACAAGCCCTTTTCGCGAGCCGCCGCGCGGGCCTTGTCGATCACGTTTTTCATGTCGTGCGGCGCGAGGAACTGGCCCTTCTTGATGTTCACCGGCTTGCCAGATTGCGCCACGGCGCGGATGAAATCGGTCTGCCGGCACAGGAAGGCGGGGGTCTGCAGCACGTCGACGTTGGCGATCACCTGGGCGATCTGCGATTCGTCGTGGATGTCGGTGAGCACCGGCACCTTGAGTTCACGCCGCACCTTGGCGAGGATCTCCAGGCCCTTGTCGATGCCGGGGCCGCGGAAGGTGTTGCCCGAGGAGCGGTTCGCCTTGTCGAAGCTGCTCTTGAAGATGAACGGGATGCCGAGCGCGGTCGTCATCTCCTTGAGCTGGCCGGCGACATCCATCTGCAGCTGCTCGGACTCGATCACGCAGGGGCCGGCGATGAGGAAGAACGGCTGGTCGATGCCGACCTCGAAATTGCACAGCTTCATCGCAGGGGTTCCTTGAGGGGTTCAGGCCACGGCCCGGATACCGGCGGCGCCGGATTCGGCCGCCGCCTTGACCATCGCCTGACGGGCCAGGGCGGCCTTCACGTAGCTGATGAACAGCGGGTGGCCGTCCCATGGGGTGGACTTGAACTCCGGGTGGAACTGCACACCCACGAACCACGGATGCACCGAGCGTGGCAGCTCCACGATCTCGGTGAGCTTTTCGGTCTGGGTGATCGCCGAGATCACCAGCCCGGCTTCTTGCAGACGATCGAGGTAACGCTCGTTGGCCTCGTAGCGGTGGCGATGGCGTTCGGTGACCACATCGCCGTAGATCTCGTGCGCCAGCGTGCCGGCGGTGACATCCGAGCTTTGGGCGCCCAGGCGCATCGTGCCGCCCAGATCGGAGCTGGCATCGCGCTTTTGCACGCTGCCGTCGAGATCCTGCCACTCATCGATCAATGCGATCACCGGGTGCAGTGTGGTGGGCTCGAACTCGGTGCTGTTGGCCGCGTCGAGGCCGGCCATGTGGCGCGCATACTCGATCGTGGCCACTTGCATGCCCAGGCAGATGCCGAGGTAGGGGATTCGGTTCTCGCGGGCATACTGCGCCGCGCACACCTTGCCTTCGATGCCGCGCTTGCCAAAGCCGCCGGGCACCAGGATGGCATCGAAACCGTCGAGCTGCGATATGTTGTCGGGCGTCAGCAACTCGGCGTCGACATACTCGATCTCCACACGCGCATGGGTATGGATGCCGGCGTGGCGCAGTGCTTCGTTGAGCGACTTGTAGGAATCCGAGAACTCGGTGTATTTGCCGCACATCGCGATGCGCACCTGGGAGCGCGGGTTTGCCAGCGCGTGCACCAGGTGGTCCCAACGCTTCAGGTCGGCCGGGCGGGTGAGTTGCTGCAGTTTCATGCAGATCAGTTCGTCCAGACCCTGCTCGTGCAGCATGCGCGGCACCTTGTAGATGGTGTCGACATCCCACATCGAGATCACGCCGTGGGTGGCCACGTTGGTGAACAGGGAGATCTTGTCGCGCTCGTCATCGGGGATGCGGCGGTCGGCACGGCACAGCAGCACATCCGGCTGGATACCGATCTCGCGCAGCTTCTGCACCGTGTGCTGAGTGGGTTTGGTCTTGAGCTCGCCGGCGGCGGCGATCCACGGCACGTAGGTGAGGTGCACAAATGCGGTATTGGTGGGGCCGAGCTTCAGGCTCATCTGGCGCACGGCTTCGAGGAAGGGCAGCGATTCGATATCGCCCACGGTGCCGCCGATCTCGACGATCGCCACCTGCGCCTCGTCGGCCGTGCCGATGGCCGCGCCGCGCAGGATGAACTCCTGGATCTCGTTGGTGACGTGCGGAATCACCTGCACCGTCTTGCCGAGAAAATCGCCTCGGCGCTCCTTTTCGAGCACGGTCTTGTAGATCTGGCCGGTGGTGAAATTGTTGCGCCGCTTCATCCGCGTGGTGATGAAACGCTCGTAATGCCCGAGGTCGAGATCGGTTTCGGCACCATCGTCGGTGACAAACACCTCGCCATGCTGGAAGGGCGACATCGTGCCCGGATCCACGTTGAGGTAGGGATCCAGCTTGATGAGGGTGATCTTCAGGCCGCGCGACTCGAGGATCGCACCGAGGGATGCTGATGCGATGCCCTTGCCCAGAGAAGACACCACCCCGCCGGTGACGAAGACGAACTTGGTCATGTCGCTGGGCACCCGCTCGTGGCCGAAAGCGGCACTCACGAATGCCGTGGTGGTAAAGCGTAAGTATACCGGCGGGTGGCGTGCGCGAGCCGCGCCACAGCGTATGTCAAACCGCCAATGGCGCGCCATCGGAGAGTTGCCTATACCTGCTGTGCTGTACCCCGGTACGGGCAGAACCGGGGTGGCAGCGCCCGAACCCCACTGCCCAGGAGACATCCTCGATGTTGCACACCCCTGCACCTGTTCCCCGGCGGGCGATTCTCGTCGCCGCGCTTGTCTTGTGCGGCACGGCTTCCGCCGACAAGCCGGACGCCGCCGCGTTGCACACCGGCCGCTACTGCACCGCGACCGCGATGAACCTGCTCGCCGCTTGCCGGCACGCCAGCGCGGACGGCTACTTCCGCAGCGAGGCGAGTTGTGTCAACCAACCGGATCTGGCGGCCCGCCAAGCCTGCCACGACGATGCCACCCAAACACGCCGGCAAAGCCAGCATGCCTGCGACGAGCAACGCCAGGCGCGCTCGGCCCTGTGCCTGGCCGTGGGTGAAGATCGCTATGCACCATCATTCGAGGCAGCCGAGTTTCAGTCCGACTTTCGCCATCCGGCACCGGCCAATGCCTGGTTTCCGATGATTCCTGGCTACCGCTGGAAGTACCGCGGTGCGGGGGAGACGGTCACCGTGAATGTGCTGGACAAGACCAAGCTGATCGAGGGCGTTACCTGCATCGTTGTCAACGATCGGGTCGAGGTGGATGGCTTTGCGGTCGAAGATACCGATGACTGGTTTGCACTGCGCAACGACGGCGCCGTTTTCTACTGCGGAGAAAGCGTGAGGGATTTCGAGATCTTTCCCGGCGACCAGCCGGTCGAGCCGGAACTGACCAGCCGCGCCGGCTCGTTCAAGGCCGGGCTCGCGGGCGCGGTGCCTGGTCTGCAACTCGCGGCTCAACCGATTGCCGGCACGGTGTACCGGCAGGAGTTCTCGCCGAACAATGCCGAGGATGTGGCGCAGATCTTGTCGACCAGCTATCGCTACGGCGCAGAGCCCGAACTCGACCGGTGGG